>JBJXEX010000383.1:0-5196 GCA_046156195.1 Planctomycetaceae bacterium | reverse complement strand
CGCTAGCCTCGGGCTTCGAACACTAACAAAGTCCGAGAAACAAAGGCCCGAGGCTAGCGCCGACGGCTCACGGCGACACTAACCGAACGGTATTGGGGTTAAACGAAATGTCTCATCAATGACCGCGAGAGGTATCAACGAATGGTCCGGTTGCTGCGTTGAGGCCAACTTCATCGGTCGCGCCGATTGTTCCCGTCGCGACGAACTCTGGCGGCGTGTCAAAGCGGGAGGGGTGCCAGAGCATCCGATGCCTCCGCTACGACTGCTCGGATTGCCTCGTCGGTGTGATTGATCCGGTCTACCGAAGCCGTTCGCTTTGAGAAGCCCGCGTGAGCGCGACGATAGGTCTCTTGGATTTACGCATGGAGGCGATGTGCGTTGGCTCGGTTCGGCCGGAGCCCGGATGGAAGAGGCCCGCATTTGCCGCGTTGGTGGCTCGAATCCAACGCTTGGCCCTGCACTGTCCCGTCACTCAAACCAGAAGACCGCAGGACTTACATGCCTACTACGACGACTCCTCGCCGCCGCCTTTCGTCTCGAGTTCAAAACCCGTTGGAGACCTACCTCCGTGAGATCAACGAAACGGCGTTGCTAACGGCTCAAGAAGAAAAAGATTTGTCGAACGCCATCCACGAAGGTGACAGTGCCGCTCGTGACCGCATGGTGCGGGCGAACCTGCGACTGGTGGTCAACATCGCCCGGGCCTACACCAACAAGGGGCTGCCGCTGCAAGACCTCATTGAGGAAGGAAACCTGGGACTGCTCCGCGCGGTCGAGGGCTTCGATCCGAACATGAATACGCGGTTCAGCACCTACGGCAGCTACTGGATCAAGCAGTCAATCAAGCGAGCACTGGTGAACTCGGCCAAGACGATTCGCGTTCCGGCGTACATGGTCGAACTGCTCTCAAAGTGGCGACGCGCGACGGCTCAATTGACCGACGAGCTTGGCCGACCGCCCACCCCCGAAGAGGTCGCGAAGTTGCTGGAGGTGCCGCTGAAGAAGCTGCGAATCGTCAAGAAGGCGATTCAGCTCTACAACTCGACACCGCAGACCGAGCAAGGCGATAGCGGTTGGTCGCTCAGTGAAATGGTGGCCGATCAACGGCAGAAAGGCCCCGAAGCCGAGATGGTCGAGACCGACAATCTCACCCACGTCTACAAAATGCTGGAGACGATGGACCCGCGTGAGGCGACGATTTTGCGGATGCGATTCGGCCTCGACGATTCCGAACCGAAGACGCTCAAGGAAATCGGCGAGTCGCTGGGACTGACCCGTGAGCGCGTCCGGCAGATCGAGAACGAAGCCCTCAACCGACTCGCCAAAGGTCTGATGGGCGATTGAGCCGATCGCTCGTCTTCCAACAAACGAAGATCGTCAGCTCCACATTCCACGAATTGATTGCGTGATGACGAAGCCCGGCTTTTTGAAAAAGCCGGGCTTTTGGCTTTCAACGACCTCGCAGTTTTCATCGGAAATGCGGATCAGTGGAAGCCGCTTGTTTGAGGACCATGTCTTTCGCTCGGCAACAGACGTCATCAGTCCTGTCGGTAATCAGCAAAAGATTAGGAGTATCTAAGCCATGAACGTGGCAATGCTCATTGCAGTTGAAGACTACAACGACAAAGGCATCCGCGCCGTGAAATATGCGAAAGCTGATGCGGAAGAATTCGGTGAGACGCTCAAAGAGCATGGATTTGACGCCGCCAATCAGCTCGTACTTATCGATGGCAACGCAACCAAGTCGATTATCGAATCAAAAGCGAAGACTACGATTAACTCCCTCACCGCGAATGACGTATTCTTTCTCTATTACGCGGGTCACGGCTTCTCCAAACTTGGTTTCAACTACCTTACCTGCCACGACACTCAGTTATCTGACCCAGTCGGCACAAGCATCGCGCTGCAATCTCTTTTTCAGCAACTTCGTAACTCCAGTTGCAAGAAGATCGCGATGTTTTTTGATTCATGCGAAAGCGGATTGCTCGCTGGGGAAGAGATGCGCAGCCTCTACGGTGACTTAACCGACGACGAGTTAATCGAGTTCTTCAAGTCGAGCAAGCATTGCGTCTGTTTCGCTGCGTGCAAATCCGGACAATCGTCTTGGCCGAGTCGTCATAACAAACACGGAGCGTGGACGTTTAACCTTATCGAAGCCTTTAAGGGAAATGCACCAACCGCTCTTGAGAACGGAGTGTTGCTGACTTCGGCCTCGTTGCAAAACTACCTGCAACGAGCAATGTCCCAAACACTTCGCCTCGATTACACGGACAAGAAGGACCAAACGCCGTGGATGTACGGGTCAAGCACGGGCAACTTTTTATTAGCAGACCTGACAAGCGTGCTTGCAAAACGAAATGCGGCCGCAAACCCACACGAGGGTCAGGTCAAACGAGTGGCGTTCATCGGTCAGCGGAGCGCCGGGGTGCGGAGTCTTTCTGGATTCACGAAATCCAATCGAGTCCCTGACGCAGTGACCAGTGCCACGGAAGCTTTTGTCGTGAGGATTGCTTCCACAGAACTCGCGGAAGACTTACAGAAGTTTGCGGATGCTCTGCGCAAGCAATTTCGATTCAAACGGATCGACATCGACGTTGCGAATCCCGGTGATGGTACTGGGTCGATTATCACACCGACCTTTACATATTCGATTTCGGTTTCGTTGAACCCGGATGATCCGTCAGAAGTCATTTGGCATCGGCAGGTCTCAGAGATCAGAGAGCCGGATTCAGTCTTGACTGATGAGTTCGAGGCCGTGTTCGACAAGACGTTTGATACCGTTCAATTCTCGCCGTTTAGTCGCGTTGACGTTACGGCGTTGATTGATCGAATCGAGAATCTGGATGACGACCGGATCACCGTGGATTACGACTCGAACCCAACATCGTGCAGAATGAGCATCAAAGGTATCGACGGCGACATTCTGGTTTCGAGAAACGAAATATCTTTGGTTCAAACACAACGGCAGACACCAAAGCAACTTCTGGAATCATTGTTTCAAATACAATCCGCGCTGATCGAAACTTATGGCGTCAGACTGATTGCGTTTAACCGAGTGCCGAGATCATGAACGCAAATCACTAGTTCGCGACATCCAAACGACGAATTCCACATGCTGGAGACGATGGACCCGCGCGAAGCGACGATCCTGCGAATGCGATTTGGCCTTGATGATTCCGAACCGAAGACGCTGAAGGAAATCGGCGAGTCGCTGGGGCTGACCCGTGAGCGAGTCCGGCAGATCGAAAACGAAGCGCTCAATCGTCTGGCCAAAGGTCTGATGGGGGATTGAGCCGATCGTTCGGCTGCCAACAAACACAGTCATCCGCATTCCGAAAATTAGCCGCGCGGCGCTAGCCCCGGTTCAAACCGTGTAACCGGGGCTAGCGCCGCGCGGCTAATTTCTGTGACGCGGATCAGTCAGCGAAGGTGTCTCGCGTCGGAACGACGCGAGACGCCTCGCCCGCGAGTCGGCTACAGGTCGCTGTCGTTGGCCGATTCGTTGTTGGCTTTGTCCATCAAGACGTCGATGGCTCCGCCGTTGTCGGCGACGAGGTTGGCCCAGAAGAGGTCGGTGCCCTGGCTGCCGGTCAGCGAGTCGATGTCGGCGTCGGCGAAGACCGTTTGTGTGGCTCCGTCGTTGCCGTTGAGCTTGTGGCCGCCGGTCAAGCCAGTGCCATTGAGCTGATTGTTCGATCCGACGAGCAAGGTCTGCGGACTAGTCTGCCGTGTACAAAGCCGCCCCCGTCGCGGTCGCAGGCATGAATTGTCGCGAGTACACGCAAGGCGAGAACTGCGAACCGCCGACGCTCGGCATTCGTTGTGACGCTCATCACCACATGACGACCACGCGCGAATGATCGCGTCTTCATGGGCCTTGGATTGGCGTCTTGAGTTCCAACAGACCGGCGTTGAAGTTCACGACGATGTCGTTGCTCGATTCGAAGAACCAATCGGTTTCGGAACCACCGGTGAGCACATCCGCGGCACCTGAGTCGTTTTGCACAGTCGAGTTGTTGAGCTTCGTTTGCTCGTTCTTACCGCCGCCGTTGATGAGCCGAGACGTTCGTTGGGCAAAGGTGCTCGCGCGAGTCCATTCGGCCATGATTCTGATTAAGGCGGCATCGTCGCTGTCGTGCGAGGTGGTGCCGCTGATGAGAAGGTCATCTCCGGCACCCCCTTCCAGCGAGTCGGTTCCGGTGCCGCCGATCAGCAGGTCTCGGCCGGCGTTGCCCACGATTGAATCGTCGCCCGAGCCACCCAAGAGCACGTCGTTACCCGTGCCGCCCAACAGGGTGTCGTGGCCGTTACCACCTTGGAGCGTCACCGCCCCCAGCGTGAATCCCGCCGCGTCCAACAGGTTGTTGGAACTGCCACCGCTGAGATTCGCTGTTTCAACGGAGTCCAGCGTCAACGTCACAAATCCCACTGCGGCCAAGGCGGTGTTGGTGAGCGTCATGTCGGTGTCGCGGATCGCGTTGACTTGGTCCGTGCCGCCTTGTCCCTGGATGTCGGCGGCGTGATTCCAGCCACTGATGGTGAAGACATTGTTGGACGCGCCGCCGATGAGCTGCGCCGACTCCATGCTGACGATCTGCATGGTCGAACTCTTTGAGGCGGTCGTTTGCGTGATGATCAATTGCATTTCCGTCAGCGTGAACTGGGCTTTGGATTGAGTGCTGGACCCGATGATCACGTCCGAGCCGCCTCCGCCGGTCAGAGTTCCGATCCCCGCCCAGTCGCTGACCGAGAAGACATTGTCGCCCGCGCCGCCCGTGAGCTGCGCGTCTTCGATGGTGGTCAGAGTCAACAGGCCATAGCCCGTGGTTTCCAGCGTGGACTTTGACAGCGCGATGTTCGCGACATCGCGCTGGACGACGAGTTGATCGGTCCCGCCGGAACCAGTGAGCATCGCGGTCCCGGTCCAATCACTGACCACGAAGCGGTTGTTTCCCGATTTGCCAGAGAGCTTGGCGACCGTGAAATTGCTCAGCGACACGGGCAGGGAACCGGACGCTTGCAGTTCGGAGTTGGTCAGCGTGAAGTCGGCTTCTTTGGTGGACTCGATCGTGTTTGTGCCGCCGCCGCCGTTCAGAGTTGCCGAGCCAGTCCAAGCGCTGACGGTGAAGAGATCGTTCCCCGCGCCGCCTGTGAGCGTGGCATTTGTGAAACCGCTGAGCGTCAGGTTCATTCCCG
>JBJXEX010000373.1:0-4181 GCA_046156195.1 Planctomycetaceae bacterium | reverse complement strand
CTGGGATAGGCTTTTCTCGACGCGGTTCGCGGTTCCGTCATGGCGTTGCACTCCTTTGCTTGATGACGGTCTAACAGTAGTTGTTTTCCTCGGTTAGGTCAGGTCGACTTTTCGGATAGCCTCTAAGACGATTTTCGGCACCGAGAGCGCCATCGCGTATTCCTGTATCGAGTCGTGCCTCTGCAAGAATCGTTGGTCGAAGTGGAAGGTCATTGCTGTTCTTCATCCGCGGTTCGGCATTGCCATCCGCGGGCAGCCTTTGGGGGAAGACTGACCGCGGATGGCAAAGCCGAACCGCGGATGAAAGGCGGCGAGCCCCGATTGCCAGAGTCACTTGGGTTGCGGAAGCGACAGGGGACACAGAGGAAGCACTCAAGTCGTCGCGACTTTGAATGGTCGGCTATTTCTTGGGCGTGACACTAGCCGCTGGTCATGGTGAACCAACCGGGTCATCATGTTGACCGTGTATGACGCCAGTTCCCGATTTCGATAACGAACAGCTCTGAGCGAAACAGCCATGACGTTTGAGCAAGCGCGAGCGGCGGTCTTGGCCCTGTTGACCGCTCAAGGCCGAGCAAAGAACAGCGAGCTGTTGGCTGCCGTCGGAGGTGACAAAGAACTCTTGGCACGAGTGCGTGAAGACCTGATCTTCGACGACTTGGCGAAAGACAAAGACGGCGTCGGACTGATCACCGTCGCGCCGGCCGCAGTCGTCGCTGCCGAAACACCGACCACCAAGCCGCGCGTGTTTTTGAGTTATGGCCGACGCGATGCCTCGGAGTTCGTGGACCGGCTGTGCGTGGATCTGGCGGCTGCTGGATTCGATGTGTGGCGCGACACGCGTGAGATTCGTTCCGGGCAGGACTGGCAAACCGAGATCGTGGATGGATTGCGAGCGGCTCAGGTCGTCGTGGCCGTGATGACGCCGCACTCAGTCCGCACGACGCGCGATCGTCGCAGTCCTGATCAAGTCGATAGCGTCTGTCTGGGAGAGATCGCGTTCGCGTTGTTTCAGCCTCCGCCGCAACCGATCGTGCCGGTGATGGCTCAAACGTGCGAGCCGCCGTTGGCGATCTTTCATCTCGACTACGTTGATCTGCGAGCGTGGCAGGACTCCGACGACCAGTACCGCGCCGGGTTGAAGCGGTTGGTCGGCGGCATCCACTCAGCGCTGCGAGGCGAGAAGCGGTATCGCTCGTGGCATCATCAACTCAATCCGTTCGACTTCGCGTCGTTCCTGCACGCCAAGCGTTCCGACTTTTGCGGACGGCAGTGGCTGTTCGACAAGTTGGATGCGTGGCGTGCGGCGTCCGGTCGGGAGCGAGCATTGCTCATCAAGGGAGACCCCGGAGTCGGCAAGTCGGCGATCGTCGCCGAGCTGGTGCATCGCAACCCCGACGGGCAAGTGCTGGCGTATCACTGTTGCCAGTGGGACCACGGCGAAACGCTCAAGCCGGGCCGGTTCGTGCGCAGTCTCGCGGCGATGATCGCCTCAAAAGTCGAAGGCTACGCGGACCTGCTGCAACATGACCCGACGTTGCAAGACGCGCTCACCAACGAGAAGTGCGAATCGGACCCCGGCAGCGCGTTGGAAGCCGGAGTCTTCACGCCGCTCGAACGCCTGCCAGCTCCCAGCGGTGGGCCGCGATACATCTTGATTGATGCGCTGGATGAAGCGCTGCTGGCTCCGCCCGGTTCGGGAACCATCGTCAACCTGCTGGCCAGTCGGTTGGATCGGCTGCCGAGTTGGTTGCGAATCGTTGCGACCACACGCAAAGACCCGCGCGTGCTGTCGCATCTGGGCGGCTTGCGAGCCGAAGAGATCGACACGCACTCGGCCGACAATCAAGACGACCTGCGACTGTTCCTGCTACTGGTGCCGATGCCGCGTGATCTCGACGAAGTCAGCCAACCAGTCCTGGTAGCGTGGAGTGAGCGATAGCCGTGGAAAGGACTGACGGTCTACCGGCCGTCTCCTTCCCCGCCCGAGACATTAAGCAGGGCATGTCCGGGGCGGTTTTATTTCCACTTCCTGACATGGTGACTTTCCGGCGCTACGGCAGCTCTGTGAATTGCACAGCTCCTGACACGGCTTTGTGCGTATCCTTCTTGAGAAGTTGTACGATCTCCTCAATTCGCAGAACAGGATACGCCTTCATGATATAGGCGGGATAACACCGCACCCACCAATGCTTGCTACTTGCCAGTATCCTCAAATGCTCAGAGGCAGCCGCGCGAACTTGCGCTTCGTCCATGAAGTTGTGCTCAAGCCTCCACAACACGTCGGCCACCGTGTGCTCCGCCAGTCGTATCACTCGTACGTCTTTGCGGTCTTCCGGGAGTCGCAAATGTGGAAGCAGTTCATCGAGCGCCGCAGGCGGGTGAGCCTCGTACATGTGACGGACAAGTCCGGTGGGCGGCTCTCCAGTCTGTCGAAAACTAGATTCAAGAAGCCCACCAAAGTTCGCGAAATCAGGCGGGCGGTTGTGCGAGGTGTCCTCGTAAACGGTGAGAAGCTTTCCGACAGTCTCGCGCACCACTTTGTCAGAAGAATCTAAATAGGGGACCAGGGCCACCATCACAGGATGTTCCGAAATGTCCAAACGATTCACCATGAGGAGGAACGCCGCCTTACGCTTCAGACGCTCGCCAGAATCACCCGGTTCGAACTGTGTGACATAAAAAAGCAACTCTGGCACAAGGCGTTCTGGCTTCCCCTCGGTGAGATCTAAGACGCTTTTGAGCGCGGGGCTCAGCGCAAAGTTGTCACCGCTGGATAATGCGACGGAAATCGCCTTCTGCAAATCTGCGTTCGGCACGAGCTTCAAATCCCGTTCCTCGCCGATGGCCACACTGATGCACAAATTCAAGATCAGCACGCAAACGCAGGGCAACGCACGCGACATGGAAGGTTCTCCTATAACGAACACTCGGAAGATATCAAGAAAGGTTCTTTGGGCACTTGTAACTACCTGGCGACTCGTGGTACGAGGAGTGCGTGAATACCGGTAATGACCTGAGCGAGGTCGTCGATTTCCAAGTGAACTGTGTTAAGCCCCCATGGCCTGGTTTCCACGTCGAGTTGAAAGGTTGTAGCAGCAGGCGCTTCAGCCGCAGGAATTGGTCCACCGTCTAGGAAAAAGTCCGCCTCTGTTCCCCGTTGGTAGTAATTCGCGTGGTACATGGACGGCGGACGCCGATTTTCCTGCGTTACGCTACCGGTTGTAACAGCGTCCACATACGCACTAAATGGAATGGTAAATGCGACGATCCTGCCGGCGTCGCGGTCGAGAACCAGCCGATTGACCAAATCGAAAGTCGACCCACCACCATGGCTATATCCGAATACCGCGACACCTCCGACCCCGCGAGCTCTAATCGCCGTAACGATTTCATCATAAACCGCACCGAAGCCTTGACCGTTCACATCATCCTCGTCGTGCATATACACATCGTATCCTCCCTCATAAAGGGCAATGGCGGTTTGAAATGTTCCCTGTCCTCGGTTGGCAATCGGGTCTTCGAATTCTCCACCCAATGCAACCACGATGCTTGTAAAGGTGTGAAAGCGGACGACATCTTGTGGTAATCCCGCAGGTGAGCCAGCAACGGGTCTGAGTGTGAGCGGCGAATTGTCGCTGTGCGCTTCGCCGGCCCATTCGACCCACACGGTTCTGACTCCCGAAGTCGGAAACGTCAAAACTCCTGTGACGTTTCTCGCAAAAGGAATCTCAGTACCTTTTGTCGCGTCTCGTCCACACTTTCAGCGCTGGGACACTTCGTGCCAGAACATAGTTGCCGCCTGCAGCGCGTACCTCCAATTCAATCAAGTCGTTCTCACGATTGACTGGCGTCGTTGTCTCATCCCGATCCTTGACGCCGCCTCCGTTATCGTCGTCACCATTAAGGCGAATACCAGGTCCGAGTTTAAGGTCTTCCTCTTCCGCATTGGCGACGCGGGCCTTGAGGAAGGGCAAGTAGCCGCCGGCTCCGTGTTGCGGCCGATACGCAATCAGATCGGCACCCGTGACTGTGCCCGTGATGCTGTAATTGAGGTTCATCCGACCTTTTGGGGGGATGGTTGCAAAAAGCGGACATGCTGATTTCGATTGGGTTTGTGTTCGACATACACGAAACCCAAAGGAGAGAGCAGCATGTCCGCGGGAGTGTTTTATCAGGCA
>JBJXEX010000364.1:0-44582 GCA_046156195.1 Planctomycetaceae bacterium | reverse complement strand
GTAGCCGCGTTCGCCAGACCGCGGGGTGCCCACGCCCACGTTCTGGCGAACGCGGCTACAGTGATCGAGAAATGTTTTGAGTTTCCGATCTCACATCATCCTGCCCTCCCATCATTCTGCTCGCCGGAAGTCAGCAGAATGATATGAGATTGTTTGGCGGCTTCCCGATCGAAACGCGCTAATGTTTTGGTTGTGGCTCCGCCGTGTTGTTTTCACTGACGGATTAGTATTCGTTCTCCGCGTCTTCTCCCGCCGATTCAAACGAGCGGAAGTTGGACTTCGCGACTTGGCGGACTCGGCGAGCTGCGGCTTCTTCTTGCAGCTTGGCGATCGCTTCAGCGACTGAAAGATTGAGCTGCTTATCCGCTTCCAGGCGATCGCGCACCGTGACGGTGTCGGCGGCGGCTTCCTTTTCGCCGACGACCAGCATGTAGGGGATCAGCGCGAGCTGCGCGTCGCGGACTTTCGCGTTGACGCGGTTGCTGGAGTAATCGGTGGTGACTCGGAAACCCGCTTCGCGGACGCGGCGTTCGACCGACTGAGCGTAGTCGTAAACCTTCTCGCTGATCGGCAGCACGCGGACTTGCTCGGGAGCCAGCCACAGCGGGAAGGCTCCGGCGAAGTGTTCGATCAACATGCCGGTGAAGCGTTCCATCGAACCGAACGGAGCGCGGTGGATCATCACCGGGCGATGCGGCTTGTTGTCCGCGCCGATGTATTCCAGCTTGAACCGCTCCGGCAGATTGAAGTCGAGCTGCACGGTGCCGAGTTGCCATTCGCGGCCGATGCAGTCGCGGACCATGAAGTCGGTCTTGGGGCCGTAGAACGCGGCCTCCCCTTCCATCGTGGTGAAGGTCAGGCCCATCTCGGTGAGCACCTTTCGCAGAGTGGTCTCGGCCCTATCCCAGTTCTCATCGCTGCCGACATATTTAGATTTGTTCTTGGAGTCTCGCAGCGACAACTGGACGCGATAGTCTTCGAGGCCGACGCTGCCGAGCACGAACTTCACGAGGTTCAGCGTCGATTTGAATTCTTCTTCGACTTGATCCGGCGTGCAGAACAGGTGCGCGTCGTCTTGGGTGAGTCCGCGGACTCGCAACATGCCGTTCAGCTCGCCGGTCTTCTCGTGGCGATAGACCGTGCCGAACTCGGCCAGCCGCACGGGCAGGTCGCGATAGCTGCGCTGTTGGCTGGCGTACATTTGAACGTGATGCGGACAGTTCATCGGCTTGAGCAAGTAACGCTCTTGGTTCTTCTCCCAATGACGGAGGAATTCGATCTTGGCAGTGACCGAGCCAGCGATCGGATAGGAAGCCACGTCGGCTCCCATGATCCCTGCGGCTTCGAGGAGTTTGGTTTCTTCTTCAGCGGGGAACAGGCGGGCCGCCTGTTCTACGTCGCGGAGCTTGCGAATCCAGAAATCGACGAGTGCTCCGGCGTCGTGGCCGAAGATCGGGCTGAACTGCGCGTCGCGGTAGTACGGGAAGTGGCCGCTGGTCTCGTACATTTCGACGCGGCCGATGTGCGGCGAATAGACCGGCGTGTAACCGAGCTTCAGCAGCTCCTTCTTGATGAAGTCTTCCAGCGTGGCGCGGATGGTCGAGCCTTTCGGCAACCACAGACACAGGCCCGGTCCAACCTCTTGCGAGATGGCGAACAACCCCAGTTGTTTGCCGAGCACGCGATGATCGCGCTTCTTGGCTTCATCGACTTGCTGGATGTACTCGTCGAGATCTTTCTGGCTGAACCAAGCGGTGCCGTACAGCCGCTGAAGCTGTTTGTTGTTCGCGTCCCCCTTCCAGTACGAGCCGGCAATCGAGATCAATTTGACCGCGGTGACTCGCCCCGCGTCGGGGACGTGCGGGCCACGACAGAGATCGACGAACTCGCCCTGCCGATAAAAGCTGAGGCTGGCGTGATCGGCGAGGCCGGTCTGAATGTGCTCGACCTTCAGTTTCTGATTGAGGTCGCTGCAGAACTTGACCGCCTCGTCGCGTGTCGCGTGGAACCGCTCGAACGGTTCGGCATCGGCGATGATCTTTTTCATCTCGGCTTCGATGCGCGGGAAGTCGTCCTCGCTGATCTTCGTGTCGAGATCGAAGTCGTAATAGAAGCCATGCCCGGTGGTGGGACCGAAAGCGAGACCGACTCCCGGATAAAGCCGCATGACCGCTCGTGCCATGATGTGTGCGGCCGAGTGCCGCATCACCCCTAGTGCTCTCGGGTCTTTGTTGGTGATGAGCTTAAGCGGGATCGCCGCCGTGGCCGAGTCGCTCGCCTTCGCGCCACTATCGCGGAGCGACGCGGCGACATCAGCCAGAGGCCGCATGGCATCGACGACGATGCCATTCACCTCGGCCGCGAGCGTCGCGTTCGCGAGTCGTTCGCCAATTGTTTTGGCGACGTCAATCGCGGTGTAAGTTTCGGGATACTCTTTCACACTGCCGTCGGGAAGTTGAACTTGAAGCATGGCTGTCGTCGGTCCTTCGTCGCGAACTCCTGTTGCTTCGGCCGCCGGTACGAAGGGCGAATCGCCTGGGCAAGTCGCGGGAGTGTAGTGGGCGATTCGATGAGACCAAGGCATCCGTGGTCGGCATGTTCGCCGGACCCCGTCCGGCTTGCCCGGATGGGGCCAATTCAAAAACTGTGCAACTTCAGAACGGACTCTTCGGTTGGCTTCGCGGGTGTGACATCGGGTGGGCTTTATGTCCGGCGCAGTCCACGCAATCGGATCAAATGGAAAGCCGTGTTCGTCTCGAAGGGGTGCTCAGCCAAGGGACAGGCTCGAAATGCTGCGGGAAGCGGATTAAAAGTCATCTCTTTGCTGCCGTGTGCCGACTCAGGCACGACAGTAGGCAGACGGGGACGATCGGTATGGCGGAATCCAAACGAAGCGTGGCGGAACTGGTTGTCCAAGGCCCGGCGGGGCAATCGCTCCGCCAGCAGTTGGTCGAAGGCCAGGTCATGCGGCTTGGACGCGCTCCCGCCAGCGGCTGGGCGGTCAGTTGGGACCGGACAATCTCACGCGAGCACGCCGACCTGTGCTGGAAGAATGGAAAGCTCACCGTCACCTGCCTCCCGACCGCCGCGAATCCGATTCGGCTGCGGGGCATGCCCCTCCGCGAGATTGTTGTCGCCGGAATGGAATCCTTTGAGATCGGTCAGACGAGCTTCTACGTCGAGGTCACTTACGTCCACACCACCACCGCGGTGAAACCGACCGAGTCCGAATCGACCAAGCCTCACACGCGGATGCCGCTGCCGACCGCACGCAATGCGCCCGTGACGAAAGTCTCGCCGTTACCCAAGCAAGAGATGGAGACCAAGGATGTCGCCGACGTCCTCGAAGATATTTCGTACAACACCGGCGAACTGAGCCTCATCTCGTTTGGCGATCCCGAGCGGCAATTGGAAGTCTTGTCGAAATTACCGCAGCTCATTTCCAAGTCGCAAAGCGACGTCGATTTGGCCTACATGCTGTGTGGAATTATTTTGGAGGCAATCCCGCCAGCCACCGCCGTCGCGGTCGCGATGTTCGACGAATCCGACGTCTTGGCCATGCGGCAGGCTGCGGGCGATCCCAGCGAAGCGATCCCCAAACCCGCGATGATGCGAGTGCAGACTCGCGACGACTATGAGGGACGCTTTGTGCCCAGTCGGCGACTGCTCCGCAAAGCTCTCGTGAAGGGGGAAAGCGCGCTGCACATTGTCGGTGACGTGGGGGGGAGCATTTTTACGATGGCCAGTGCGCTGGGTTGGGCGTTCTGCGTCCCGATCACGGCGGAGACTTGCAGCGGCTGGTGCTTGTACGTCGCGGGGTCGGGCGGACGTGACGATCAAAACTTAGTCACTCCTGACATGTTGAAAGGTGATCTCCGCTTTACGCAGATGGTGTCTCAGCTCATCGGCTCGATTCGCGCCGTGCGAGTTTTGAACGAACAGAAGACGCAGTTGTCGTCGTTCTTTTCGCCGAAGGTGATCGAGAATCTGACCAAGCGCGGGGGAGCCGGCGACATCTTGGCTCCGTCGGAACGAGAAATCACGATCTTGTTCTGTGACGTCCGCGGCTTCTCGCGCAAAGCGGAGCAGATGAAGGACGACTTGCACAAACTTTTGGAGTCTGTGAAAGCCGCACTGAGCGCGATGACGGGAGGCATTCTGGCGTACGATGGTTCCATCGCGGATTTTCAAGGAGATGCGGCACTCGGCTTCTGGGGCTGGCCCAATCCGTTGCCCGACGGTCCCATGTCCGCGTGCCGTGCCGCCTTCGCCATTATCCGAGCGTTCGACTTGCCGCCGGAAGAAAAAGGTCTGCTGGAAGGTTTTTCCTGTGGTGTCGGGATCGCTCACGGCCGAGCGATTGCCGGACAGATTGGGACATCACAACAGGCGAAGATCGGCGTGTTTGGGCCGATCGTGAATCAAGGTTCGCGGATCGAAGGGCTGACGCGGCAATTCGGCGTGGGAGTGTGCATTGACGAGGCGACCGCCAACTTCGTTCGCCGGTTGATGCCCCCGGAACAAGGCCGCTGTCGACGTTTGGCACGCGTCCGTCCGAAAGGCATGGACGTGTCGCTGCTGGTCCATGAGCTGCTCCCGCCCGACACGGACGGGGCCAAGGTCGATAGCACGGCAATGCTCAATTACGAAGCCGCGCTGGAAGCGGTCATCACGGGTCGCTGGGACGAAGCGGTCGAGCGGCTCCACGCGGTCCCCGACGATGATGGTCCCAAAAAGTTCTTGCTCGCCCAGATGGCAAAGCTCGACAACACACCACCTAGCGACTGGGATGGTGCGTTCAGATTAGACGCGAAATGAGTCAGTTGACCGCGCTCGGCGGCTGATTCGGACCTCACGCAGGCTGCATTTTCAGGCTCGAAAATTAGGGTTCCGAGGGTTATATACCTTCCACGGATATCGGTGAGGCAATCTAGTAAACGGGGGATGTCCCCTCTCCGTTGCGTTCGCCGCAAGTTTGGGTGCTGACGCCACCCCGCTCACCAGCCTTGTTCCGGCCGAGCGAGGAAAAATCAAAAGCTGATCAAGAAACATCAGTTCCGTGACGAGTTGAGTCGTTCCTGGCAAATGGGCGGAAACCAAGGCGGATTGAGATGGCGGATCCAAAGCGAGACTTGGCAGAGTTGGTTGGCCAAGGAGCAACCGGGCAAACGATTCGTCGGCCGTTAGTCGAGGGACAGGCTCTGCGGCTGGGACGAGCTCCTGCCAGCGGCATGGCCATTGAATGGGACCGGGCCATCTCGCGCGAGCACGCCGACTTGATCTGGCAGAACGGCAAGCTGTCGATCACCTGCCTCGCCACAGCCGCGAATCCCGTCAAGTTGCGGGGCGAACCGCTGCGAGCGGTGGTGGTCGGTGCTTCAGAAGCGTTCGAGATCGGACAGACCAATTTCTTCGTCCAAGTCACCTACATCTCGACTCCGAACGCCGCACTCAAAACGACTGAGACCTCGAAGGTGCCGTTGGCCGGGTCGCCGCCTTCCGGATTGCCGTCATCCGGTTTGCCGTCGGCCGGTTTGCCGCTGCCACCCGCTCCGGAAGAGCCGCCGGTCGAGTATGCCGCAAAAGACGATAGCGATGCCGTCGAAGAGCATTCCTATAAGACCTCCGACCTCAACAATGTCTCCTTCGGCGATACCGACCGGCAGATGGAGGTGCTCTCGGATTTGCCGCGATTGATTTCCGGATCGACCAGCGATGTCGATTTGGCGTTGATGTTGTGCGGATTGTTGCTCGAAGCGATTCCGCCGGCGGTCGCGGTTGCCGTCACGTTGTTCGACGACGCCGACGTCCACGAAATGCAGAAGAATGCCGATCCGGAAGCGACCATCCCGAAGCCGAAAATGATGCGCGTGCAGACCCGCGATAACTTCGAGGGTCGCTTCATGCCCAGCCGCCGCCTGCTCCGCAAGGCTCTGCGGGGCGGCGAAAGCGTGATGCACATCGTCGGCGATGTCGAAAGCAGCCAATTCACGATGGCCACGGCGCTCGGTTGGGCATTCTGCGCGCCGATCACCGCGGAATCGTGCGTGGGCTGGTGCCTGTACGTCTCCGGATCAGGAGGCCGCGACGACAACAACTTTGTCACCGAAGACATGCTCAAAGGGGATCTCCGGTTCACGCAACTCGTCGCGCAACTCATCGGTTCGATCCGCACCGTCCGCTCGTTGCAGGATCAGAAGTCGCAGTTGTCCGCGTTCTTCTCTCCCAAGGTCGTGGAGAATCTCACCAAGAAGGGGGGAGCGGGTGACATCCTGGCTCCTTCCGAGCGGGACATCACCGTGCTGTTCTGCGATGTTCGCGGGTTCTCGCGCAAGTCCGAGCAACTCAAAGACAACTTGCACAAGCTGCTGGACTGCGTGAAGGCCGCGCTGGGGGCGATGACGGGGGGCATCCTGGCCTACGATGGTTCGATCGCCGACTTCCAAGGTGACGCGGCACTCGGCTTCTGGGGTTGGCCCACTCCGTTGCCTGATGGTCCGATGGCCGCCTGCCGCGCCGCCTTTGCCATCTTGAGGGCGTTCGAGTTGCCGTTGGGAGAACAAGGACTTTTGGAAGGCTTCACCTGCGGTGTCGGCATCGCTCACGGCCGAGCCATCGCCGGTCAAATCGGCACGACGCAGCAAGCCAAGATCGGCGTGTTCGGCCCGATCGTGAATCAAGGTTCGCGGATCGAAGGACTGACGCGGCAATTCGGTGTGGGCATCTGCATCGACGAGGCGACCGCAAACTTTGTTCGCCGCTTGATGCCTCCCGATCAAGGCCGCTGCCGACGCTTGGCACGCCTGCGACCCAAGGGCATGGACACCACGTTGCTCATCCACGAATTGCTGCCTCCCGAAAGCGAAGGTGCCTTAGTCAATGGGACGTCGATGCTCAATTACGAAGCCGCGCTCGACATGGTCATTGCCGGGAAGTGGGCCGAAGCGATCGAACGACTCAACGCGGTCACCGATGATGATGGAGCCAAGCAGTTCTTGCTGAAGCACATGGCCAAGTTAGACAACGTCGCCCCCGCCGACTGGGACGGAGCCTTCAGCTTGGACTCGAAATGAGCCTCCCAATCGAGATCGAGAAGTGTCTGTCTTCCCGATCTCCCATCATTCAGCCGCAGTCTTTCATGCCTTTTGAGTTTTTATTCCTTTGACCAGATTCCTCTGATCTCACCGCTCCCGATGATGGGCGTCCCATGAATCGCTTCGGACTCGCGCTGATCCTGATCACGATTTCTTCTTCGTTTGCCGCGAACTCGCGAGCAGACGAACCGGTCGCAACGCCGTCGTTCAATCGCGACGTGCTGCCGTTGCTCACGAAACTTGGCTGCAATCAAGGAGCGTGTCACGGCAAGCTAGCCGGGCAGAACGGATTTCGACTCTCGCTGCGAGGCTTCGCGCCGGAGTGGGATCACTTCTGGATCACGCGTGAGTTCTTTGGCCGACGGATCAGCGGTGCTCGGCCGGAGGACAGCTTGCTCGTCGCCAAGCCGCTGGGAACCGTCCCACATGCCGGAGGCCGATTGTTCAAACCCGGCAGCCGTGAATCGCAACTGCTGCTCGACTGGCTCAAAGCCGGAGCTTCGGGACCGCTCAAAGAGGAGCCGACGGTCGCCAAGCTCACGATCTCGCCCAGTACCGCGACGCTCTCCGCCAACCAATCTCAGCCGTTGACCGTCGCGGCCGAATACACCGATGGCCGCCAACGAGACGTTACTTGGCTGACTCGCTTCACCGCCAACGACACCGCCGTGGCCGAAGTCGATCGCACCGGTCAGCTCACCGCGCTTCGTTCTGGCGAGACCGCCATCGTCGCCACCTTCGACGGCCAGGTCGCCACCGCGATCGTCACGACCCCGTTTGGTGACCGCGCTCGGCGTGGGTCTCCTGACCCCGCCGCTAGCACAGGCGCGATCGACCCGCACGTCTTCGCCAAGCTGACTGCTCTCGGAATTGAACCGTCTGCTGCGGCCTCCGACGAAGAGTTCCTTCGTCGCGTGTTCCTCGACACGATCGGCACTCTTCCCGCTCCGACGGAAACGCGAGCCTTTCTGGCCGACACCGCCGCCGACAAACGAGCGAAGCTCATCGACGAATTGCTGAACCGCCCCGAGTTCGCCGACTTCTGGACCCTGCAATTCGCCGACCTGTTCCAGAATCGCAAAGAGCGTGACCACGACGTTCGCGGCACGAAGGGAGTGCGTCAGTTTCACACTTGGTTGCGAAAACAAATTGCCGCCAATCGCCCGTGGGATCAGCTCTGCCGAGACATCCTCACCGCCGAAGGGAGCAACGCCGAGAATCCCGCCATCGGTTACTTCATCGTGACGATCGGCGAACAGGGCGAAGCCGAGAAATCCGAAGTCGTCGCCTCGGTCGCGCAAGCGTTTCTCGGCACGCGCATTGGCTGTGCTCAATGCCACAATCATCCGTTGGAGCGTTACACCCAAGACGACTACTACCACTTTGCTGGCTTCTTCAGCCGTGCCCGCTTCGATCGCAAGTCGCCGGAGCAAGGGACCACGCAACTGCTCACGACCACCGGCGAGGGACACAACCTGCTCCGCGAACGTGAACGCTTGCAGAGAGAATTGGCGACGATCGAAGCCGCCTTACCGATCACCTCCGACGAGAAACAACTGGCCGACCTGAGAAAGAAGCAAGAAGAATTCCCGCGTCGCCTCGCGGACGTCGAGAAGCGACTCGCCGATCAACATGCTCGACCGGTGGGAGTCGGCCAGCCGCGCACCGGACAGTTCTTGGCCGCGCGACCATTGGATCGCAGCGCGACGCCCATTGAGCCGGGACAAAACCCGCGCGTCGTGCTCGCCAACTGGATCGTGTCGCCGTCCAACGAGTTCTTCTCCGGCGCGATCGTGAATCGCTTGTGGAAACATTTCTTCCGCACCGGCTTGGTCGAACCAGTCGATGACCTGCGAGCCACGAATCCTCCCTCGAACCCCGCGTT
Organism: Planctomycetaceae bacterium; assembly: GCA_046156195.1. Classification (GTDB taxonomy): domain Bacteria; phylum Planctomycetota; class Planctomycetia; order Planctomycetales; family Planctomycetaceae; genus SXKJ01. The sequence goes on along the minus strand of JBJXEX010000364.1, from coordinate 35,603 downwards.
GTTCAAGTCCCTGCAAGCGGAGCTGGTCGCCAGCCGCTTCGATCTGCGACACGTCATGCGGCTGATCCTCAACTCGCGCGCGTACCAACTGACTTCGGCCACGACACCCGCCAACTCGACCGAGGCTCGGTTCTATTCGCACTACTACGCTCGCCGTCTGCCGGCCGAGGTCTTGCTCGACGCCGTCAGCGATGTGACCGCGGTCCCCGAATCGTTCTCCGGCTACCCGCTGGGCGTGCGAGCGATGCAGCTTCCCGATCCCGGTTTGAATTCATACTTCCTCGCGACGTTCGGCCGCTCCGACCGAGTCACCGCCTGTGCCTGCGAACGCCAAGGGGAGATCACGCTGCCGCAACTCCTGCAAATGCAAAACGGCGACGCAATCCTCTCGAAGATCGCCGCCCCGCAAGGCCGACTCGCCGAGCTGCTGAAATCAGCCACCGATGACAACGCGGTGATCGAAGAGTTTTTCGTCGCGTGCCTTGCTCGTCGTCCGACTCCCGCCGAAGCCGCTGCGATCCGCCAATCGCTCACCGGCGAAGGCACCCGCGACGAAAAGTTCCGCGACCTGTTCTGGGCTTTACTCAACTCGAAAGAGTTCGCATTCAATCATTGATCGCGAACTCGCAGCACTGAGGAGCCTAACCGTGCCCTACCATGAATTTGTTTGGACCGACGAAATCGTCGAGCACTTGGCCGAGCATGACATCTCCCCGGAAGATTTTGAGGAGATTGTGTGCGATCCCGATGGCATCGACCGCAGCCGTTCCACGGGTGCCATGTGTAGTTTCGGCGAGACCCTGGATGGTCGAAATGTGATTTGCCTCTATGACTTGGAATCGGACGGCATTACCGTGATTCCCAGAACAGCCTATGAAGTTCGGCGACGCGGCCAGTGATTGATGAGGATTGAAATGAGTACCAGCCAACAGACGATCGCGCCCGAAAGGCTCGACGAGATTCGACACTCCTGGCCGCTGATCGAGGCCGAATTGCCCGATTTGATCGCGCGCATGGAACACATGCGGGAAGCATCCAGCGAACAGTCGTTGTGTGGAGAACTGCGGCGTGCCGTGCATCACAGCGGGTTCACGCTCGCTCAAGTCGCCGATCGCGCGGGCCTTGATCCCGATGTCCTCTCGGATTGGCTGCAAGGCATTCACACTTTGCGATCCGACGTCCTGGATCGGATTGCTCAAGCCGTCAATGCCACCGTTCGCGTCACCGTACCGGCGCGAGAAGTTCGGTCAGTCTCGATTCCTTAATTCCACCTTGAGAATGACTGTGATGATCAACCTGAATCTGTCTCGTCGGACCTGCCTGCAAGTCGGCTCACTCTCCGCGTTCGGTCTCTCGTTGCCGATGTTGTTGCGGGCCGGACAGACGGCCAAGCCAAAGCGACTGAAGTCCCTCGTTCTCATCTATCTTGGCGGAGGCCTTTCGCATCATGACTCGTTCGATTTGAAGCCCGAAGCACCTGACGAGATTCGCGGCAAGTATCAGCCGATCGACTCGAACCTACCCGGCGTTCCAGTCGGCGAGTTGTTGCCACTGATGTCGCGAGCAATGGACAAGGTGTGTCTCGTTCGATCGGGAGCACACAACAACGACCACCACGAGACGGCTACGAATTGGGTCATGTCCGGCCGCTTCGGTTCCGCGTTCGGCGACTGGCCGGCGATGGGAGCGGTGGCCGCTCATCAATTGGGATTCAACGGCAGCGTGCCGCCTTATGTCGCGGTGCCGCGGAATCCCAGCTTCACTTGGGAACTCGGCAAGAGCGCGTTTCTCGGTGGTCGATACGAGTCATTCAAAGCGGGCGATCCCAACGAGGCGAACTATCGCGTCCGCGACATCTCGCCGGCCGAGCCGCTGACCGACGCGCGCGCCGCGCGGCGCAGTTCGCTGCTGAAGTCGGTGGACGGTTTGGCGAGCAAGGTGCAGGGCAACGATCAGATCGCGACCTATGACGAGTTCCATCAGCGAGCCGCCGACATGATCCTCTCGCCCACCGCGCGACAGGCGTTTGCGATCGAGAAAGAAACCGATCAGTCGCGCGACCGATACGGCCGAAACTCGTTTGGCCAAAGCTGCCTGCTGGCTCGGCGGCTGATCGAGTCGGGCGTGCGGTTCGTGACCGTCAACTTTGGCGGCTGGGATCATCACGCCAAAATCTGGGAAGGTCTCGAAAAGAAGCTGCCGGAGTTTGATCGCGGCTTCTCGGCGCTGGTTGAAGACACGACCGCTCGCGGGCTGCTCGACGAGACATTGATCGTCTGCATGGGTGAGTTCGGCCGCACTCCGAAGATCAACAAAGACGCTGGCCGCGACCACTGGGCACCCGCCGCCTCGCTGCTGTTCGCCGGCGGAGGTGTGAAAGTCGGCCGAGTCATCGGCTCCACCGACAAGCACGGAGCCTACGTCACCAACCGCCCGATTGCTCCAGCCGATGTGTCGCACACGATTTTCTCGCACCTCGGCATTGACCCTCAGCGACAAATCCACACGCCGGATGGTCGCCCGGTCGAAATCCTCGACTCCGGAGAATTGATCCGTGATCTGTTCGTGTGAACTTGAGGATTGTCGTAGCGCGACCGTTAGGGGCTGTGCCAAAATTCACTCCGAGACTTCAATGATGTGATCGACCTCTGCGGTCTTCCAATCTCTTGCGGTGTTGCTGTTGCACCGCAAGAGATTGGAAGACCGCAGAGAAAGTCTCGGAACCAAATCATGCACAGCCCCTTAGGAAGCGGCCAACGCGGGCCGCTCCCTAATCCGCCAGCGGCGGACGGTACGGATTTCGTCAGCCTCAAAAACTTTCATTGATGTCCGCACGAGGTATCAACGACATGACGGTGCTTCGGACGTTTGTATTGCTGTGCCTGCTCGCGCCCACGACCTTCGCGCAAGACAAGAAGCTGGACAACCTGCCGCAGTTGTTGAACTCAACACCGCTCGGTATCGCGGCCGGGCAAACGACCAAGGTCGTGTTGCGCGGCAAGCGGCTCGACGAGGTCAAAGAGCTTCAACTCAACGGCCAAGTCACCGCCGTCAAAATCCTGTCGAAGGGGAAGACCGCTGTCCCGCCGAAGCAGGAAGTGAATCGCGCGGGTGACTCGCAACTCGAAGTCGAGTTGTCCTTGCCAGCGGACGCGAAGCCGGGCGAGTGCGAATTGATCGCGGTCAGCGAATCGGGTCGTGGCACGGTGTTCAAGTTGTTGGTCGATGCTCAACCGGTCGTCATCGAGAAAGAACCGAACGACGGCTTCGCACAGGCTCAGCTTGTCGAGATTGGCACGACGATCGAAGGGACACTGCATCAGCCGCAAAACGTCGATGTGTTTCGGTTCGAGGGTCGAGCGGGAGAGAAGCTGGTCTGTGAAGTCCTCGCCGCGCGGCGCGGTTCCGCGCTGGATGCCACGCTGACAGTGTTTGACTCGCGACGACGAATGATCGACACGGCCGATGATCTGCCGTCGGATGGGACCACTCGCGACGACTGGACTCTGCGCGACGCTCGGTTGGAGATCACGCTCCCGACCGCCGGCGTGTTCTTTCTCGTCCTGCAAGACGCCAACGATCTCGGCGGCCCGGCGCACTCGTATCGACTGCGAGTTGTTCGCGCGGAGTAGTCGCGTTGGTGGTGGTCGCCCAATGACAACGATTGCCTGACTTCCATCCGCAGTCCGGCTTTGCCATCCGCAGGAAGTGCATTCTGACTGCGGATGGCAATGCCGAACTGCGGCGAGCGCCTCGCCCGGATTATTCCTGGCCTCCTTCATGCAGGACGCAGCCTGCCGCATGTAACCCGAAGCGTCAGCGAGGGAGAACTGTGACCACTCCCTCGCTGACGCTTCGGGTTACATGACGACCATGAATAATCCGAGCTCGTTGCTCATGCCAGCAGCCGTTCGATCGCGGCTTGAATCTCCGGCGGTTCGGCCATGCGGCCGGGGCCGACTTGGCCGCAGCTCAGCCAGCCAGCACCGGGATCAACGAAGTGAATGCCGTCCGCTTTCAACTGCGCGACGTTGCGCTGCACGGCCGGCTTGGCCCACATGTCGCAGTTCATCGCCGGAGCCACCAGGATCGGCGCGGTTGTGACCAGCACGATCGTTGAGAGCAAATCGTCCGCGAAGCCGTGCGCGAGCTTCGCCAGAAAATCGGCCGATGCGGGTGCGATGACCAGCAGCTCCGCACGGCGAGCGAGTCCGATGTGCTCCCCCTGATGAAAGCCTTCTTGCGGCGCAAACATCTCGCGATGCACCGGCCGAGCCGTGAGCGCTTCAAACGTCGTCGCACCGATGAATCGTTCAGAGGCGGAAGTCATCACGACGGTCACGCCGTGCCCGGCTTGCACCAGCTTGCTGCACAAATCGGCCGCCTTGTACGCGGCGATCCCGCCGGTAACACCGAGCACAATTTCACGACGCTGGGACATGTTCAACTTTCGTAGCCGCGTTCGCCAGAACGCGGAATCGCGGGATCGCTTGGCATTCGCCTGCGTTCTGGCCAACGCAAAGCCGCGGAGAGCTTGCTTCGGACTTTGCCCGCATCTCAATTCCGATGCGAAACAACGCGTCCGTTTCGATTCATTCCTTTGACCGCATTCCTTTCACTGTGTTCTTGGACCGGATTCCTCGGACAACTCACTTTGAGATCTGAAAAGATCAAAGGAATCTGGTCAAAGGAATGAACAACGGAGTGCGGGATTGTTTTTCGCCGCCTCCTTACTTCTTCGGTTTCGCGTTCTCTTGTTGCTTCTCGGCCGCTTTGCGCTCGGCTTCGATGTTGCCGTCGATCGCGCGTGAGACCCCCAAGCCCAGCAGTCTCAGGAATGATTCATCGAATTGCAGTCGGATGCGTGCGCCTTGGTCGGTCGGCTTGAAGTCGATGCGTAGTTTGTCGTCGCTGCCGCTGAAGGCTTTCTTCTGCATGGCGTTCCAGGTGGCCAATCCTTCGCGGCGTTGTTCTGGCGTTTGTCGGCCAAAACCTTGAGGTCCGCCGCGACGCGGTCCACGCTGCGGAGCATTCCCCTCGCCAGCTTTCGGTTCGGCACCGGTCGGATTGGCACCTGCGTTTCCGGCGGCGGCCTTGGCTTCCGCCTCGGCTGCCTTGGCCGCGGCTTCTTGTTCGGAGATTGTCTTTTCGATTCGCTGGAGCTGTTTCTCGCTGTTGGCGGTGCCCAGTTCGATCCACTTCTTCATGTGCATGTGGAATTGAAACGGGATGAAATCGCGCTTGTCGGGCCGCGCGACTGGCTCGGTGTTGACGCGGTCGATGACCAGCTTGAGTTGCGACAGCGCATCGGGTTGACCGAGTGCGAACCACACCGCTTGCGAGCCGACTCCCACATAGACCGCCGGCTTCGAGCCGAATGTCTCCTGCGCACCGGGGTCACTGTCGAGTCCGCCGCCGGCGATTCGATGGAACGTGACGCCCGCATGCGTGTCGATGCCGAAGTCCATCCGAGCCATGCCCGGCCGGTCTTTGAGCTGCCGCAGAATCTCGGTCGCACCGCTGGCGAACTTGGTGCCGTCGGCGATCTTGGCTCCGCCAAGCAGCGTGAACTGCGGCGCGCCGTCCGATTTGCTGTCGGCGATGAACTGCACGAAGAAGTCCACATGCCCGGTCTTCGCGGTGGCTCGCAAAGACTCGAAGACATCGTGCAGCGCGGGAGGCACGGGGATCTTCGCTTTCGGAGGTTTGCCGGAGGAGCCACGTTTTGATTTGGGCAAGCCGGTGGCTTTCGGCGCATCGGCCGGAGGCGGCGCGGCGTTCTCTGGTTTCTTGGCTTCGATCGCTGGCTTACCTTCGAGGACATTTGCGAGTCGTCCAGCGATGTCTTGTTCCGCCTCTTCAAAGAACTCGGCGAAACGCTTTTGATTCTGTGGCGTCATCATCGCGGACAACGAGAAGGTCAGCGGCACATCGTCCTCGACCACGTTGGCGAAGTAACTGGGCCGAGCCGCCACATCCTGCAACGACTTGGCGAACGCGCTGTCTCTCTTGGCGAGCACATCGAGTTCGATCGTCGCGTATTTACTTTTCGGATCGACCTTCGCGCCGAGCGTCAGCCGCTCCCCTTGCAGCAGCAGTTGATCGAGCCAGTCGAGCGTGTCGAGTGCGTTGAGCCGCCGCAGTTGATACGCGGTGTTCGGTTCGCCGTCGCGCTGTTGGATCGCGGTCTCGGTGCTGGCTCGCAGGAAGTCGAGGAAGATGTGCTTCATCCCTTCCGGCACCTGCGTGAGATTGAACTCGATGGCCACGTCGTAGCGATCGGCCAGCCGCTTGGTGATGGTCAGCGGATCGGGAAAGTCGTAGTCGAGCTGATCGGCCTGTGTGGCGATCCAGGCATAATCGCCCGCCAGCCGAGCATAAAACGTCTGGTTGCCAGCGATCAGATCGTAATGCGTGTCATCGACCTTCTTGACCTTGAACGGCCCGCTGCTGACCGTGCCGATCGCGTCCGCCAGATGCTTCACCGGCACGAACGTCACCGGATACGGCTGCGGCAACAACCCCGGCCGCAGAAAGATCAGCATCCCAAACGGCTTGTCCTTATCAAAACCTTTGAAGTCGTTGACGTTCGCCAGCTTGCCGCCGACGTAGTCCGACAACTCTTCACGTTCGATCGAGCCAAACAGGTAATCGACGTTGCTCATCCAGCGTTCAAATCCGGCGACGCTGAGCACTGCCAGCGGGATCGCCTGCTCGCGCACGGGCTGAGCGGATTTCTCCGGCTCCTTGGTTTGAGCATGACCGACGGACGGAACCAACCACGCGCCGACCAGGATCGCAATCAAGGCCAGCAGTCGCCAACGAATTTGAAGTGTCCGCACAATGACCTCCGAAAAAAAGAGCGCCTCGCTCGCCTGTCTCATTCATGTCCTCGCGAGGTGTAGATTAGTCGCCCGCCCCGAACGTGACGAGCAGACGGGCATCCGTTGCAAAGCCCGAAGTACCCCGGCCAGTACGGAGTGGTGTCACCGTCTTCCTTTGACTGGATTCTTTCAGACACAGGATTGGACTGTCAGTCAAAGGAATGAGGTCAAAGGAATGAAAACGACCTCAGAAGGGGATGCCTGAATGCGGTGCCGAACCAGGATGTGCTCCAGCAGATCGCGAGGCCGTGCCGGGAGTCGCCCCTTCCGGCAAGACGATGTCATTCCAAGTCGCGACGTTTCAGCGGTCGTTGTCCTGGCGCACGAACGGCCAACACACGAACCTCTGCATCCACGACCACAAAGACGATTCGATACGGTTGGCCACGGATTGTTTAAAAAAGGTCTGACGCAACTCGCGGAAACTTCGGATTGTCTCCGAGGCCAATCCGCAGCTCTCCGGATCTTGTTCCAGTCGAGTCACTGCGGACTCAAACGCAGTGATCCATCGCTCCGCACCTTCAGGCGATCGCGCAGTCGGCCATCGCACGATGTGCCGAAATTGTCGATGGGCTCGCGGTTGCAGGACCACCGTGTATTTCATGGCAGAACTCGTTGTCGCAGCATCCGGCGCGCTTCCGTGATCGCTTCACGAGCCGGAACGCCTCGAACACCCGACTCCATTTCTTCCAGCGATTCTTGAATCTCCGCCGCGCTCGCGGCCTCTTCATCCGGCAAAGGATGCTCGGCTCGCCATTGATCCAACACCTCTTCGGGACTCAACGCCACGGACTGGCAGTCAACTTGCTGATTGACGAATTCTCGAAACTGTCGGAGGTCTTCCGAAACGGTCATCGCCATGTTCCACTCCCAAGTGAAATTCCAATTCCTCGAAATCTCGGCACGGTCCAATTATTCATCCGATTCGCGCAGCTTGGCCAACACGTTGTAATCCTCCAGCGTGCTTGTGTCCTGAGTTTTCTCGCGACCAGCGGCGATGTCGCGCAACAGGCGGCGCATGATTTTTCCGCTGCGCGTCTTTGGCAGAGCGGCGGCGAAACGGATTTGATCGGGTGTTGCCAATGCTCCGATTTGCTTGCGGACGTGAGCGATCAGCTCCTTCTTCAGAGCCTCGTCGCCATCCAAGCCTTTCAGCGAGACGAAGCAGCAGATGCCTTCGCCTTTGAGGTCGTGCGGGAAGCCCACGACGGCCGCTTCGGCGACTCGCGGATGCGAGACGAGCGCGCTCTCGACTTCCATTGTGCTAAGCCGATGGCCAGCGACGTTGAGCACGTCATCGACTCGGCCCATCACCCAGTAGTAGCCGTCTTCGTCGCGGCGAGCACCGTCACCGGCGAAGTAGGCTCCGGGGATCTCACTGAAGTATGTCTGCACGAAGCGTTCGTGATCGCCGTACAGAGTTCGCAACATGCTCGGCCACGGTTGCTTCAGCACCAGCAAACCGCCATTCGTGCCGGAGACCGTTTGGCCGTCTTTCGTGACGATGTCGGGCACGACGCCGGGCAGCGGTCGAGTGCAGCTTCCGGGCTTGGTCGAGGTGATGCCAGGCAGCGGACTGATCATGATTCCTCCGGTCTCCGTCTGCCACCAGGTATCGACGATCGGACAACGCTCTTGGCCGATGATCTTGTGATACCACATCCAGGCTTCGGGATTGATCGGCTCGCCGACGGTGCCGAGCAATCGCAGGCTCGACAGATCGTGGCGATTCGGCCAATCGTCGCCCCACTTCACGAACGCGCGGATCGCCGTCGGAGCGGTGTAGAAAATCGACACGCGATACTTCTCGATCAGCTCCCAGAAGCGACCTTCGTCCGGCCAATTGGGAGCTCCCTCGTACATGACGGTCGTCGCGCCGTTCGACAGCGGGCCATAAACAACGTAGCTGTGCCCCGTCACCCAGCCGATGTCGGCGGTACACCAATAGGTGTCGTCTTCCTTCAGATCGAAGACCCACTTCGAGGTCATCGTTGCGCCGAGCAGATATCCGGCAGTCGTGTGCAGCACCCCCTTCGGTTTGCCCGTGCTGCCGGACGTGTAGAGGATGAACAGCGGATGCTCGGAGTCGAGCTGCACCGGATCGCATTCGGCCGAGACATCCTGCATCAAGTCGTGCCACCAGTAATCGCGATCAGGGACCATCTCAACCGGCGAGCCAGTTCGGCGGACGACGACGACCTTCTGCACCGACGGCGATTTCTCCAGCGAGGCATCGACCGCTTGCTTCAAGAAGACTTCCTTACCACGTCGCCAGCCGGCATCGGCGGTGACGATGAGCTTCGCTTGAGCATCGTTGTTGCGGTCAGCGACCGCCTCCGCGCTGAAGCCGCCGAAGATGATCGAGTGGATCGCCCCGATCCGAGTGCAGGCCAGCATCGCGATCGCCAACTCCGGGATCATCGGCATGTACAACGTCACGCGGTCGCCGGTCTGCACGCCGAGCTTCTTCAGCACATTCGCAAACTTGCAGACTTCGCGATGCAGGTCTTGATACCGCAAGACGCGCGTGTCACCCGGCTCGCCTTCCCAGATGATCGCGGCCTTGTTCCTGTTCGGGCCGAGCAGATGCCGGTCGAGGCAGTTGTACGAGAGATTGAGCTTGCCGCCGACAAACCATTTCGTGTTCGGCATCGCTCCTTCGAGCACCGAGTCCCATTTCTGGAACCAGTCGAGATTCGCGGCCATGTCTCCCCAGAAGCCGGCGGGGTCGTCTTTCGCTCGCGTCCACATCTGCTGGTATTGCTCTTCGCTGCTGATGTTGGCCTGCGCCGCGAAGTCGCTCGGCGGCGGGAATTTGCGGGTCTCAAGAAGGACGCTTTCAATGGCTTCGGACATGCGGGTGCTCCTGCGAATCTGATTTCGTGAATCTCAACCAACTGCGGTGACGTGCGATCCAAAACGGTCAGAGCATGATGCCGATTCAACAACGAACTCTCCAGTCCGCAGACAGCATCCACCGCAGCCCAACAAATCTCCGTGAAGTCCGTAATCCGTGCGTGGAAGGAACCGCTGGAACTGAATAAAAATCGCGGCACATCTTGCATTCCCGTATGCGTCACCCCTCTGAGAAAGGACCGCCGCGATGGTCGACAATTTTGAACTGCATTCCCTGTTGCAAGCGGTGCAGCAGGGGGAAATCACTCTCGAACAGTTGCAATGCGCCTTGAAAGAATCCGATGTGCCGGGAGGTTTGTCCGCTTCGGAATGGCTGCGCAAGCAGGGCCTGTTGACTCCCTCAATCGAGGCCACCTCCGCGGAACCGAATGCCAGCCGTGAGGGCATGAAAGCGGACGATGTCTTGCGAGTGCTGGCTGCCGCAGAGTCTTCTGAGTGGACTCCCAACAGCACTCTGACGGAGACCCCGTTGGTGGAGGGTTCGCGGCCGAAAGACAACGTGCAGCGCGGGAGATACCTGTTGCGTGAGCCGCTGGGAAGCGGCGGCATGGGGATCGTCTGGCGAGCCGATGATCCGCAGCTCGGTCGGCAGGTTGCCCTCAAGGAATTGAAGCGACAACCCAGTGTCGGCTCGCAAGCGACGGTGTGGATCCGAGAGGAAGCTCAGACCGCAGGACGGTTGGAGCATCCGGGAATCGTGCCGGTCTACGAAGTCGTCGAACCCGCGACGGGAGCGGCCTATTACACGATGCGACTTGTCGAGGGGCAAACACTCTCGGAAGCCATTCAAGAGCTGCACGCCCAAGCGGCGACCACAGGACCGGGCACGGCACAGCTCAACGCCCTTTTGCGAAAATTCATCGCGGTTTGTCAGGCGGTCGGTTATGCCAACTCGAAAGGGGTTGTGCATCGAGACCTCAAAGGAGCCAACGTCAAACTCGGCCCCTTCGATGACGTGCAGGTGCTCGATTGGGGATTGGCACGGACTCGTTCCGAGGACGTTGACGATGCCGCAACTCCAGCGGACGCGGATCGCCAGGAGACGATCCCCGGAACACGCAAGGGAACGCCGGCCTACATGGCTCCGGAACAAGCGCGAGGCGACTCGTCCGCGATCGACGCGCGAACCGACGTCTATGGCTTGGGAGCCGTGTTGTACGAACTGCTCACGGGACGCTCGCCGTTTCCGCGCCCCGATCAACCGCTGTCGAAGAGCCTCTCGCGATCCGAGATCACCAACGAGATCTGCCGACAGGTGCTCGAAGCCGGCCCCGTCCACCCACATGAGTTGGCAAGCTGGATTCCCAAACCGCTGGCCGCGATTTGTGAGAAGGCGATGTCACGCGACAAAGAGCAGCGCTATCAGTCCGCCACCGCACTGGCCGAGGATGTCGTCGCCTGGCTGGATGATCGCCCGGCCGAGGCGTATCCCGATCCGTGGACCACGCGAGCGCGCCGATGGATCGGCCGGCATCGCACACTGGTGAGCAGTGCGGTTAGCGTGTTGCTAGTGGGTGCGGTGCTGCTGTCGGTCGGACTGGCGTTGATCAACAATGCCCGCGAGTCAGAGCGGCGTGCGAAGAAGAACCTCGAAAGTGCGAACAAGAAACTCGACATTGAGAAAAAGAACCTGGCCAGTGCGAACGAGAGACTGACCAGCGCGCTCACTCGCGAACAGAAAAGCTTCTCCGCTGCTCTCGACACGAATGTGTCATTCAACGAATTGGCCAATAAGTTGGGCGCGATCGCCGCGACACAGAGCGAATTCGTGCGTGACATCCTTCAAGCTGTCGAGGTCAATTTCGATCGGCTCATCGAGACGGCGGGGCCACGTCCCGAAGTGAAGGAACGCAAAGCGCGAATGCTGACGTCGTTTAGCGCTCTTTATATCGACTTGGGCGACTCGCAAGCCGCTTTAGACAAGGCAGAGAAAGCCGAGCGCCTGCTGCGAGAACTTCTGGCTGGCCAGCCCGGTCATGTCGAATGGCAAGACGCACTGGCGGCGGCTCTTGAGCAACGGGGCTTTGCACTGGTGACGCGTGGCCGGTTTGAAGAAGCGGAGCAAAGCTACCGCGAGTCGTTCCGACTGAGACAGGAGCAGTGGGAACTCAGACCGGATCATCCCCTTCGACAACTCGGACTGGCGTCCATACACGCGAGGATCGGCGATCACAGAATAGCGCTCGGCGACCACTATGGCGGTGTCGAACATTTCGAACGCTGTGTGAAGCTCCGCCAGCAGGCACTTCAAGCCGACCCGAACGATGAAGAGAGGCAACGTCGCTTGGCAGCGGGACTGCGAAAACTGGGGGACGCATTCAGTTCATTGGAGATGACAGAACGATCTCGCGAATGCTGGGAACAAAGCCGCTCTTTGTTGTCACCACTGGTCGAACGCCGCCAACAAGACGAACCGCTCCTGCGCGAATGGTTTGCTCTACTGATCAGCTTTGGCGACGAGAAATCTCTGAAGCTGGCGCTAGAACAGGCGAAGCAGGTCTGGGCCACGAACCCTAAGAACGAGACCTGGCATGCCAATTTCCTGAAGGCACGATTGGTTTCCGGAGATCTGGTCCGTGCCGATGATCCGATGGGTAGTCGCCATGAGCTGGAGAGGACTCTGCGCGAACTTGTTCAAATTACCAAAGACAGAGCCGTAAGCGATCCGGGCAATGTTTGGTGGCAGAGCGATGTGGTTTCGATGAGCAAGTATCTCGCGACCATTTTGCTTTCAACCGATCCGACCATTCCAAACGCTGCGGAAACTCGAACCGAGGGGCTGCGTTTGTTGGAAGACACGTTACCGCTCGCTCGGAAATTGGCTGATGACGCTCCCTTAGCAGAACGTCCGAATTTAGGTCTCGGAATCTCGTTGGACCAATTGGCGCAACAGCGTCGGGTTGCTGGCGATTTGCCGGCCGCTAAAGAGTTTTTCAATGAACGCCACGCTCGAAACACCGCGCGCCTGCAGCAATTGATCGAGCGCGAACCAACATCGGCCGCAGTTTGGCGACTGAAGCTCGCACAAGAGTTTGTGAGCCGCTGGGCAGATTTGGGGAGCGCGGGCGATATTGCCGGTGCGAAACAAGCGATTTCGAGTGCCGAAGAGAATCTGAAAATCGTCGAATCGCTGCCGCCGGTCACGCATTTGGATTGGCTGTCCGAGCGAGCGAGAGTTCGTGGCCTAATCAAGACGACGGCTTGGCAAGCGGCTGCGCCGGGCGGCGAAGCACAGTTCAAATCAACGGCGTACCAGGAATACATGAAAGCCGTCAATGTGTGGCTGGACGATTTGAAGCTGTTGGCGGAGCGTGCTCCGATTCAACCGGTTCGCATCCGTGAATTGGCGAAAGGGTATCTCGATCTGACCAGCACGCTACGAATGGAACAGGGGCACGAAGTCAAACAACTTCGCCTTCAGTACGGAGACTCCGAAGTCGTCTTTCAAAAGCATCTCGATGAACTCGAACGGCTCTCTCAAGTGTTTCCTGGCGAGGCTCCTACAAGTCTGTTCCCGCCCGCGGCGCAAAGCCAGATCCTGGACGCGGGTCGCCAGGCGTATCGGCAGGGGAACCTCTCGGCCGTTCGCACACAGATCGCCCTGCTGGAGGAGCTTGTCCACATCCTGCCAAACGGTTCGCGGTTTCACGAACTGCTGAAGGTGTATCAAGACTTGCTCAAGGATCTTGATCTGAATCGGCCCGCCGAGCGACAGGAGGCACAGTGGGCGGCGCGGCGTGGGCTTTCTCTGTTGTTGGCAAGACGCGAGGCGAAACTCTTGCACCCCGTCCAAGAACGACTCGTGCCGTTGTTTGAATCGGCCGTGGACCAACTCACGTCGTCGGCCTGGAAGGAGCAACCGGATTCCATCCGACAGGCGCTCCGGAAACTCGATAGCAAGGCGTTGGCAAAACACTTCGGGCAATCACGCAATGGCGAAGCGTGGTTGACGATCCTCGATCAGGAAGCCAGCGATGCGAATCCCATCGAGTGGTCAAGCGACGTCGCCGAAGCCTTCTTGATTGAAGCCTCGGTCCTTGAGCCTGAGTTGTCCAAAGCGACGCTTGAGTCAGCGCGACCGAAGTTCGAGTCACTCTCTCCGCCAGCCCGAAAGATTCTGTGGATCGTCGCGGCGATTGAGGGAAACGAGCCGCTTGCTCAAGAGTGGCGTCCCGCAGGGCTAACGGTCGAACAACAACAGACCATCATCGCGAAATACAAGGGACGATTCCGCCCATCCACCAAATGAGTTCCGCCGGAATGGTTCACGACAGGTTTTGGCTTTCCTGAGCATTCCCACTTATTCGCCGCCGCCATCGAAGTCACCAGAGACATCGTCGGGAGTCAACGACGGAACTCCGTGGTCGTTTCCCTGCCCATTCTTCGCGTTGGCGGTACAAATGAAATACAGCAGAGCGCAAATCGTCAGAAACGTGGACATGATATTTCCTTTCGTTGGGTGTGCATTGAGATCGTGAAGCGCAACTCATCGGTTGGACTTGTCGATCTCAGGAGACCTCTCAACTACGGACGTGGATTAACGCCGTTCCTTGCCATTTCTATTTTTCATCCGCTTTGAAGCCGGGAGGATTACATGAGCGAATCTCGCCCATCTCATCTCAGCCAAATGGGTGCGACACACTGGTCCGATGTGCTCGCGCCGAATCATTCGTCGCTTGCGCCCGATGAGCGGCGTGCTCGGCTGGAACGATTCTTCGATCAGTATTCCTCGGCCGTGAGAAAGTATCTCGGTCACTTGCTGGCGACACATCGCAACCGCAACGAGCTGGTCGAAGAGTCGTTCCAACTGTTCGCGGCTCGATTCCTGGAGGGGCGACTGGGAAGTGCCTCGCCGGAAGGGGGCCGTCGGTTTCGACACTATCTCAAAGCGACGCTGCGCAATCTGGTTTACGACCGATATCGTGAGCGGCCGATCGGCGAATTGGATTCTGCTCTCTCTCTGGCCGCGTCGGCCGCCTCCGTCAGCGACGAGGATCGAGCGATGGAGGCGATCTTGCGTGAGGAATTCGTGCAGAGAGCCATGCGGCAAATCGCCGACTTGGATCGACGAGTTCAAACCTGTCTGCATGAGGTGTTGCGGTTGCGTATTCGATTTCCCGATGCGGAGTACACGGAACTGGCGGAGCACCTGAGTGGTTCGCTTGGTAAGACGGTGGATGCGGGCTGGGTCCGCAAGCGCATGCACTTTGCTCGCGAGAAGCTCAAAGAGTTCCTGCGGGAAGAAGTCGGGGCCAGTCTCGATGATCCCAGCGAGGACGCGGTCGATGACGAACTCGCCGCGCTGGGGCTGTTGGAATATGTCCGCAAGAAAGGCTGAGCCGATCGGAAAGATTGTGGCGCGACGCTCCGCGTCGCGATTCACGACGCGGAGCGTCGTGCCACACTGCATTGCTCACGCTTGCACGATCTCGGCTAGCAGGAGGCCGTAGCGAGAGGCGGCACGCTCGGCTAATTCGCGACGTGTCTGCGTGCGTGTCCCGACCGTTTGGCTGCGCCAGAATTGTTGTCGCGCCACGAGGTGACTGGCCGTTGTCAACTCGACCCGGTCATGCAACTCCGCACCGAATTGGCCGAACAGCCGCTTCAGTTCTGAGTGTTCCGTCGGAGGCAAGACGTCCGTCTCAGTTTCCAGTTTCTGCAGCGCCTCGAAATCGGCGTTCTCTTCGGACAGCCGTTGCTGAATCCTTCCCAAGCCACAGGCGAGTTGGCTCAATGCTTCGGCCAATCGCTCACTTCGACCGGATTGTCCAAGCTGTTGGTCGATGAATCCGCGCAGTTCCGAAGTGGTCTCGGCATCGAATCGGACTTTGGACAGCAACGCTTGAAATCGAGCGTGTTGTTGAGCCGTCTGACGATCCTGCTTGCGGAGCGAGGGAAGCAATTCACGTTGAAGCGAGTTCAAAACCAGAGCCACACGCACCGCGACACCATGCTCACGCAGAAAGCGGCTGCGTCGGAAGAACTGCCGCTCCAAGACCTCCTTCAGCGGTTCAAAGCCGGAGAGATCGCGGAGCTTGGCCGTCAGACTCGTACCGTCATCAGCGGTCTCGCACGTTTGACGGACGAGCGTGACAAACACGCTCCAATCGAGTCGGCCGAGCAGCTCGCGCCGTTCATCGGGACTCAAGGGACAATCGGTGCTCTCGGCTTCGCACCAGAGTTGCTCGTCGGACAAGAGTTTGGACAGCCGCGCTGCGGGAATTTGGCGAACTGCCTGAATGAGTCGCTGCAAGCCCTCGTTCCCAAGCGACTCGATCGCTCGATGCAGGCCAGCGGAAATTGGAACGACGGTGTTGAGGTTGTCTCGAAACTGATGGGCGATCTTGGCCGCAAGTTCGTGCCGCCGAGCGAGAATCTCCGGTTGCAAATCCACCTTGCCCAATACGCCCACGGCATTCAACGCTCGCGATCCCGATCCGGTGACCTGACGGAATTCATTGAGGAACGCTTCGTCATTCGTCCGCGCCACCGAACCGATGAGATAGACGATCGCATCGGCTTGACTGCCGAGTCGCTGTGTCGCCTCTTCGTGACGTTCGGCCAATTGCTTTCGCAGGGCCAGTAACTCCGCCGTGCGTTGCACATGTTCCGAGACCGCTGCATTCATGCCGGGTGTATCCACCAGAGTCACGTCACGCAGAAAGGGACTCGGCAATCGGTACTCCAGATATTCGATGTCGGCCGCGCGGCTCAGAGCCTCGGCACTGTGTCCTTGCAGCGAGTTCAAGAAGTCGAGCGGCTGATCTTCGTAGCGTCCGCCGCGATACCAGCAACGCACCGGCCGGTCGGGATGATCCGGCGTGCCGTAGACGAAACGGTTGATGGTCGCGGTGGTCTCATCGACACCGACCTTCGCCAGGTCTTCGCCCAGCAGCGCGTTGATGAAGGTGCTCTTGCCGGCCTTCATCCGCCCGACGACTGCCAGCAGACACGGCTGCTGAGCCTCGCGAGCCAAGCGATCCAGTTCCGAGAGGAATCGTCCGGGGACTTGGACTGTTTCCAAGGTGGCAATGGCCTCGACCAAGTAATCGGTGAGTTGGGACATGGCTGAACCTTTCCGGACGCTCTTGGAACGAGACGAGGTGGTTGCGATCCCATTCCGATGAGACGGCAACCACCACACCGAGGAGCTATCGTGAGCGCATCAATTGCGCGTGTCTGGCCTCGAGAACGGCCACATAGGACTTCGTCGAATTGAGGGCGTTCACATAACCAGGCAAGGCCGAGCGGGCGGCCAGCAAATTCGGGTTGTTCCGCACCTCCGACTGCAAATAGGCCACTTCCAATTCCGTCCGCTCGATGTACTGCTGGTAGGAATGCAGCCAGGAGTTGATCCGCTCGATTTCATAGACCTTCTGAATCTGAGGCCGTTTCTTCAGCTCCGCTCGCTGCTCACGGAATAACTCCAGTTCGTATTCCCACGCACCACGCCGATCCATGCCGCAGCGTTTCGCGAAATCCAAATCGCTTTCCTCGACCGTTTGAGTCAACAGGGTTGCCGTGTGAGAGCAGAATTCGATCAGTCGAATCTTTTGGTGCGGCGCGGATGAGGCCGAGGGAACATGCCGGTCCTCACTGGTGATCTTGAGCGGAGGGTCAACATGCACGGGAGGCTGAAAACGAACCGGCCGCGAAGTGTCGGTGGTCACCTTTGGTGCCTGAGCCAATACGGTCGTTTGAACGAACACAACCAGTGACAGAACCAAGACGGAAACTCGCATGATCTTTCTCCTGAGTGAGGATGATTGGTTGAGCGATCGACTCGGTGGCACACACGGCCAGTCTCGGTCATCGCCCGTCTCTCTTACGGCGCGGATTGACTCGTGTTCCGCCGAGTTTTTGACTTAGGCACATTTCGTCAGACTCTTTGGAGTTGGCAGCCCCTTCGGAAGTCCCGACTTCAGCAACGTGAGTTCGCGACAGGTGACTTCCACGCGTTGGATCGTGATGCCCGCGCCGAACAAGCCCGTGCCTTCAAAGACGCTTTCCCAGCGTTTTGTTTCTCCGGGAGTCAGTCGATCGCAGCGGCGAGTAGCCGACTTGGCTCCATTGGTCTGATGTCGATAGGCCACTGTGACCACGACGTCGTGCAACTCGAACGGCGAGAGGTTGGACGCTGCCACATAGTTCACAACCCAGCCGTGTTCTTCGATCGCGGTCAAGCTGGGGGACATGACTTCCTTCAGCGCTTTGTCGCGCGGTGGATACAAGAAGCTGTCCGCAACGATTCGTGAGTAATCGAATTTCGGATGCTCGGCGAACAACCGCTTGAGCCATGCGGCGGCACCGTCGGCTTTGCCAAGCTCGGCCAATCGGCTCGCCCAGTGGAGGCGGAAGTCCGGCTCCGATTGAAACACGAAGTCCGACGGATCGTCTCCACCGGTGGCCTTCGCGAAGTCCATGACCGCTTCACGAGTGCAGCCCTGATGACGATCTAGAATCGCGAGCCACAAGTGCCGGGCCAATGTCTCCACCAGCCGAATGTCGCCTTGAGTGGTTCCCGCCGCGACACCCGGAAGAAGGGGGAGGGGGAGGGGTCTGCCAGCAGTCCCCCCACAGTTGTTTCCCGCCGCGACGACCGGATCGAGGTTGAACAGCACCGCCCATCGAGGAAAGGCCGCACAAGCACTCTCGAACGCCGGCAGATTCTTTTGAGCCTGACGGCGCTCCGTCATCACCGACTGACGCGAGAATGTCTGTCGCCGCCAACCGATCTCCGCTGGAGGGCTCATCGGCGTGAGCGTCTTGAAATTGGCGGTCAGGTCGTATCGTGACGTCTTGCCGCGCAGCTTCTGGAACACGGCGGCCAGCAACGACTCGGCATCCACTGTCTTCGCTCGATCACACCGGAGGGCAAAGAGAGCTTGCAACGCGAGACGCTCACCCGCGTCGTAGTCGTCGCTGGACTCCGCCAGTTGTTGAGCGGCCAGGAGGTCTCGCAGTTCCTCGTCGGGTTGCTTGAGCACCGCGTGACAGGCCGCACGTTGCAAGAGAGCCTCGACGTGCGGTGCGAGTGAGATCATGCGATCGAGATCGGCGAGTGCTTCTGTCGTGCGGTTCGACTCGAGTCGAATCAACGAACGTCCCAACAGAGCAGCGGCATGATTCGGTTCCAATCGTAAGCACGCCGAGTAAGCCGCATCCGCCTGGGGAAGTTTTTGATTCTCCAGCAGAGCGTCTCCCTTGGTTTGAAGGTATTCGGGGACATCCGGTGCCAGGTCGCAAGCCGCTTGCAAGTGGTCCAGCGCCTCCGCGAGCGTCAGTGTGCTCGCGGATTTGTTTAACGACTCAACGAGGTATGACTCGAACCGATTCTTGCCGAGGTCAAACTCTTGCTTGGCGTTCGCGTGCATGTCGTTCGATGCCGAGTCTTTGGATGCAGTGGCTGGCACCGAGGCCCAGACTGCTCCCAGTGCGACGGCCACATGGGCCTGATGAAACAACATCGGCTCCAGCGAAAGTTGCTTGGCGAGTTGCTTCTGAATGAACGGTATCTGCGACGAACCGCCGATCATCACGATCGAATCGACAGTGATTCCTTCGCGTTTCGCGTCGGCGAGCAATTCACGCGTGTGTGCGATCGTTCGATCAATCAGCGGCTGGATCAGCTTTTCCAACGTGGCTCGGTCGAGCGAGTAGCGAAAGATCGTTCCGTCCGACAACAGCGAGCTGAAGTGGCCGTGCTCGCGATGAGTCAGGTTCTCCTTGCGGCGTTTGCAATCGAGCAGGAATCTCAAATCGAAACTCCCGTCGGCGTGAATCGAACGGCCGAGCGATTGCTGAGCCAACAGATCGCAGTGTCGATAGACGGCCTCGTCGAAGTCGTTGCCGCCGAACCGATCGCCGCGCGGTTCAAGGGCCAGGCGATGCGTCGTCTCGCCGTCGTCTTGAGTCAGCAGAGCCAAGTCAAATGTGCCTGCACCCAAATCGTAAACCAACACGTTGCGGCCGACCTTCAAGCCTTGCCGTGAGTACGTCAGCGCCGCGGCGACCGGCTCGTCAAGCAGTTCGACGGCTTTGAACTTTGTCTCTTTGGCGGCAGCGGCCAGCGCTTCTCGTTCAATCGCGCCGAAGCAAGCGGGCACCGTGATCACCGCGTTGGTGATGGATTCGCGAAAGTGGCCGGTCTCGGCATCGGACTTTAGTTTGCGAAGAAGTTCGACGGTCGCGTCATGCGCGGTGACGAGACGTCCGCCGGGAAAGGACCAAACTTCGCGCGAACCGAGTTTGCGTTTGGGGCTGACGACGAAATTGGCCCGCTGCTCGTCATCGACCGCGTCTTCCAACATTCGCAACGCCGGAGTCCCCACCAGCACTTCGGTCGCCCCGTAGTAAACGACCGACGGCGTGGACTCTTCTCCCTCCGCGTTGCGAATGATCTCCGCGTTTTGGGTTTCTGGGTTGAACCAAGTCATACAACATTTCGAGGTGCCATAGTCGATGCCAAGCGTGATATTGCGATGAGCCATGATGATCCGCTGAGTGAAAAGGAGTGTGATGTGTGTTGGAGACACACCTTCTACGGCGCGATCGGTCTTCTGTTCCGCGATTTTGGAGATTCATCGCGCATGACAAACGCCCGGTCAAAGCCGGGCGTTCGATGGACGAGTGGTGCGATGCTCCGCGAAAGAACGTCCTTTCGCGGAGCGAAAGGCGACAATACGAACGTTGTTCTTACACGCGTTCTTAGAGTCTTTGTCCGAAACAAGCGCGTATTTTGCGAGCATCTTTGTAGCGGTACGGCGCAAGCCGTCCGGTTGAGCCGCACTCCACCGGGCGGCTTGCGCCGCTCCGCTACTATTTGGTTGTGGCCGAAGGCCGTCTTAGGCGACGCGTGCCGCCACCGCATCCAGGGATCGGAGCGCAACCTGTTGCTTGGCGATTCGCGTTCCCAGTTGATCCCAGGTCGTGAGCGTCAATTGCAATCGTTGTGCGGCTTCCGTTCGTGCTCGCTCATCGAGCTGAGCTTGCTCGGTGAGCCGTTTCACTTCGGCATTGGCTTGCTCGGCTCGCTCCACGACGAATTGTTCGACTTGCTTCAACAGCGAATCTTCGACGCCATCAAAGTATTCGTCGGCTCGGCCGAAGCGTTTTTCCGCGGCATCCGGCTCAAAGAAGAACTTGCGATGCGAGCGAAGCACAGCTTCCAAATGCTGTCGGAGTTGCTGTCGAGCTTTATTCATTTCCGCGTCCCAGCCGGATTCCCAGCCATAGCGAAACGCTCGATAAGCCGCATACAAGCCACCGACGACCACCACATACGGATTGAGCACCACGCCAGCCAGCAACATGCCCCCATTCAGTGCCACGCCCGTGATCATCAGCGACGAGAGGCCCGAGCGGAATTTCCCGAACATGTCGCCGTCCACTTGCGGTTGGAGAATCCCCGTTTCCGGCGCGCCGCCCGTCGTCACCAACGTCAACGTGCCACGAGCTTCCTCCGACGCAATGGAGGGCTGACTCATCAACGGCTGCAACATCTCCATGCATTGCGATCCAAACAATCCCGTGATGCGTCGCCATTCCTTGGTGACGAGATCCAAAATGTCTTGTTGCATGGATGCCGCGAGGGCATTGGCTTCGGCCACGTTGGCGAGCTTGTCGATCCGAGATCGAAAGTCCTCATCCACCGCTCCTCCCGATTGCAAGAAGCTGCGGAATTCTGACCGAGCGACCTCTTTCGCGCGACGAATTCCGGTCAACAAATTGGCTCGGTTGCGACTGCGTGGCCCCCATTCCGTGTCGAATTGCTGACGGCGTTCCTGAATGCGATCGCGCAAAGCGGTTCGCTGCTCTTTGGTTTCGGCCGTCAGCGACGCGAGCCGGTTCGCCAAGGTCAGTCGCCCCTCTTGCTGTACACAAGCGGCCAAGCCGAGAGAAATGTTGGCTCGCTGTCGGCCGGCGTTCCGTTGCAGGAAGTCGCGCAGCGCCGGAGCCAGTTCTCGATGTCGGCTCACGATTTCATAGTCCTCGTCGCCGGTTTCCGCTGCTTTCCGCAGATTGATGCTTGATAGCGGCCACACGCGAACATCCCGCAGTCGCTCGCCGAATCGTTCCGACAAAAGTTGCTGCGATCGCTGCTGAGTCGTCTGCCAAGCCTCGCGACGGAAGGCGTCAATCCGAGTTTGCAAAAAGAAAATCTGATCCGTGACTTCCAGGACCTGAGCGACGATCTGCAACTCCGATTCACTGATCGGTGACGCGGCATCGAACACGAAGATGACCGCATCCGCTTCTGGCAGAAATCGGTGAGTGATCTCAGCGTGAGATGCGTACAAAGCGCCCAAACCTGGAGTGTCGAGCAGCACGATCTCGTCGGGTAGAAAACGAGCGGGGACATCCACCTCAATCCATTTCAGCGCCTGTTCGATTCTCGTTTCCGGCAACTCGTCTTGCGCCACTTGCGAACCGACTTTGACCAACTCCTCGGCCGCGATGTCCTGACTTGATCCATCGAGAAATCGCAACCGATACGCCGGCTGATCGGCCTTCGCGACCCGAAAGACCTGGCACGTTGCGACATCCACATCCGTCGGCAGCAGATCGCATCCGATCAGTGCATTCACGAACGTGCTCTTGCCCCGTTTGGCCTCGCCCATGACCAGCACTTGATACCGGTTTTCGACCAGTTTCTTCCGGCAGACTTCGACTTCAGCCGGGACGGCGGGCAATTGCGCGGTCGAGTTGGCCTGTTGCAGTTGCTCCAGCAGGGAGATCGTTTCCAAACGAACTTGGTCTTGAGTCGGCTGGATGTTGTTGACCGTTGGCATGGTGTCCCTCGTTGAGATTTTGAAAATGGGAAAGTTTTGAAACGTGGCCGATTGCGATCGAGTCATTCGGATACGGAGCACTCCGAGCTTTGTTCCTCGGATCGGGAAGAATTCCGAGCATCACAGTTCGTTCACTCACCGCCACCGCCGAGCAATTCGCCGATCGGCAGGTGCAAGACATCAGACAGGAAATGCTCGGCCGAACTGGCGAGAGTTTCGCCCAAGAAAGCGGATTCCTGATGCGGCACGACGTCCCCATCAGGGACTGCGGTCTCGTGATCCGCATCAGCGACGTAGTAATCCACATGCTCTTCCCAGGCTTCCGGCGTCGCGCCGTAACTCAGAAAGTCGTCGTAGGAAACTCCCAACACCGAGGCGAGATGCCCTGTCGCGTAGTCGAAGTTCTGCATCTCCGGCAAGTGGGACGGAGCGGGAACGGCGGTCGAGACCATCTCGAATCCACCGTCGCTCCAAGCGTCCAGAAATTGTTCCAGTGGGTATCTGGCCGCAGCGTCGCCGGTGCCGGGATCGCTGATGATCACCATCGGATGCTCGGGGTCCGATGTGTCGATTCCCGAAACCACCACCGCGTGATCGGCGGCCTCCAATCCCAAAGCATCGCTGATCGATTCCAGAATCGAGTTGCTTTCCCATAACTCACCCGAATCGACGCCGATGATCACCTTGTGTCCCTGAGCCAGTTCGTTGGTCAGATGGAAAATGTTGGAATGCTGGAAGTGATTGACCGGAATGCCATGCAGTTCCAACAGATTTCCCACATCACAAGCGGGTGTCCCTCCGCCCGGCCGATACCAGCCGTGTTGCTGCGCTTCGACGACCAGTTGATCCTCGGGGATGTCCATGCCGGTGAACTGTTGCAGAATGAATTCCTGACAGCGAATGGCGCAAGTATCCGGGTGATGTTGCTGCCCATCCCAAAACAGGACGTCGAGATTGGGCGTTCCTTGCATGTCACGCGGGTCAACGATTTCAGGATTGAAACCTGCCAAATGTGCCTCGAAAGGCGACTCGAACAACGGACTTGTGGGGAAGTGACTGGAAGTGGTCATGATGAAACAAACTCCTCGGAAACAGGGGGGGGAAACCGACTCGCGGCGAGACGCTCGGCGAGCGCCATCAAATCGCCCAGGTCAGGTGGCTATTGGACACCCAGCAGTGCGGTGGTCAGGCCGTGCGGACGCACCGTGGCCCGGCGGAGCACGCGAGATCCGACAACGAATCCAGGACTGACGGTCTCTTCAATGGCGCTTCCGGGAATCGCGGTCCCGCCAGCACTCAAGCGGTGCCGGTACGGATCGAACACCGGTTCGCTCTCAATGATCGTGACGCCGTTACGTTCGAGAATCTCTTGCAACTGCGATCGCAAGTGTTCGCAGATCGCTCGTTGCTCTGGACGAAGTGCGGATTGCCCGGCCTCAAGCTGCTCGAACAAGGAAATCAGTTCTTCCACCAGTTTGAGCCAGGACGAATTTTCGAGCGGCTCAACAAGAGTCCGTGGAGACATCGATTGTCGTCCGGTTTGTCGCTCATCGCACACGAGTGGGTGCGTCTTCGTGATGGTTGATGTCGGCCGGGCAGTCGGTACTTCACGGACCTCGTCTGATGCCCGATCCGGGTGTTTCAAGAAAGACCAAAGGCTGGCCACACCGAGATTCCAAAGAGCATTCATCGCATCGCGCATGATCGACTCTCTCAATCCAACGCCGCCATGAATCCACCGATCACCCAGACCAACCGGTTAACCACGGAATTCACGTTCGGCATCCCTAGTACGGGCCACGCCCCGAAGTGTTCCGCAGACCTTTGAAAATCTTTTTGGCCGCCTGGGAAATAATTTCCCATAGCCGAAGGCTCTCTGAAAAAAGTGCCTTCTCCCTTTCGAGCGATCAATCGACGTTTTCTTCTTCTGAGCCGTGTCACAACCTCTCACTTGGCCGTAGTAGTCAGTGACAGGCGAACCTCGTTGAGACGCAGTCAATGCGACCGCCTCAACGCCCCCCTGCCAGCAGCCGATTATGAAGTCTGGCTCGTAGAAATCGGTGAGTGCGAGCCAGGCTTTGTTTATTGAATTGTGGCAGCAAACGGACCAGAACCATGAAGACATCTCTGCTCGCACTCATTCTTTTGATTCCGGTCTCAGTGTTGGCTGAAGATCGGCCATCCGCCGTGAAGTCATGGACGCTGACCAAGGAGCAGCGGGACATGCTTCAGAGGATCGCCAAATTTCATGACGACTTTCATTTCAGCGACAAGGCTCGTGCATTTCACGAACTGGATGCGGAGAAAAAGATCGGGCCACCATGCTCGGTGGAGTTGATGTTCGAGCGCACGGACGGTTTGTACTTCGGCGAATTCGTGAACTATTCGGTCACGCTCGATCCTCATGCGCCGCTCGTGAGTTTTCTCTTTGACGCGGGAACCGCGTATCGCGGGCACGGCACGTTTCTGGTGACCAAGACCGAAGTGATTAAGACGGTGACTTATTGCGGCACCGATGGCTGCACGACAGAAGTTGCCGTGAACGGCCAGATTGTCTACTCGCGATCGACGGCGTCTCGGCTTCAGAAACCGTGATGCGTCAGCCGCTCATTTTTGAGTAGCCGAACTCGTGAGAGTTCGGACTGAAGTCTCACGACTTCAGCTACGGCCCGAAGATCATCGCCTGACTCACCACTAACCGTTCATTGGCGACGCCGTTCGAGTCCCGATCGGCAGTAGGCCAGCAAGTCGATGTCGATCAGTTGCAGTCGCTGACCTTTGACCGCCTTGAGTTCACCGCCGAGGCATTGGCTCAAATGGCAAAACTGCGGCATGTGGCTTCGGTCAAATTCACTGGCTGCGAGATCCCCGATGCCGATTGGGCAGGCATCACCGAGGCACTGCCGAACAGCCGGTTGCTCTGGAACGGTCAGCCGCGAGCACGCTGAAACGTGTCCGGACGCGGATGTGATTTACGGCTCAGCCATTTCGGAAGACGTGATCGCCAACCGGCGGTTTCGGCCGGAGCTGAAAGGTCCGGTTAATCGGAAAAGTAATCCCAAATTGCACAGTCTTCGCTGAAGGAATTGCTTCACAAAGAACGATCTATCTCCCGGAGACATTCTGACGAGCGGGGTGGCGTCAGTCCCCCGGTATCGTCGCATCGCTTGCGGAAGACCGGGGCTGATGCCCAATGGCACTCACTTTGGCGAATTCTCGGTAGCGGCACGGCGCGAGCCGTCCGGTGTCGTCGAGTTTCCCACACTTTACCGGACGGCTTGCGCCGTGCCGCTACCAAAGTGAGTGACATTGGGCTGACGCCGCCCGCTCGCCTGTCTTGTTCGTGAAGTCTGCAATGTCGCGCTCGGTGAGCGCTGAACGATCCCGAAACGTGGTGGAGTTGCTCGGCGACTCCGATCCGAGTTGCGGAGCAACTCGGCTACACAAAACTGGCATGGAGGCCAACATGGTTCTGCGAAAGTGGCTGAGTTCTTTGATCAATGGACGTCCTCACGCGGATCGGCCGCGACGCAGGAGCCTCAATCAGCCACAGCGGGACATGCGAGCGGCGGCTCAGCTTTCGGCAGAACCGCTTGAACAGCGGCAGTTGTTGACCGCCTCCATCGCGGGGATTGATCCCGATCACGGAGTCGATGCGACAGATGAGCTGACCAATCTTGGCACGTTCAATCTGTATGGGACGGCGGCGGGCGATTCGGTGTTGCAGATTACTCGCAACGGCAATTTTGTCGGGGCGATTTTGGTCAATAGCGACGGAGAGTGGCGGTTCGCTCAGACGAACTTGGCGGCGGGAACCTACCAGTACTCGGCGAACGATGGCGAGGGTGCATCCGCGTTGACGGTGCTGATCGACAAGACCGCGCCGACGGCGAGCCTCTCGACTTCATTGTCGTTGGCGAATCCCACGAACGCGGAGACGCTGCCGATCAGCCTCAACTTCAGCGAGGCGGTTGATGGGCTGACGCTCAGCGATTTGGCGATCGGCAACGGGACCGCGAGCAATCTGTTGGGCAGCGGATCGAGCTACTCGTTCGATGTGACACCGACGAGCGATGGCGCGGTGACGATTGGCTTGAATGCCAACAAAGTCATCGACTTGGCTGGCAACAGCAATCCGATGTCGGCCACTCTGTCGATCGACAGCGATCGGACTGCTCCGGTAGCTCCGAGTGTCAGCGATCCCAGCGGGAGCGGTGTGACGAACTCCGGCAGTGTGACGGTGGCCGGTTCAGCGGACGCGGGAAGTCTCGTGCGGCTGTATCGCGATGCGGATGCGAGCGGCACGCTCAGTGAGGGAGACACGCCACTTGGTCAGCAGCAACTTGGCAGCAGCGAGACGAGCTTCTCGTTCAGTACCGGATTGAACTCGGATGCAGCCAATCTCTTTCTGCTGACGGCGACGGACTCTGCGACGAACGAATCGGTGGCGACTGCCGTGCCGACGATCACGCAGGACTCGACGAGTCCCTCGGCGGCGATCGTGTTCGGTGTCACGGATCCGACCAATGCGACCAGCATTCCTGTGACGGTCAACTTCTCGGAAGCGGTCAGCGGGTTTGATGCCGGCGATGTCGTCATCGGCAACGGTTCGATCAGCGACTTCGTCAGCGTGAGTTCGACTCAAGCGACGTTCAATGTGACTCAGGCGGCCGACGGCAACGTGACGATCGACATCGCGGCTGCAGCGGCGGTTGACCTCGCCGGCAATGCGAGCAACGCGGCGTCTCAAGCGAGTATCGTCAGCGACACAACCAAGCCGACGGTCTCGTTCACGCCGTCGATCGACGGTGTGTCGAACGTGTCGGTCGTCGGTGTGACCGTGGCCTTCAGCGAGAGCGTTTCTGGTTTCGATCTGTCCGACCTGGCGATCACGAACGGCAGTGCGAGCGACCTGACGGGATCGGGATCGTCGTACTCGTTCAATCTGACTCCGGCGGCGGACGGCGAAGTCATCGTCTCGCTGGCGGGCGGATCGGTCGCCGATGCGGCGGGCAACACGAACGACTCGGCGGAACTTCAAATCCGCTCGGATCGCACGGCCCCGTCCGCTCCGAGCGTCTCGTCACCGGCGACGGACGTGGCCACGAATGCGACCTCGTTCAACATCACCGGCACGATCTCTCCCGTTGAGGACACGTTGGTCCGTGTCTATCGCGACGTGGACGGCAGCGGCACGTTGAACGTCGGAGACAGTTCTGTCGGCGAGCAGTTGTTGCTGGGTGGCGACAGCTTCTCGATCGCGGTGCCGCTGACGGCGAACTCCACCAATCGGTTTCTCGTGACGAGCACCGATGGCGTCGGCAATGTCTCGGTGGCGGCGGTCACGTCGGTGATCACGCAGGACTCGATTGCTCCGCAGACCAGCATCTCGGTTTCGAGTGCGGCGATCACCAACGCGGCGACCATCGCCGTGGCGGTCAGCTTTACCGAAGACGTCATCGGGTTTGACGCGAGCGATGTGTCGGTCAGCAACGGGGCGGTCAGCGATTTTGTTGCGGTCGATGGTTCGCACTACACGTTGAATGTGACACCGAACGGTGACGGCCTCGTCACGATTGATGTGGCGGCCGGTGTGGCTTCCGATGCGGGGGGAAACGCCAATGAGGCGGCGACACAATGTTCGTTTGAAAGCGATCGAACCGCTCCGGTGATCACGCTCGCGCCGAGCGTTGAGAAGAACGTCAACGGCTGGAACAACACCGACGTGACCGTGTCGTACTCGGTGGTCGAAGCCAACATTGATGCGGAGGCCAGCGATTCTACGGACGACATTCTCACGGCCAGCGGCACCGCCAGCGCGACCGTGACCGATCTCGCCGGCAACTCGACGACGGTCAGCTACGAAACGCTGATCGACAAGGTCGCTCCGACTCTGACCGCTGCTCGCGACATCTCGGCGAATGAAAACGGTTGGAACAACAGCGACGTGACCATCACGTTCGAGGCCAGCGATGATCTCTCCGGCGGCGTGAGCAGCCCGGCCGCTCAAGTCTTCAGCGACGGCTTCGATCAAACCGCCAGTGCGACCGTGACCGATCTCGCGGGTAACACGACGACGGTCAGCATTGAACACATCAATGTGGACAAGGTCGCGCCGACATTGACCGCCAGCCGCGACATCTCGGCCAATGCGAACGGTTGGAACAACAGCGACGTGACCGTCACGTTTGAGGCGAGCGATGATCTTTCTGGCGGCGTGAGCAGTCCGTCCGCTCAAGTCTTCAGCGACGGCTTCGATCAGACCGCCAGTGCGACCGTGACCGATCTCGCGGGCAACTCGACGACGGTCAGCATCGAACACATCAACGTGGACAAGATCGCGCCGACACTGACCGCCAGTCGCGACATCTCGGCCAACGAGAACGGTTGGAACAACAGCGACGTGACTGTCGCCTTCGAGGCCAGCGATGAGTTGTCTGGCGGAGTGACCAGCCCAGCCGCTCAAGTCTTCAGCGATGGCTTCGATCAGACCGCCAGCGCGACCGTGACCGATCTTGCCGGCAATTCGACGAGCATCAGCATTGAGCACATCAACGTCGATCAGGTCGCGCCCACTCTGACCGCCAGCCGCGACATCTCCGGGAACGAGAACGGTTGGAACAACAGCGACGTGACCGTCACGTTTGACGCGAGCGACGCTCTCTCTGGTGGTGTGAGTAGCCCCGCCGCTCAAGTCTTCAGTGACGGCTTCGATCAGACCGCCAGTGCGACCGTGACCGATCTTGCCGGCAACTCGACGACGGTCAGCATCGAACACATCAACGTGGACAAGGTCGCGCCCACTCTGACCGCCAGTCGCGACATCGCGGCGAATGAGAACGGCTGGAACAACAGCGAAGTGACCGTCACCTTCGAGGCGAGTGATGAACTCTCAGGCGGGGTCAGCAGCCCGGCCGCTCAAGTCTTCAGCGACGGCTTCGATCAAACCGCCAGCGCGACCGTGACCGATCTCGCCGGCAATTCAACATCGGTGAGCATCGAGCACATCAGCGTCGATCAGGTCGCGCCCGAATTGACCGCCAGTCGCGTCATCGAGCCGAACGAAAACGGCTGGAACAACACTGACGTGACTGTCAGGTTTGAGACCTACGATGCACTCTCTGGCGGTGTGAGCGGGCCGTTTTTCCAAGAAGTTGGCGAGGGCTTCAATCAAACCGCGAGTGCCACGGTGACGGATTTGGCCGGCAACTCAACGAGCGTCAGCATCGAGCACATCAACGTCGATAAGACCGCTCCGACGTTGACCGTCGTTGAGGCTCCGACCGAAGGGCAGGAAGGTTCGGAGTTGCTGTTTGCGTTCTCGACGAGCGACGAGCTTTCTGGCCTCTACTCTGCCAGCGTCAGCGCGTTCGGAGGCCCACGGACCATCGGCAGTCTGAGCACCTCGTCGTTGGGGGTCACTCCGTTGGACAACGGTTTGTATTTGATCGGTTACTCCGTCACCGACGAGGCGGGGAATTCGTCGAGCATCTCCTATGAATTCGACATTGCCAACGTCGCCCCAACCGCGGGGGATGACAGCTACACCCTCACCGGAGATGCCGGGGACGACAATGTTGGTCCGATTACGGAAGACACCGTTCTCGAAGGGGAAGGACTGCTCGACAACGATTTCGATCCGGCCGGCGCGAATGATCCGCTGACGATCATCGGCTACGACACGTTCAGCGAACACGGTGCGGCCGTGACAGTCAACAGCGACGGCAGCTTCACCTACGACCCCACGGTTTCTGAGGACGCACAGTCGCTCGGAGCGGGTGAAGTGGGGATCGATACGTTCGGCTACACGATCTCGGACGGAGACGGCGCGACGACGAGCGCCACGGTGAGCGTGGAAGTTCACGGAGTCAACGAGGCTCCCGTGTTGAACGACACGACGGCCGTGCGGCTCGAAGCGATCGACGCCAACGACATCTACAACCAAGGCGTGGACATTGAGACGTTCGCACTCGATCGGATCGACGAAGTGGATGCGAACGACTCGATCGGCATCGCGGTGATCGGCTTCAGCCGAGCCACGACACGCGGCAATTGGCAGTTCTCGACGAACAACGGAACGTCGTGGACGACGATCAGCGGCACCAGCGAAGCCAACGCGCTGCATCTCGTCGCCGATGGACAAACTCGGCTGCGACTGCGGCCCGATGGATCGCACACCGGGACGGCTCGACTGACCGTACGAGCGTGGGACGGCTCCAACGGCAACGCAGTCGGCAACGGTGGCTACTCGGCGATCACCGGCACCGGGAATACGGCGGCTTACAGCTCGGACATGCTGACGCTGCGACAAACGGTCCTGTCCGCCGCACGCGATGCGACCATCGCCGTCTCGGACACGTTTGAAGTGGACGAGAATGGCGAGATCAGCGGCAGCGTCCTGTCGAATGACATCGACCCGGATTCTCGATTGCCGCAGGACGTCAGCGTTCACTTTGAAAGCAACCTGGATCTCGGATTGCTCGGCCAACTCTTCGGAGCGCCTGAAGGGATGGATTCCGTGGGCATCACGCATGTCGGCGTGCTGACTCACAACCGTGACGGCAGCTTCAGCTATCAAGCCGAGCCGGAATTCTTCGCCTCGCTGCCCGCCGGAGAATCGGTACTCGACGGCTTCAGCTACTTCGTGACCGACGGGCGATTGACGAGCAACATCGCGGGCGTGGCGATCATCCTCACCGGCGTCAACGACGCGCCGACGGCTGACGAGATTTACGAAGTCTCGGTCGATGAGAACGAGGAACTGTCGCTGCCGAGCCTGAATGAACTCTTCCACGATGTCGATACCGGCGACAGCCTGACTCTGTCGATCAGCGACGCGGACGGAGACGCATTGCCAGACTTCTTCGCGTTCGATGCGGACACCGGCACGCTGACGGTCTCGCCCGATCAAGATTCGTCGGGCATCTACACGGTCGTCGTGACGGCGACCGACTTGGCCGGCGCGGCAGTCTCGACTCAGTTCGATGTGTCGGTGAACGACACCGTGGCCACGATCCATGTGGTCGGCCAAGCGAACGATCCGAATGAGGCATGGTCGCTGTTCGTGGATGACAATGGCTTGTTCCACATCACTCGGAACGGAACCGATGCCGTCGATCCGCTGCCAATCGAACATGTCTTCGCCGTCTATCTGGACGCGGGCGAGGGTGACGACTCGGTTTCGTTGAGTGCTTCGCTCAACGTCGTGACCGACGGGAACGATGAAAACGACGGTGCGGGTGACGGCGAAGGCGATGACGAGGGCAGCGGTCTGTTCATCAACTTGGGAGCCGGTAATGACTCGATCAACGCGACGGCCGCGGCGTTCAGCGTCGTGGTCTTCGGCGGTGAGGGCCACGATTTGATGCTGGGTGGCTCGGCCTCGGACTTCTTCTTCGGCGAGGCAGGCAACGACACGCTGCTGGGTGCCGGCGGTGATGACCTGCTGCTGGGCGGCGACGGCAGCGACACGCTCCGAGGCGGTGCCGGCAGCGATTCGCTCGACGGCGGTGCCGAGAACGACTTAGTCGTCGGTCAAGGGGGCGGCGATCTGCTGCTCGGAGGGACCGGCGATGACACGGTCGATGGCGGAGTCGGCAACGATTCGATGCTCGGCAATGATGGGAACGATTCGCTGATCGGCGGCACCGGCAATGACGTCGTCATCGGCGGCACCGGCAACGACACGCTGCTGGGCAACGAAGGGACTGACATTCTGATTGGTGGCTCCGGTGCCGATAGTCTCAGCGGCGGCAACAACCCCGACATCGGACTCGGCGGCGAAGGTGACACCGCGACTCGTGGCGGCGTCGGCCAATCCGACGAAGGTGACTCACTGGGTGCCGACCTCGAAACCGTCAACGAGACGTTCGCCATCAAGTTCGATTGGGAACTG
Organism: Planctomycetaceae bacterium; assembly: GCA_046156195.1. Classification (GTDB taxonomy): domain Bacteria; phylum Planctomycetota; class Planctomycetia; order Planctomycetales; family Planctomycetaceae; genus SXKJ01. The sequence continues at coordinate 3,117 of JBJXEX010000364.1, read as the reverse complement.
AACGGTCTCATCGGGGATTAGTTCGAGGGATTCGCAAGCTCGGAGAGTCGGAACAAGAACAATGGAAAATGAGAAATGGAAAATGGCAAATGGAAAATGGCGTTGCTCACCGTTCATTTTGCATTCTCATTTCTCATTTTCCATTTTCCATTTTCCATTGTTTCCACCCGGCAAGACGACCCGGTTGACCGGCGCGGGTTGGCTTGTTTGACTTTGCAGTCATGACGAGTTCGCTGACATCAACGATTGGATTGCGGTTGCTCGACCGGCGGCGCTTCTTGACCGACTCGGCCAGCGGGCTGAGCGGACTCGCGCTGGCGACGTTGCTCGCGCGAGAGGGACTGTCGGCGGAAGACAGGTCGCCGATCCGGCCGAAGATTGATCCGGCGACTCCGTATGCCTCGCGGCCAGCACACTTCGCGGGGCGAGCGAATCGTGTCCTGATGATTTTTTGCTCCGGCGCGATGAGCCACGTCGACTCGTTCGACTTTAAGCCGGAGCTGATCAAGCGGCATGAAACGCCGCTGCCGGGCAACGACAAGCTCATCACGTTTCAAGGCGAGAACGGCAATCTCATCAAGCCGCTCTGGCCGTTCCGACCGCGCGGCGAGTCGGGCAAGATGATCAGCGACTTGCTGCCGAACATCGCCGGACTGGCCGACGAGATGTGCTTCATCCACTCGATGACGGCCAAGTCGAACACGCACGGCCCGGCCGAAAATCAGATGAGCACCGGCTTCATCCTCGATGGATTTCCGGGAGTCGGTTGCTGGGTGAGCTACGCCTTGGGCAGCGAGTGCTCCGACCTGCCGGCGTTCGTGGTGATCCCCGATCCGCGGGGCGTGCCGCAGATCGGTGCGAGTCATTGGAACTCAAAGTTTCTGCCGGCCGCGTTTCAAGGGACTCCATTCACCGCCGATAAGCCGATCCCGAATCTGCGCCGTCCGCCGGAGATTTCTGAATCGACCGACGTGGCGACTCGCGACTTCCTGCGACGGCTCAACGAGAAACATCTCGAACGAAATCCGGGTGACTCGGAACTGCTCGCGCGGATCGCCAGCTATGAACTCGCGGCGAAGATGCAGCTCAGCGCGGCGACCGTCGCGAACCTTGAAGCCGAATCGAAAGCGACTCACGAAGCCTACGGCACTCTGGACGAGAACAAGAACAAAGCCGGCTTCGCGCGGAATTGCTTGCTGGCTCGGCGGCTGATCGAGCGAGGCGTGCGGTTCGTGCAGCTCTTCAACGGCTCGTACGCAATGGGCGAAGGGGTCGGCAACTGGGACGGGCACAAGTCACTTCAGCAGCAGTATTCAGTTCACGCGCCGATCTTCGATCAACCCTGTGCCGCGCTGCTGCGCGATCTCAAACAGCGCGGACTGTTGGAAGACACGCTCGTCGCGTGGGTCACGGAGTTCGGTCGGATGCCGACGTTCCAAAAGGGAGCGAACGGCCGCGATCACAACCCGAAAGGTTTCACCGTTTGGCTGACCGGAGCGGGGGTGAAGGCTCCGTTCTCTTACGGAGCGACGGACGAGTTCGGTCATCAAGCGATCGAGAACGTCGCGACGATCTATGACCTGCACGCGACGATTCTGCATTTGCTCGGCCTGAATCACGAACGGCTGAGCTTCTATCACAACGGCATCGAACGTCGCCTGACCGACGTGCATGGCCACGTCCTGCGCGACGTGCTCTCCTGACCGGCCGAAAGCCGATCGCCGAAAGCCGAAAGCCGTTATACCGTTTTTAAGACTTCCTCTATTTGAAGGCTTCCCAGTGTCCCGTTGGCAAACGATTGAAATCGCCGGCAAAGCGGCCGACATCTTTGAACCCTCTCGGCCGAACATTCCCTCGCGAGCCGTCCTCTTCTTACACGGACACGGCTTGCAGACGCTCGCGAACAATGCGGCCTACACGTCGCAACTCGAACATTACGGGTTGCGAGCGATCTGCCCACACGGCAAGCGTTCGTGGTGGCTGCCGGTCGTTTGTTCGGAGTTCGATGCCGAGCTGTCTCCCATCGGACACATCCGCTCGAACGTGCTGCCGTGGATCGAGGCGAACTGGCTGGTGAAGCCACCCGCTCTGGCGGCGTTCGGCGTGAGCATGGGCGGACAAGGGGTGTTGCAGTTGGCCTATCGGCACCCGAACGAGTTCCCCGTCATCGCCGCGCTCTCGCCGGTGATCGACCTGCAAGACTGGTTGGGACACGGACTGCCGCTCGACGAGATGTTCGCGGACTCAGAGGCGGCTCGGCAGCAGACGGCGACGTTGCAGGTCCAAGGACTGAATTGGCCTCGGCGACAATTCCTGTTGTGCGATCCGGCCGACCGCGACGCGCTGCCCGGAGTCGAGAAGCTCGTCAGCAAATTGAATTCGTCCGGCGTCCCCTTCGAGCGGGACTTCACGACGTCTTATGGCGGACATTCGTGGGAGTACTTCAATCATCAAGCTCCGCGCGTGATGCAGTTTTTGGCGAGCGGCTTGGACGCGGAGTTTCGGCGAGTGGTGTGACGTCGTAGAAAGTAACCCGAAGCGTGAGCGAGGGGCGATATCACGCTGAGGTTCTCGACTCCCTCGCTCACGCTTCGGGTTACTTTTTTGCAACAGGCGAGCCGCCTGTGCTACGAGGCAACATGTTCGAGACCTTCGATCACACCGCCGACATCGGCTTGCGAATCTCGGCGGCGACGCTTGAGGAGCTGTTCGTTGACGCGGCTCGCGGGCTGACGTCGCTGGTGGTCGAGAACCTCGACGACGTGCGGCCGACGCTGACCGAGACAATTCAACTCACCGGCACCGAGACCGATTATCTGCTGTTCGATTGGCTCAACGAGTTGCTGTTCCGATTCGAGACGCGCGGGATGCTGTTCCGCGAGTTCAACGTGCGACTCGAAGCGCAGGGCTTGGAGGCGACGATTCATGGCGAGCCGCTTGACCGATCGCGGCATCAACTGGCTCATGAGGTGAAAGCGATCACCTACCACGGGCTGTCGGTCAAGCAGACTGACTGCGGCTGGCAGGTCGAGTTGGTGCTCGATATCTGACGGCACCGACCGGGGCACCGACCGGGGTCAGGCACTTCGGAATTTCGGAATTGGCCTAGGCCAATTC
>JBJXEX010000359.1:0-38813 GCA_046156195.1 Planctomycetaceae bacterium | reverse complement strand
GTCAGCGAGGGAGGATCCTCCCTCGCTGACGCTTCGGGTTACATTGTCGGCGAGGCTCAGAAATGCGCGCAAGCCGGCAAGAAATCGCGAACTAGTAGTACGACTGGACCAACGATGCCCGATCCCTCCGAACCGCTGGCGACGCGAGTCTCGCAGTTGTGCAAGCAACTGGCGGAGGGGGATGTATCCGCGCTCGGACAGTTGTTTGATTTGACGGCCGCTCGGCTGGTGCGATACGCGGAAGCGATCTCTGGGCGGCGAGAGGATGCCGAAGACGCGCTGCAAGCGGCGATGATCAAGTTGGCCCAGCATCCCGAACGACTGGCTCAGGCCGAGCAGCCGTGGGCGTACTTCGTGAAGATGGTCCGCAACGAAACCTTGAAGCTGGCCGAGTCGCGCCGCAGCCGCTCGCGCGTGGTCGAGATGCTGCGAACCTGGGTTTCCCGTCCGCGCTTCTGGCTGCTGCCCGATGACGAATGGCGCGAGCAAGTTCAAACCGCCGTCAAACGTCTGCCTCCCGAACAGGCCGAAGTCGTCGTTCTGAAAATCTGGGAAGAGCTGACCTTCGCCGAGATCGCCGACATCCTGGGCGAATCGCCGAACACTGTCGCCAGCCGATATCGCTATGCGCTGGAGAAACTCTCACACACCTTGGAGCCGCTGGCCGAGGAGGTGCGACATGGCTGAGCACTCTTCCGATCGCGATCTTCCCGAAGCCGAGTTCCCCGCCGAGACCGAATTGCTGCGCGGCGCGAACACACTGCCGACTCTGTCGAGCCGCTTCCGTGAGCGCGTCTTGACCGCCGCAACCGCCGCGTATCGCAAAGCTCGCCGCTGGTCACAAGCTCGCCAAGCCGCCTCGTTCCTGAGCTTCTGCCTGTTCGCATCGTTCGTGTTGTCGCCGTTGGCGAGCCTTTCGTTGCCACGTCCCGAGTGGGGTCGCTCCGCATCGTTGAACCCTCTGGCGTCCCCGCAGGAACCCACCTCGGCCTGGAGCCTGCTTCACGACCGAGCCTTCGTCGAGGCTCCACGCGAGGGCGTTTCGGAATCTCTTCCTACGCGGGGGACCAGATTTCAAATTTCAGATTTCAAATTTCAGAGTTCAGATTCCAAATCGGAACTCTCAAAGTTGAAGTCGAAGAGTTCAGATTCCTCATCGGAACTCATCGTTCGCGCCGAGCCATCGCGTCCGCGCGACAAGCTGTTGACCGCTCTGCATCACAGCGACGGCTGGGCCACCGTCCAAGCCTTTCAAGCGGTTCGCTCGCGCAGCCACTCGACCCTGCAACGAGCGTTCGCCGCGAACTAAGAGGCTGTGAGCCGAACGCGCTAGCGTCGGGCGATTTGCCGTCAAACGTCACCCACCGAGGCCCGTGGCTAGCGCCATCGGCTCACAAGGCGAGTGCCATTGGGCGTCAGCCTCCCGAAACTTCTGATTGGTGGCCGTGGTCGGGATAGCTCAATTAGAATCAGGCCATTCCCGTCGCGAGTGTTCTCAAAGAAGCGTTCGACGGGGATCGTTCCATTCCCGGCCTGCCTTCAACGAGACGATCAGCGATGCGAATGAGCCTTGTGCGTCACCTCAAACCGTACGGCTTCTTCCGCCGTTTCCCCATTGCCGAGCGTCCCCGTTTTGGACCGGAGCAGTCGCTGCGATTCGCCGAGTTGTTGCAGGAGATCGCGTCTCGACCCGCGGATGCCGAGCAACGTGCGAAGTTGCTCGCCGAGCGTGCTTCGATCGAAGAATTGGCGGGGCGGGGTGGGGCCGCTCAACAATCGCTGGCTCAGGCGATCGAACTGGTGACGGGCCGCAATCCGGGGCTCGCACACGAGTTTCGGTATCAGAGTGCCAAGCTGCGATACCGCTTGTCGGACCTAGCCGGTGCTCAAGCGGCGCTGGAGACGTTGGTGGCGGTCACGGGCATTTCCCCACAGTTGCGGCGGCGAGCGTTTTTGATCCTCGGACGAGTCGGTCTGGATCAAGGCCGGTTCTCGTCGGCCATCGAGTCGCTCAACAACGGGCTGTCGGGCGAAAACACCAATGCCAACCGCGTTTCAGGCTACTTGGATCTGGTCTATGCGCACTTCCATCAGATGGGCCGCGAACAAGCTCGTGCGATTTTGACGACCGTGGAGCAACTGATTGAGCCGGGGGACCGCATCGGTCAGGCGGCAATCGCTTACTACAGCGGTTGGCTCGACCAGCGGCATTTCGGCATATCACGGGCAGCTCTGGAATTGGCACGCGACAAGTCGCATGACTTGCCCTCAAAAGACCCGGCCGCATGCTGCGAACTGTCGCTGGCGGTGCAGGACTTCCGAACCGGCCGGCTGAAGGAGTGCCTTGCCGGCTGCGAGCGTGTGCTGAACCTGACGGGGCCGGACTCGCGGCCCGATCTGCCGCTGTGCTCGCAGTTGCTGCGAGGTCGAACTCTGATGGTTCAAGGTTCGTATGTGGCGGCGATCGAGCAGTTCAAACGGGCACGAGATGAAGCCTCTGTGAAGCGTCTCGCGATCCTCGAAGCCAGAGCCTACGAAGGGCTGGCCGATGTTCATGCCCTGGCTGGCGAAATCATGCCGGCTCGCGACGCGATTACGGAATGCCTGCGACTCCACCGCAAGTCAGGCTATGAGATCGGCGAGGGGATAGTGTTGTTGACCCTCGCGTCGGTGGAGCGGCAATCGGGTGACGCAGAGCAAGGCTTGGTGGCCTTGAAGGCCGGGAAGGAGATCGCTCGCAGAATCGAGAACAATGTGGAACTGGCGCGGGCAGAGGCCGAGTACGCCGAGTTTTGTATCAGCAATCACGACTTGCCAGGTGCCATGACCGCGTTGACGGCGGCGGAGAATCTCTGCGTCGCACTGGGAAGCAGTGATCGACTCGCGATGATCAAAGCACTCCGAGCAAAAGTGCTTTCGCTTCAGGATCTCCACACCGAAGCGTTGGAGCTTCTCAGCGAGGCAGAGAAACTCGTCGCCGACAATCAATGTCGCATTTTCCTTGCGGAGATCTTGGCCTTGCGAGCCGACGTGATCGAGGACGGCGGCGATCGCGAAGGGGCGACGAAGCTGCTTGCCCTAGCGAGCGAACAAGCCGCGCAGAACGGAGCCGATGGAATGGCGGAAGAATTTCGACGCTCGTCCGAAGAGGTCCGCGAACGCGAGTTTGCTCGCGGTTTGCTGGAACGATACTTCGACGCCCGCGTTGTCTCCCGACTGCTCGCCCGCCCGGAGCGACGCACCGCCGATAGTCACGATCAAGTGGTCGCCATCCTCTTCAGCGATATTCGTGGCTACACGAGTCTCTCCGAGAATCTGTCGCCGCCGGCAGTCGTGTCCTTGCTCAACGAACATTTCGGAGCGATGTCGGAAGAGGTCCAGCAGTTCGGCGGCCTGATCGACAAGTTCATCGGCGACGCCATCATGGTGGTCTTCGGCGATCCCGGCTATCCGCGGGACGACGACGCGGCAAGAGCCGTGCAGGCCGCCGTCGCGATGGTCCGCCGTCGCGAAGAGATGAATTGGAAACGACAAAGCGCGGGGTTGCCCCCGGTTAAAATTGGCGTGGGGATTCACGTCGGCCCGGTCATCATGGGGCACATCGGTTCGGAGCGTCGGCTCTCCTACACCGTGATCGGCGACGCCGTGAACATCGCCGCTCGATTGGAATCGGCCACCAAGGATTACCAGCAAACGATCCTCGTCAGCGAGGATGTCGCAAGGTCACCCAGCCAGTTGATCCCCGTCAAAGAGATCGGCGAGCTACCCCTGAAGGGCCGAACCGTTCCGGTGCGCGTGTTTGCCGTCGAGTGCGATGCCGGTTGAAAACCAACTCGATGACCTGGATACTCCCCCGCCTTCCGAGTCCGCCGATAGCGGACTCGAACAACCCCGCCCCCCGCCTCAAACGCCTCTGACGTTCGCGCCTCCATGCTCGGTGATTGTTGTCTTTCATCCGCAGTTCGGCCTTGCTCTGCCGTGGCGGAACAACGCCTCACATCATTCTGCCCTCCCATCATTCTGCTCGCCGGATTTCAGCAGAATGATGGGAGGCCGGAACTCAACGACCCAAAACTTTCCACCGCTCGAAGATTTCCAATGTTTGCAGGACAGAGCCAGAACCTCGGCACTCGGATTTTGTGAGTGTCAGAAATCATTCTTTGCAGGGACTTCATTCCATGGAACTGCTCCATCTCAGCATGTTTGCCTGGTGTCTGCCGCTGGTGGCGATCCCGATTTTGCTGCACTTGCTGACGCTGCATCGGCTGCGGACGGTGGATCTCAGCACGTTTCGGTTTCTGTTCGACACCTATGTGCAACAGCGCCGGAAGATGAAGTTCATGGACGCGTTGATCGCTCTGCTGCGCACGTTGTTCTTGTTGTTTCTGATTCTGGCGTGTGCTCGGCCGATGATTCGGCATTGGAACACGCTGTTCGGCGGGACGGGGGGCGGACGCGAGGTGATCCTGTTGGTCGATTGCTCGGCCAGCATGAATGCGGTGACGGATGGCGTATCGGCGTTTGATCGCGCGAAGACATCGGCTTCGGCGGTGATCGACAAGCTCGGCAGCGATGACCTCGTGACGCTGGTGCGAGTCGCCTCGAAGCCGGATGAGATCGTCTCGAAAGTCACGGCCGATACCGAGGCGCTCAAGGAAAAGCTCGGCGGACTGACGACGAGTCCCTCACGCGCGAATTTGTTCGCGACGTTCACGCAGTTGTTCGGCGGCGGTTCGCCGATGGCACTGAAGCCGCAGATTTATTTCTTCACCGATTCGCAGGCCAGCGGCTGGCGCGAGCTGCGCGAACAGCCGGTCGAAGACTTAGTTCCCGCTGGGTCAAAGCTGTTTGTGATCGACGTCGGCTCCTCGGCGGGTGAGATCCCCAACCGCGCGGTGGTTGGAGACGCGCCGGAATCGCATCGAGCCATCGCGGGCTTGCCGCTGCCGCTGAAGACTCGCGTTGTGAATTACTCGAAGGACAAGTCCGAAGATGTCACCGTCAGCCTGTTGATCGACGACCAGGAAGTCGGTCGCAAGAACCTGACGCTCAAGCCGGGCGAGTCGGCGAACGCACCGTTCCTGTATGTGCCGACCGAACCGGGCACACTCAAAGGCCGCTTCGAGATTTCGGCCGACCGATTCCCCAACGACGACACGTTCCTCTTCACGCTCGCCGTTGAGCCGCAAGTCCGAGTCGTGATCGTCAACGGCAACCCCACCAAGAATCCGAAAGACCCGTTCGAGAACGAAGCGCTGTATTTGCAAACCGCGTTCACGGCGACCGAACCGGAAGGCAACGACGCGGCGGAGTCGGGAGACCCGCGCCGAGCGCAGCCGGTGGAGAGCAAGCTCACCGAATCCGATCGCCGCTTCGTGAAGTCGCTGGATGTCGTCGAACGCAAAGAGAACGAGGTCAACGCCGACACGCTCAAAGATGCGAGCGTTGTGATCCTCGCCAACTGCGGGACGCTCAATGATCAACAATGCGGACTCCTACGCGATCACGTTTCACGCGGCGGCGGCCTGATGATCCTGCCGGGGGATAAGGCCAATCACGATCAATACAACAAGAAACTGTTTGCGATCCCCGGCACGACGGACCAATTCATCACCTCGGCACAATTGCAGCCAGCCGAAGGGGACGTCGAAAAGTCCGAGACGTTTGAATGGTTCGCGGCGATCGACTTCGCGCATCCCGTGCTGTCGGTCTTCGAGAACCGCGAAGCCCGCTATCTGACGAAGGTCTCTGTCTATCGCCGCTTCCCCTTAAAGCTGCCGGCCGAGCGGGGCAATACTTGGCCGTTGCTCGAATTCTCGAACGGCACTGCCGCACTGGTTGAGAGTCGCTACGGCGACGGCCGAGTGATCGTGGCCGCATTCCCGATGTCCTCGAAGTGGACCAACCTCCCGCTGAAGCCGGAGTTCGTGCCGCTGATCCTGCGACTCGTCAGCCACATCCGCACGCGAGCGGGTGTCGAAGGCCCATCGGTCGTCGCGGCCAACGGGATCGCCGAAATCTCCGTCGCGAAAGCCTGGCAGAATCTGCAAGCCGAAGTCGTCAACGTCGAGGGCATTCGTCTGCCAGTGACCTTCGAGAAATCGGTCAGCCGCCAAGTCGGTGCCTTCACCGAAACGGCCGAGAAAGGTTTTTATGAAGTCGATGTCCGCGGCGGCCGAATCGAACAGCCCAAGCACGAATCGCTCGCCTTCGCCGTCAACCTCGCGCGCGAGGAATCCAACTTCGCGCTCATCAACGAGACGCAGTTGAAAGAGCTTCTGCCAAACATTGACCTGCAAGTCATCGACGCCTCGGCCGAGACGCAGCAGTTGCACGGCACGATCGGCCAAGAGCAAGAAATCTGGCGACCACTGATCTATTTGCTGTTCGTGGTGATCGCGGCCGAGTTCTGGCTCTCCACCTTTGGCGGCCAACACCTTGATGGCGAAGAAGGCCAGACCGTTGCCGAGCGAATCAAAGACCTCGGCACGGGCGGCTTCGTCGGCCGCATGACCGGAGCCGGCGAAGGGTCATAGTGTGGCACGACGCTCCGCGTCGTGAATTGCGACGCGGAGCGTCGCACCACAATCTCGTTCCCACGCTCCGCGTGGGAACGAGAGGAATTTCACTCCGCCTCTTTTGTCACCGCCCAGAGCAGTCCGTTGCGCAGCAAGCGACAGAACGCGGCCTGCTCAAAGTCGGACTTGTGGCCCAGCGACGTGTAGAACGAACGGCCGCCGTCTTTGCGAGCGAACGTCCAAGCCACCGGCTCTGACTGAGCGTCGCCGAAGCGGCCCATCAACAACACCTGAGTTCCCTCGGCCAGCGGCGAGGTCATGTACAACGAGCCGCCGCTGTGAAAATCATCCGATGGGAAGTCAGACAGAATCGGATGCAATGAGGACATCGGCACCATCGTCACGATGTTGCTCGGCCCTGACTTCGCAATGCCGTGATGGTTCGTGTAATGCCCGCCCCAGACGTCGGCATCGAATGTCGGCCAATCGGCTCGACCGGCTGGCGGAGCTTGATTGCGGGCATGAAACGGATGGCTCGCCGTGCGGATGCCGACCATTGGCTTGCCGGCGGCGACGAACTTCTTCACCCGTTCGAGTTGCTCGGTCGGCAGCGTTCTCCGTCTCGCGCTGATGAGCGCGATGTCGGCCGTGTCGAGCACCCCCAAGCCGAGCAGATCATTCTTGTCCGTTGAGGTGGGACGCGCGACGAGCGCCGGGAGCAACGTGCCGTTCGGAGCGGGAGTCGGGCGAGGTTCAATGACTTTGCCGCGATTGTCCGTCGCATCCGCGCCGCCGAAGACAAACGAGACTCGAAAGGATTCACCGAGGTACTTCGCGGCGAACTCCGACAAAGTGGCGTTCGTTTCGTACTCTTCCTCGGAGACGATCGCAACAAGATGCGGACGCTTGTCAGCCGGGAAGCGGAACTCTTTGCCGTCGAGCAAATCGCCGCTGATGATTGTCGGGCACCAGTATTTCTCGATGTGCTCGACGACCAGATCGGTGCCGGTGAAGTGACTGGCGAGCGGCCGTTTCGCCGGGTTGTACATCGTATCGGTGAGGTCGCGGACCAGTGCGACGTTCAAGCCTTGCTGGACCAACTGCCGAATCGAGAACGGCCGGCCGAGTACGCACATGTTGGTATGCACTCCCAGCACGAGGACATTCTCGATGCCCCGCTGCCGCAGCAGGTAATAGGCTTCCGCGCTGTCGGTGATGGCGTCGCCGTCGTGAATTTCAATCGCCGCAATCTGCCGCGACCACGCCTTGAAATTCGGATCGGGAGGGACCGTATCGCAGCCGCCGTCGGTATCGTCGATCGGCAGCGGAGCCTCTTTCGTCAGGTCGATGCGGCACCAGCGTTGCAACTCGGTCTTGGGAGCCACGACCGGCGCGGCCTGCGCGAGCTTGCGCTGCGGCGTCTCCTTGTAGAAGTCCAGCGTGTCGCTGGGGCAGTGAATAATCAGCGACCCGCGCCGCCGAGCCTCTTTGACGAACTCGTTCACCCGCGGAGCCATCTGGCCGACTCGCTGCGTCGACATCTGGCACCAATGTTTGTCCCACATGTCGCAGATCACGACGGCGGTCTTCTTGGCGTCCCACTCGGCCGGCTGAGTCAGCGTGTGCCAGCGACCGCTGCCCGGCCCAGTCTCTTTGCGGAGCCGCAATTTGAGCGGCATCGCGGACGATGCGGTCTCCGCTTTCAATTCGCGGAGCGGCAGCGAGAACCAGCCATCAACTCCGAACACAGCGGCGAGTCCGCACAGAATCAACCAACCAGACGAGAGTAGCAGACGTCGCGACATGAGAAGCTCCTCGGATAAGGGGGACATCTCGATTCATTGAGCACTCTTCACATCTGGCCGCAGGCGTTTGGCGTCGCGGAGGTAGACGTGGACCATCTCGGCTTGAGTCTTGTCGGTGTTGACGTGCAGCAGGACTCGGATGCAGCGTGGCAGGCTGTCGGCGACCGGGATTTCCGAAGCACACAGCAGCGGCACGGCACTCATGCCTAGCGCTCGTGCGGACTCGGCCGGAAAGGCGGAGGTGAGATCGCGCGTCGTGGTGAACACGGCCGAGGCGATCTCCTCGAAGCTGTTTTCCAGACCGTTCGCACGGAGTAACTCGACGAGTAACTCGCGGGTCGCGTTCAGGACTTCTTCTTTGGTGTCGGCGGCCACGCTGGTGGCTCCGCGAATGCCTCGCACGGACATGACGGAAACTCTCCGATCGAGTGGATTGATTCCGAGCCATGATGGCGGAATCCGCGATCCGAAACAACGATTGGCCCAGCAAACCGGCGGTTGCCGAGCAAACGAGAGGCTGTTAGAGTCCTGCCCCTCATCCGGGACAGCGTAGGGAATTAGACAACTCATCGAACCTCATAGAACAGTTGGAGTGCTCACATGGGAGTGAAGAGAACTGGTCGCGGTCGTCGCAAGATCGGCAGTACGAAGCGACGCATGCGTGCCAAGATTCGGCACCGTAAAGATCGGTAGCCGCGCCGCCTGAGAGCGGTCAAAACATCGCACACGACCGGCGAGGCCCACCCACGGGCCTCGCCGGTTTTTTGTTGCCACGCTCGCCAGTGCGTGAGTCTTCGAGCTGGAATTTCCCTGACTCGAACGAGTTTCATGTGCGCATAAAAAAGCGAGGACAGCCCAGAGCTTTGAAGTTCTCTGCATTTTTCTGACCTAGGAACGGGGCCGAGCACGGAAGCTCAACGTGAGTGAACTCGGCGGGTGAGAACACCAGTTCTTGATCCAACGAAGCTGGCCGCGTCAGCATTTGATCGAGAACAGGAGTCCTGAGTCGTCGCGTGACGTACACATGCGATGATTTATTGGCGCGACCGTAAGGGAGTGGTGATCGCTCAAGACTTAGAAGTCGAAACGATGCTCGAAGTGCAAGCGTCCCATTCTCGGCGAGTATTTCTGGCGAAGGTCGCCGCGGCCACCTGGTTGCTGCCGTGTGTGAGCAGGGGGGATGACGTCCCGAAACCGTCGCCGTTCCGAGTTCACGCTTGGCAACGGGATGCTCGTAATCCGGTGCTGCCTCCGGGTGGCGGGGAGTTCGACAAGACCTGCTGCATGAATCCGTTCGTCCTGATTCGTGACGGCGAGTATTGGCTGTTCTACGCCGGAGGCGATGCGAAAGGGCGTCGCCGAATCTGCCTCGCGACTTGTCCGATCGACGATGTCACCAAGTGGCAGCGGCACGGGCCGCTGTTCGATCTCGGGGGCAAAGGGAGCTTCGATGAAACGTGGTGCGTGCTGCCGTGCGTGCATCAGATCGGAGGCAAGTGGCATCTGTATTACACCGGCCGCAGCGCTCAGAGCGGTGCCGGTCTGCAAGGTTTCTGGGGCATGGGACTCGCCACGAGCGACGACTTGCGGCATTGGACGAAGTACTCGCCCGATCCGATTCTGACCGGCGATGGCTTCGCCGACTGGCCAAAGAATCGCGGCATCGCGGGAGGCGGCCCGATCGAAGAGCTGGCCCAAGCCGATGGCCGAACGCTGTACCGCATGCACTACACGCTCCCCACCGGCACTCCGAGCAAAGACTTGTTGGTGGATCAGGCCAAGCAGTCGGTCGCCGCGCATTCGTTCGATGGCCTGACCTGGTTCGACAAGCGAGTCGAGTTGCGACCGCGGCTCGAAGCCCACTACGAGAATGCCGCAACGATCGCGCTGAATGTTTGGAAGACGCCAACCGGCTATCGCGCCATCTACGCCGGAATCGGTACGAAGTTCGGCGCGTACTCCATCTGCGAAGCCTCCAGCACCGACGGCATGACTTGGCAGCGCGGCGCTCCGGGAGAAAACCTCGCCTTGCCGCCGACAGGCCAAGGCTGGGAAAGCAAGATGACCGAGTATCCCCACATCGTTCGCGAGGGTGAGCATCTCCGGCTGTTCTACTGCGGCAACGGCTACGGAGCGACCGGGATCGGAACCGCGATCGCTGAGCCGCTGGAGTGATGGGAAGTCATTGCCTGACGACTTCAGAGTGTTTCAAGCCGCCACCATCAGAGAACGGTCATCTGTCCTGATCGATCACCACGCCCTGACGGTCGCGGCTCGAAATCCTCACAGCCTCGGATCGTCAAGACGCTCATTCGCAGCGAGCGAGAGGGAACGAGTGCAGGCTCGCGCCGGATTTAGAGATCGCCCATTTCGGCGGGCGGCTCGTCGAGCGCGAGATTCCATTCGTTCCAGATCACCCAGAACTGTGGGAGTTCGTCGCCGTGCGTTTCGACGGCCAAGTCGAACGCCGCTCCGAGCGTGATGCCTTCGAGGTCTTTCAGCGTTCGCCCTCGTGAGGCGGCCAGTTCGCGCATCGCCTTCAGCAAGGCCTGAGAGGCGGACTGTGAATGGAAGATGTGATCCGCGGCGGAGTCCATGAAAGGCTCTCAATCTGGTGAATGACGAAAGGCGGGGCATCGTAGCGAGCCGATCCGCCGCGCAAAGTCGGATGATGCCGATTCGCCTCGATGTTGCCGACCTGCGGTGCGCCTTGTGGCTTCAACGACTTGCAGTGAGTTGATCGAAACACGTTGTTTCTCGGCAACGTGGCTCCGCAGAGTCGATTTCGGAGTCGCCGCGCGGATGCAGATTTCTTCGCGCATTCTTTTCTGACTGGCGGCCAACGACTTGCGCTTCAATTTCGATGCGCCTGTGTCAATTTTTCGAGGCGTTCAGAATCCTTGGCATTCAGCTCGCTTAACACCTCTCTCGTCAACGACGCCAAACATCAACAAACCCAACAAACAACCGGCGTCGCTCATCACACCAGTTCACTCCATCAGCCCAAGGAAAAAAATCATGAAGAACTTGTTCAACGACGAAAACGGTTTTGTGATCTCCGCCGAATTGATCCTGGTCTCGACCATCGTGGTACTTGGCCTAATCGTCGGACTGGTTGAAGTTCGTCAAGCGGTTAACGAAGAACTGGAAGATGTCGCCGCGGCCGTCGGGGCCCTCAATCAGAGCTACACCTACTCTGGCCTCAAGACATCGAAGTCCTGCACCTCCGGTTCACGCTTCTTCGACGACGCCGACCTGTGCGACAGCCAGTTCGACATCTTCGGAACTCCGGCCGTCGATGAAGATCGCTAAGTACTGTTTCCAAGTAACCCGATGCGTGAGCGAGGGGCGACTCCACGCGAAAATTCCCGACTCCCTCATTGACGCTTCGGGTTACTTGACGGGTTCTCAATCCAAGTCTTGCCAACCCTCAACAACTTCACGACTCCTGTTCTCTTGATGCCGCCGAACTCTCTCACCGGCGGAATGACAACGATCCGACTGCAACTCTCTCTCTCTCTCTTAACCCTCGCGGCCTTCGGGCAGTGAGGGTTTTTTGTTGCGCCGGCACTTGCTGAAATGCCTCCCTTCGGCCATCACCGCATCAGGAGCTTCATCATGTCGGCATCAGTCGTTGTTCGATGTCTCATCATTGTGGTTGTCGCGATCGTGCCGCTCGCCGTGCCGGTTTCGGCCGACGAACCGCCCGCTCGGCCGGTCAAGCTGATTTTCGATACCGACATGGGCAATGACATCGACGATGCCCTCGCGCTGGGAGTCATCCATGCTTTGCAGAGCCGCGGTGAGTGTGAGCTGCTCGCCGTCACGCTCAGCAAGGACAACGACCTCGCCGCGCCGTTCGTCGATCTGGTGAACACGTTTTACGGCCGAGGCGACATTCCGCTGGGAGTCGTTCGCAAAGGTAAGACGCCGGAAGACAGCCGCTATCTGACCGACACCGTCCGAGCCACCGACAATGGACAACCCCGATACCCGCACAAACTCCGCACTGGAAAAGATGCTCCCGAAGCAGTTGGCCTGCTGAGGCAGACGCTTGCCGCTCAGTCGGATCGCTCGGTGGTGCTGGTGGTCGTGGGCTTCTCGACGAACATCCTGCGGCTGTTGGATTCGCCGGCCGATCAGCACTCGCCACTGACGGGCAAAGAGCTGGTGATTCGCAAAGTCCGGCTGCTGTCGATGATGGCCGGCATGTTCAGCGAGAAGAATCGCATCAAGGAATACAACGTCTTCATCGACTCGCCCGCCGCTCAACGAGTCTTCACCGAGTGGCCGACGCCGCTCGTCACCAGCGGCTTCGAGATCGGCGTGGCGATCAAGTATCCCGCGTCCAGCATCCAGCGAGACTTCGGATATGTGAAGCATCATCCGCTCCAACAAGCTTACGAGCTGTACCAGAAGATGCCCTATGACCGTGAGACGTGGGATCTGACCGCCGTGCTGTACGCCGTCCGCCCGGATCACGGCTACTTTGGCCTGTCACCCGCCGGCCGCATTCGCGTCGATGCTCAGGACGTGACGCAGTTCGACGTCGCGGATGGCGGCCAACAGCGCTACCTGACCGTGACGACCGAACAAGTCACGCGCGTCCGCGAAGCGCTCATCCAACTCGCGAGTCAGCCGCCCGCCAATCGTTGAGCCGAACGCGCTAGCGTCGGGCGAGTGCCGGGAAACATCCCCCGTACGAAGCCCGCGGCTAGCGCCGTCGGCTCACCTGCCGCTCGTTGCAGTTTCTGCGGCTATACTCCGCGACCGGACGTCAGCGTCCTTTCTACCAAACGAAACGATGCGAGAAACAACATCATGCCTGAGACCACCGACCGCGAGTTCGCACGACGCGAGTTTTTGAATGCTCTGGTTGCTGGATCGGGGATCGCGCTCATCGGCGGCCGATCCGGGTTCGCGGACGAAACAACCAAAGTTGCCAAGAAGTCGAAAGAGCCAGTCTCGCTCAACAAACAGGGGACCGTGTTGCTCGACATGGATGGCAAGCGGCTCCTGTTGAAAACGAAAGTTTGCCTGCGCGAGGGGGTGCTCGAAATGTTCTGCTGTCTGAAGCAGACCAAGGAGCACGAATCGATCCTCACGATCGACTCCGAAGCGTTTGTGATTCACACCGGCTTGCTCGCCTTGGGGGCGAAGCCGGGATCGCCGGTGAAGTTTCAGCCGGAGCATTCGCCGCCGAAGGGGACTCGCATCCGCATCTTTTGCCAGTGGACCGACAAGGAGGGGAAGCTGCATCGCGAGCCGGCCGAGAAGTGGGTTCGCAATTCGTCCAAGCGGTTCTTTGTGGAACTGTTCGATGACAAGCCCGTGGGCCTCAATCTGAAAGAGGACTCGGAATTGAAGTGGGACGAGAAGAACCAAGAGCTGTACTGGTTCGGCCACATGACCGAGAAGCAGCGGGACTCGTTCTTGGCGATGTCCAAGGACGAAAAGTACCGCAAGGCGATCAAGAAGTTTTACGATCTGACGCAGCCTCGGCAGCTCGATGCCCCGTGGGTCTTCGCGGGGAGCGGCTTCTATCTCGATGAGGCCACCGGCACGAAGTCGTATCTGGCAGAAGGGGGCGATGTGATCTGCGTCGCGAACTTTCCGTCCGCGATGCTCGACCTGTCGGTGAAAAGCTCGGCCGATGGCGAGACCAACTTGATGTGGGAAGCCTGGAGCGATCGCGTTCCACCGCGCGACACTGAGGTCTTGCTGGAACTGGTCCCGGAGTTCGACGAGAAGCCAGCGGAGAAGTCGGCCAAGCCGATGTAAAGCAAATGTCAGGACTTTTCTGAAAGTAGCCGCGTTCGCCAGAACGCGGGAGTTCCGCACTCTGGCGAGTGCGGCTACGCGGAAGTTTGCTCCGGCCGTTCGCCGAATCACTGTCAAAGCGTCTTGGCACCACCGATGTGAGCCGAACGCGCTAGCGTCGGGCGATTCACTGCGGACAGTCACCTGCGAATGCCCATGGCTCGCGCCATCGGCTCACAAAGCCAGCCCTCCCGAATGCTCCGGTCCCGCAGGTAGCGGCGATCAATCGGGGGAATCTGAATCGTCTCAACATCCGCGGCAAACTTGTCGCGACGGATTGTGGGACAGCGGCAAATCTCGTCACCGCCGCGACAGCGATGCGCCGATCAGTGTTCTAACTGCGCCCCGCGCGGACGGACTCTGCGGGTTTCTGGGATTCCTCACGTCTCTCACGCTCACCGCGGCGTCTCGTCGGTTCGCCGATCTCAGAGGAATGAGATCTCCGCTCCGCTCCGCTTCGCCCGGAATGCAAGGCCGTTCGTCGCATGAATCGACTCTCGTGGCTCTTCAGCCGGTCTCATTGGCTGACTCAACCTGTTCGCCAACTTCCGCACGTCGCCCGTCGGATCCGGCACTCGCCGCACCGCCACAACGCGCTGGGTTCTCTGGTCGTTGCCGTCGCGTTGGGCTTCTTGTACTTCCACGCCCAGCCCACAACCGCTGGGACTGATCCGGTTTCTCGGAACAGCCAACAGGCGCTGGCCGGAGCCGAACAGGACTTCGGCGTCGAGCCAACCGCCGCGACACCGACCGTCGCGGACGCAAAGACGGGGAGTTCCAACGACACTCCCATCTTGACCGGCAAAGAGGCTCTGATTGAGAGCGATCGGATTCTGGTGGAAGCTCAGGCCAAGCTCGAAAAGATCCCGGCCTACGCCGCGACGTTCGTCAAACAAGAACGAATCGGCGACTCGCTGTCCGATCTGCAAATCATCCAAATCCGCCTCTTCCACCAGCCCATGAAAATTTTCATGAAGTGGGAAGGTGGCAAGCACGCCGGCCAACGAGTCATCTACTCCGAGGGAGAGAATGACGGCGACATGCTGGTCCGCATGTTGACCGGTATCGAAGCTCGGCTCGGGGTGATTTCGCTGAACCCGACGGGTGCTCTGGCGATGAAGCATTCGCGATACCCGGTGACGAAAGCCGGATTGCTGGAGCTGACCAAGATCACTCGCCAGTACCGCCAGGCCGATCTGAAAATCGAATCGGGAGTCTCGGCCAAGCTGCTGGAACATCAGAAACTCGACAACCGCGACTGCCTCTGCTTCGTGATCGAGTACGCCAAGCCGGAGTACTCGCCGGATGATAAGAAGGAGTACCGCAAGTCGCTGATCTACATCGACTCGCAAACGAAACTGCCGATCTGCGTCCGCTGCTACGGCTGGCCCCAGAAGATCAGTGGAGCGGACCCGCAGAAGCTCGACCAAACCACGCTGCTGGAACTCTACGCGTACCGCAACATCGACTTCGAGGCCCAGGTGCTCGTCGATGACTTCAAAAAGGCTCGGCTGCAATAGGCGGTCGCTTGGGCGGAGAGGAGTCGGGTGTGCGAATTTCAGAAATCGCCGACGACGACTTCTCCACTTCCCAAGACTCCACCGGCGATTTCTGAAATTCGCACACCCGACCCCGTGTTCCAATGCGTGGTCGAACCGAAGCAAGAAGCAGTGGCTCAGAGTCGGGACTATGTGCATCTCGCGGAGCGCGGCGTATTATCGACCCTCATTCCGAATGATGAAGGGTGCCTGCGCATGCGAGTCTTCCTCAGTTTTTCTGGCGATGTCAGTCAGCAAGTGGCGATCGCTCTGCATGATTGGATCCGCCGTGTGATTCGCGGAGTGACGCCGTGGATGTCTCATAGGGACATCGCAGCGGGCAATGTTTGGATGGAAACACTGTCGGCTAATCTGCGCGCGACGCACATGGGCATTTTGTGTTTGACTCCGGCAAACAAGGAATCGCCGTGGCTGCACTTCGAGGCCGGGGCCGTGTGGCGCAACGTCGAAGCGGCCCATGTGTGTCCTTATCTGTTTGGATTGGGGCCGGAGGAATTGACCGGGTCGTTACGGGAATTCCAGTCGCACAAAGCCGATTTCGAGGGGACTTTGAAGTTGATGGAAGCGATCAACGCGCATCCCACACTCGAATCGCCGATGCATCCGACCGAATTGCGGGAAGCCATTGATGTCTGGTGGCCGAGGCTGGAATCTCGGCTCGCGCTGATTTCACAGGGAAAATCAGTGCCGCGCGTGCAACGACCGGTTGGCGAAATGGTGGCGGAGACGCTTGAGCTTGTGCGGAAACTGTCGCTGGAACGACTTGGTCCGAGATTGGCCGAAAAGGATATGTTGACGCTTGATGTCCGTCCGCTAGTCGGGTCGTCCGGTGCGGTCTGGCAAGCAGAATTCGCGTCGTTCAAAAGCGTCCGCGAATTGCTCGACCAGATCTATTTTCGGCTCGACGGAGCCGTCGAGCCGTTCACTTACGATCAACTATGGCTATTGAGAAACGCCATTACCGGCCAAGTCTTCTACAACATGGGAACCAATTGGGCTCTCAAACAGAAGTTGTTGCACGACCAGCGAACGCTGCAAGACGTGGGAATCGCGCCCGGCAGTATGCTGGAGGCTGTCTCGGTGCTGGACTCACGAGTTCAGTTAGCATCGACGTCGTACGTCACTCCTTAATTTCAGGGGAAAAGAAGCCCGACGAATGAAGGGAGACGACGAATGTGCCCAACTGGCGCGGCATTCGTCGGGCACCTTCATGATCGGGTCGGGTCGAGGGGTCGGGTGTGCGAATTTCAGAAATCGCCGCGGACGACTTCCCCACGTCCTAAGACTCGATCGGCGATTTCTGAAATTCGCACACCCGACCCCGTGTTCTCTTCGGGGCCAACTCGCGCGTGCGATCCAAGGCATGGAGTCACAACAAACGCGGTCGAATTACTGGATGACCTTCATCGTCTTCAGCCAAGCCGCGCAGGGCTTGGGCCAATCGGTGACGGGTTGGCCATCGACGTGACGCAGGCCGTAGCCGTGACCGCCGGTCGCGTAGACATGCACTTCCGCCGACACGCCCACCTTCTTCAATTCGGTGGCGAACAGCAGCGTGTTGAAGACGCTCACGCCGTCGTCGAACGCATGAGCGAAGAACATCGGCGGTGAGTTCTTCGTGATCTTCACTTCCTCGCGCAACTTCGCTTGGCCCCGTTCGTCCATGAGTCCCGGATAGATCAGCACGGAAAAATCCGGTCGGCTGGAGACCTTGTCGATGTCGTCCAGCGGTTCGTACTGACGCTCGTCGAGAATCGAGACCATGCCCGCGACTTGTCCGCCGGCCGAGAAGCCGAGCAGGCCGATCCGCTTCGGATCGAGTTCCCACTCCGAGGCTTTGCTGCGGACGAGACTCATCGCCCGTTGCGCGTCTTGCACGGCGGCAAACCAGCGTCTATCGGGATCGCGACCCGGCACGCGGTACTTCAAGACGATCCCCGTGACGCCGATTTCATTGAGCCACTCGGCGACTTCGGTTCCCTCCAAGTCGTAAGCCAGAATGCTGTGGCCACCGCCGGGGCAGATCACGATTGCCGCGCCAGTGTCCTTGTTCTTGGCCGGGCGATACACGGTCAACTGCGGCGTCGAAACATTGCCGAGCTTGATGATGCGGCGTCCGGCGATGAGGCGATCTTCGGGCTTCGTGAGATCGGCTTCGGGCGGCAGTTCCTTGGTCTCACCCGGCGGCTTACTCGGCCAGACGTTGATCGTCAGCGGCTCCGCAGCAAAGGCCATCTGGGAAGTGAGAGCGGTCAGTAGGGCGACGGTCAAAAGCCGTTTCATGGTGGTCTGCTCCAAAAATCGTTGAACGGCAAGCCGGAGGCGTCCGTGTTGGGGGCTACGCCTTCGGCTTGCCGCTCAACGAACGAGCCTAACGGGACAGGTCGGATTGGCACTGGCACACGGTCTACGGTTACTCGACCGCCTTCGGTTCGGGCAGAGTTGGTTCAGGCAGCTTCGGTTCCGGCAGAGTTGGTTCGGGCAGCTTCGGGTCAGGCAGCTTGAGTTCGGGTAGCTTTGGCTCGGACGCGTTCGCCTCAACCACCAATCGCAGTTCTCGCACGAAGGCTTGCAGTGCGGTGTGCGTGACGCCAAAGGCGGGCTCTTGGGAGACGACTTGAAATTGGTCGTCGGACTTCACCCGATCAAACTTCGCGAGCAGCTTTTCAAAGCGGACCAATCGTTCGGGCATTTCGAGCTGTTCTTCTTCTTCGGTGCCGACCAGCCAGGGGACTTGCAGGTAGTCTTTCCAGCGATCGCCAATCGGCCAAGATTTGAGCTTTTGAGCCAGTTGGTCAGCGGTTCGGGAAAGTCGGCCGCGAGCTTGGCCAATCGGCTCGCTGGCGAACTCGCGGAGTCCGGCTTGCAGTGAGCGGAAGCTCAACAGTTCGGAGACGGGGCGATAGTCCTCATTCTCCGCGACTTCATCGAACAGCTCGACCACGCTTCGCAGCCGAGTGCGCGTGACCGGGTCCGTCGGATCGTCCCCTTCTCCGATGAGCTTTGCGGTGGTCGCCAGTTGGAGTTGCCTCGACCATTCGTCGCCGTTGGGAGCGCGAGCGAAATCGTCTTCGAGCGCGTTGAGCGCTTGCAGCAACAACTCGCGTTGGCGGCCGATTGGCAGTGCGGAAAAATCTTCGTTGGGGGCGCGAGCGGGTTGCGGCAGCGGTGTGGGGGCCACATTCACCGGGACCGGCGTGTTGACCACTGGACCATAGTTTTGAATGGGGCCATAAGACTGAGCCGGGACATAATATGTGTTGTTATTCCAACCGCCATAGGTTCGGCCATAGCCCGGCCCATACCAGCCACGTCCCACCGGAGCGGCACCTCCGAGAATGATGAGGGACCAGTTCGACCGATTGGAGTTTCCATAGTTGCCATAGCGATTGTGGTTGTGATCGTCATGGTCGTGGCGGTCGTAATCGCGATCTCGATCTCGATCGAAGTCCGGCTTCTTCGCGGGCCTGGTCGTGATGACGGGCTTGGTCGTGACCACGGGATGCGGACGCTCGGTGGCGGGCTTCGTGTCGCCGTGGTTGTGATTGTGGTTGGATGGCTCTGGCCCGTTCAGGAACGTGCCGAACGGCGGGATCTTTTTGTTCGTCTCAAATTTGGGGGCCGTTGGCAGCGGCTTATTGGCCACATGCTTTTGATCGGCGGACTTATCGGGCCTATCAGGCTTGTCTGGAGCCGGACGCTGCGGTGTAACGAAGACGGGATTGTTGGGGCCGGGGACGGGGCCGATGACCGGTCCGTTTTTGCCGAAGGGTGCCGCCGGATTGGTGGTCGGCCCCGGATTGGTTGCGGCCTTGGGTGCATCCGCAGGTTTTCGCCCAGAGTCAGACGGACGGGGTGCGGGATTGGCGGCAGCGGGCGCAGCGGCCGGCTTTTGAACAGGGGCAGGAGTGGGAGCCGGCTTTTGAACGGGAGCGGGAGTGGGAACTGGAGTGGGAGCCGGCCGTTGAACGGGAGCGGGAGTGGGAGCAGGCTTCTGAACGGGGGCATTCCCGGAGAATGGTTTCGGGGTGGCGGCAGGAGCGGGCGTTGGTTTCGGAGCCGGCGTTGGTTTCGGAGCCGGAGTTGGTGCCACCTGTTTGGGAGCGGGTGCCGGCTTTGAGGGTTGCGGGCGTTCCGCCGGTCGGGACGCGGCTGGTGCTCCACCTCCGCTCTTGGGCGGTTTGTCTTTGCCTTTGTCTTTGTCTTTATCTTTCGCCACGGCAACTGCGCAAGTCAGTCCGAGCACAACAGCGGTAAACCAAACCTTGGACATGATCGACCATCTCCCTCTCGTGACCAATTCGCTTCGCCCCCGTGACGCCGCGAGTTCTTTCATTCCTATGGCGAACAGTGTGCCGTTCGTTCGCGCTAATGTCTCTGGCCCGGCCGCGAATGATATCCGCGATCCGTGCGGCGTCTGCCCCGCAATCCAGGATTACCACCGACACCGAATGTTGTAGCCGCGTTCGCCAGAACGCGGGCTTGGACACCCCGCGTTCTGGCGAACGCGGCTACGAAGGTGCGCTGACGTGGTAATCGCGTTGACATCAGTCAGACATTCTTGCCGTCCGTTCGACCGCATCCGAGGGGGCATCGTCGATCACGTCTGCCGACTTGAACGAGACGCTTTGCGCCGTCGTCCCGCCTTCAATAGGTAGGCTCGCTTCGCTTGGTCGAGGAACTCCCAGAACCCGGGAGTGTCAATCTCGTGCAACCGATACACGGTGAGTATGACCTCTTGCCAGGCACCATCGGACTCTTTGATTCGGACGCGGTCGGCGCGTCCGTAGGCTTCGATCTCGCGAATGTCGTCGATCGGTTTGAGACTCAGCGCGGCCGCCAACGGTGCTTGCTGAAACGTATTTTCCGGGACTCGGAACTTGAGCATCAGCAGCCATTCGTCTCCCGTCATGGCGTGCAAGAACCAGCCGCGCGAGGTATCCGGGCCGCTGACTTCCACGACGCTCCGTTCGCTCCAATTCGTCGTCAACCGAGCCGCAGGATCAATCGCCAAGCGACCGCCTCGCGCTTGTTGGTCTTGTGCGAGCATCGCTCCGGTTGTCACTCGCCCGCTCAGCTTGCCAGAGAGCTTGCCAGACAATTTGCCAGACAACTTGCCGAGCAGCGGGTTCTGTTTTGAGCGATCGGCCGGTTGCAGGGACGGCACATCGTCGGGTTTCAATTCGGCTTCCAGGACGTCGATGACTCGTTCCAGCGCGGCTCCCTCCCAGCGACAGGGCTTGCCGTTTTGAGCGATTCGATCGACGAGATGCCATTTGCGAGCATCAATTTGCCAGGGCATCTTCGCGTCGCGGCCCAGGTCGCTGAGCGTGACATCGCCCTCCTTCTTCTTGCGCACGGCGTCGGCATCGAAGAAGACTCGTTCGGCCCGAGTCCCCGATTTGAGCACCGAGGCGAGCGCCGCGGCAGTGTGGGAAAAAGGGGATAACGGCTGTCGGCTGTCGGCGATCGGCTGTCGGCCGGAATGACGAGCGACGACATCTTCCGGCGTTCCTTCGGCGATGATCCAGCCGCCGCCGTCGCCCGCTTCGGGGCCGAGGTCGATCATCCAATCGGCGGTCTTGATGACGTCGAGGTTATGCTCAATCACGACGACGGAGTTCCCTTTCTCGACGAGGCTATTGAGCACCTTCAGCAGCTTATCGATGTCATCGAAGTGCAGGCCGGTGGTTGGCTCATCGAGGATATATAACGTGCGTCCCGTTTGTGGCCGCGCGAGTTCCGCCGCCAGCTTCACTCGCTGAGCCTCGCCGCCCGACAGCGTCGGCGCGGATTGACCGAGCGTCAGATAATCGAGTCCGACCGCACACAGCGTCGCCAGCGTTCCACGAATCCGGGGGATGTTGTCGAACAGCTCCAGCGACTTGCCGATCGGCATGTCGAGCACATCGGAGATCGACATGCCGCGATACTTCGCCGCCAGAGTTTCCGCGTTGTACCGCTTGCCTCGGCATTGATCGCATTCGATCCAGACGTCCGGGAGGAAGTGCATTTCGATCAGCTTCTGACCGTTACCCTCGCACGCTTCGCAGCGTCCGCCGGAGCGGTTGAAGCTGAATCGTCCCGCCGACCAGCCTCGGACTTTCGATTCGGGGAGTTGGGAGAAGAGGCTGCGAATCTCATCGAACACGCCGGTGAACGTGCCGGGGTTCGACTTCGGCGTGTTCCCGATCGGCTGCTGATCGACGACGATCAGCTTGTCGATTCGTTCGAGTCCGCGCAACTCATCATGCGGGCCGGGAGTCTCATTCAACCGATGCAATTTCCGAGCGACCGCTTTCGCCAACGTCTCTTGAATCAACGAACTCTTGCCGGAGCCGCTAACTCCCGTCACGACCGTCAACGTGCCGAGCGGGATCTTGAGATGCACGTTCCGCAGGTTGTGATGCCGTGCGCCGAGGAGTTCGAGCCAACCGCCGCCGGGAGGGGAGGAGGGGGGGAGGGGAGGAGGGGAGGAGGCCACCGCACGCTTGCGCTTCTGCGGTTTCTCCCCCTCTCCCTCCCTCCCCCTCTCCCCCTCTGATTTCATTCGCCTCTCGACGGGAATCGGAATCTCCCGTCGGCCCGACAAGAAACTTCCGGTCAGCGACTTCGCGTTGCGGCCGATCTGCTTCGGAGTCCCTTCGGCGGTCACGGTTCCGCCGAGTCGTCCGGCACCTGGCCCGAAGTCGTAAAGTCGATCGGCCGCGCCGAGCACTTCGCGATCATGCTCGACAAGAATGAGTGTGTTGCCGAGGTCTCGCAGTTTCTTCAATGCCGAGAGCAATCGACCGTTGTCGCGCGGATGCAGACCGATGGTCGGTTCGTCGAGCACATACAACACGCCGGTCAATGCCCGACCGATCTGTCCCGCCAGGCGGATGCGCTGGCACTCGCCGCCAGACAATGTCGGGAGCGTTCGCGCGAGCGTCAGATAGTTCAAGCCGACATCGACCAGGAAGCTCAGCCGATGCGTCGCTTCGCCGAGCAAATCGCCCGCGATCTTTTTATCACTGCCTGTCAGCTTCAAACCTTTCAGAAACGTCAACGCTTCATCGAGCGGCAATTCGGCAAGCTGTTGCAACGTGAACCCGCGCAGACGCACGTTCGCGGCGTCGTCTCGCAAGCGGCTGCCGTCGCACGCCGAGCACGCGACTTGCCCCGTCAGTCCGAAGAGCTTTTGGCGATACGCATACGACACGCGCCCGGCCTCTTCGATCGCGGGATACAGCCCTTTGTATTGGAAGCGCAGTTTCCCATTTGGAATTTGAGATTTGGGATTTGAAATTTGAGTTCCGTCCAATTCGATCCAACGCTCACCCGTGCCGTGCAACACCAGCCGCTTGTGACGCGGGTCGAGCCGCTCGAACGGCACGTCCAGCGGGATGCCGAACTGCTGAGCCAGTGCCGTGAGCATCGCTCGGAACAGCGGACTCTCGGCGACATGCGGCCAAGCGGTGACGGCTCCGTCGGCCAACGACTTCTTCGGCTCGTTGACGAGTGCCGCGAGATCCGTCCCTTGTTGGACTCCGAGTCCTTCGCAGGCCGGGCACCAACCCAGCGGGCTGTTGAACGAGAAGTTGTGCGGTGTGAGTTCCGCGAATCCGCGACTGCATTGCCGACAGGCGTAATGCAGCGAGTAGCTGTCGATTCGCCAATGTTCTTCGGGAACGCTCTCATCGACCTGAGCGACACGAATCAATCCGCGACCGAGATCAAACGCTTGCTCGACGGAACTCGCCAAGCGGCTGCGCGATTGACCGGCCGCGATGCGATCCACCACGACCTCGATCTGATGCTTGCTCTTGCGATCGACATCTGGAACCTCTTCGAGTCGATACGTCTGGCCGTCGATGCGAACTCGGCGGAATCCGCGAGTCTTCAGCGAGTCCCATAACCGCTCGTGCTTGTCGCCGACTTTGACATCCTGCGGAGCGAGGATCATGTAACCCGAAGCGTTAGCGAGGGCCGGCGAAGGCGAACGTGTTGATGTCGTGCCTTTCGAGGTTTCGCCCTCGCTGACGCTTCGGGTTACATCGCCTCGCCGCTTCCCCAAAATCGAATCGATCACTTCATCCGTTGATTGCGTCGTGACCGCGAGACCGCACTCGGGGCAATGCAGTGTGCCGAGCCGGCACCAGAGCAGTCGCAAATAGTCGTAGATTTCCGTCACCGTGCCGACCGTTGAGCGGGGCGTGTTGCCGGTCGTCTTCTGCTCGATGGCAATCGACGGCGAGAGGCCATGAATGTGCTCGACCCTCGGCTTGGGCATCTGTCCGAGGAACTGCCGAGCGTAACTCGACAGCGATTCGACATATCGCCGCTGACCTTCGGCATAGAGCGTGTCCATCGCCAGCGAACTCTTGCCGCTGCCGCTCGGCCCGCAGAAGACATTCATCTGATCGCGCGGGATCGTCAGGTCGATGTGCTGCAGGTTGTGCTGCGACGCGCCGCGGATCGTGATGACGCGGTCGTTCGGAAGAGGGGGAGAGGGGGAGAGGGGGAGAGAGGGAGCGGAAGACAGAGCGGTGGCAATGCGTTTGCCTTTCTCCCCCTCTCCCACACGAGGCAGCACCGCTCGCAGCGCACGCCCCGTATGCGACTCGGCACACGCCGCGATCTCCTCCGGCGTGCCGCAGCAGACGATCCGTCCGCCACCCGATCCACCTTCGGGGCCGAGGTCGATGACCCAGTCGGCGGTTTTGATCACGTCGAGATTGTGCTCGACCACGATCACCGTGTTGCCCGCTTTGACGAAGCCGTGCAGCACTTCGAGCAGTCGATGAATGTCGGCGAAGTGCAGTCCGGTCGTCGGCTCATCCAAGAGATAAACCGTGCGACCGGTCGATCGCTTGCCGAGTTCGCGAGCGAGCTTGATTCGCTGCGCCTCGCCCCCCGACAACGTCGGCGACGGTTGCCCCAGTTTGAGGTAATCCAAGCCGACATCGTGCAGCGTTTGCAGCAGCTTCGTGATCGGCGCGATGTTCGCGAAATGTTCGAGCGCCTGTTGCACGTCGAGTTCAAGGACATCGGCGATGCTCTTGTCTTTGAACTTCACCTCCAGCGTTTCGTGAGTGAACCGATGGCCTCCGCAGACCGGGCAGGTGATCCACATGTCGGCGAGGAAATCCATTTCGAGTTTGTTGCTGCCGTTCCCTTCGCAGGCTTCGCAACGTCCGCCGCTGACGTTGAAGCTGAATCGCCCCGGCTTGTATCCGCGGCGCTTCGAGTCCGGCAGTTGCGTGAAGAGATCGCGGATCAGGTCGAAGACTTTGACGTAGGTTGCCGGGTTCGATCGCGGAGTCCGACCGATCGGCGACTGGTCGATGTCGATCGCCTTATCGAGATGCTCCAGCCCCGTGATCGCGCGATGCGGTCCCGGCGAACCGTTCCCCTCGTTGAGGTCACGATTCAAGACTTGCCACAAGATGTCATTGATCAGCGAACTCTTCCCCGACCCACTGACTCCGGTGACGCAGACGAATGCTTCGAGTGGGATCGTGACGCTGACGTCATTCAAGTTGTGATGCGTGGCTCCGAGGATGCGGAGTTGTTTCGAGGGGGGGAGAGGGGAGGAGGGGAGGAGGTGGGGAGGAGAGGAGGGGGACACCTTTGCGTGGCGCGATTTCTTCTTGGCAACTTCCTCGCCTCCTCCCCTCCTCACCTCCACTCCTCCTCCCCTGATCAACTCCGCGCGCCCCGCATCAATCCGCCGCACACCCGGCACGTCGATCACCAATTCACCGGACAGGTACTTCGCGGTCAGGCTTTCTTTCGCGTTGCGAATGTTCTCGAACGAGCCTTCGGCGACGACTCGTCCGCCGCGCACGCCGGGGCCGGGTCCGAAATCGACGAGGTGATCGGCGGCTCGCATCGTCTCTTCGTCGTGCTCGACGACGATGACCGTGTTGCCTTGATCGCGCAGCTCGCACAGGCTGGCGAGCAACATTTCGTTGTCGCGCGGGTGCAGTCCAATCGAAGGCTCGTCGAGGATGTAAACGACCCCAACCAATCCGCAGCCGATCTGTCCCGCCAATCGGATCCGTTGCGTCTCACCGCCGGACAGTGTCGGTGCCGCGCGATCGAGCGTCAGGTAATCCAACCCGCACCGCAGCAAGAAGCCGAGCCGGCCACGAATCTCTTTCAAGACCTCGGTCGCGATGAGCTGCTCGGTCGCATTGAGTTCCAATTCCTCGAAGAACGTGGCCGCGTCTCGAATGCTGAGGGCGCAGACTTCGTTTAAGGAGAGCGGAATGGCGCTAGCCACCGGTGATTCGTTTAAGGAGAGCGGAATGGCGCTAGCCACCGGTGATTCGGGATCGACGTTTTCTCGGGGAAGACCGGCGGCTAGCGCCTTGCCGCTCAGAAGGCCGGCAGCTAGCGCCTTGCCGCTCACTCGCTTGGCCGTTGTCTTTTTCTCCCCCTCTCCCCCTCTCCCTCTCTCCCCCTCTCCCTCCCTCCCCCTCTCCCCGTCATAGCTGAGCGACCGCACGGTCACGCATCGCGCCTGCGCATTCAGCCGCGTGCCGCCGCAGGTCGAGCATCCGGCGAACTCCATCGACTTCTCGATCTGCTTGCGTCGCGCTGGGTTCCGCGACTTGCTGTAGGTCGAGAGGAGTTCCGGGATCGCGCCGTTGAAGGTGCCACCATGTTTCCAGAGGCCGCCGCTGTGACGCCAGTGAAAGACAATGTGCCGCGAACCCATTCCGTACAGCAGCGAGCGTTTTGCCTCATCGGGGACTTCTCGCCACGGAGTCTTCAGCAGCGACCCTTTCGACAAGTTGAGATCCAGCTCCAGCGTCTCGGCAACTCCTTCGTAAATGTGCTGACGCCACTTGCCGATCTCTTTGACCGGTCCCAGCAACTCGATCGCGCCGTCCCACAACGACAGCGACTCATCGGGGATCAGCCGAGAAATCGGAAACTCAAATCGCTCGCCGAGTCCATTGCAGTCCAGACACATCCCTTGCGGACTGTTGAAACTGAAAAGCTGCGGCGAGGGAGGCTCGTAGCTGAGGCCGCAATGCGTACAGGCGTAGTGCGCGGAGTAGAGGCGGTCGGAAGCGGAGCGAGGGGGGGAGGGGGAGAGGGGGAGAGGGGGAGAAAGAGCATCGTCGCGCAAAGCTTCTTCGTCCTTCTCCTCCTCTCCCCCTCTCCCTCTCTCCCCCTCTTCCTCGCTAACCACCACTCGGCCATCCGCCAGCTTCAACGCCGACTCAACCGCTTCGGCCAAGCGAGATCGGGACGACTTCCCCGCTTCCAACCGATCGACCACGACGTCGATCGTGTGCTTCATCTGCTTGTCGAGCCGGAGATCGTCGCTGAGTTGCACCAGGCGGCCATCGACTCTCGCTCGGACGAAGCCCCGTTTCCGCAAGTCGTCGAACAAGTCGTGGTACTCACCCTTCTGCCGTTGAATGATCGGCGCGAGAACCAGGAACCGCGTCCCCTCCGGCAGCCGAGCAATGCTGTCGATGATTTGCTCGGGCGACTGCGCGGTGATCGGGCGGCGGCATTGCGTGCAGTGGCCCTGACCGATCCGCGCGAAGAGCACCCGGAGGTAATCGAAGATCTCCGTGATCGTGCCGACTGTCGAACGCGGATTCCGTCCGCTGGTCTTCTGCTGAATCGAGATCGACGGCGCGAGTCCGGTGATCGAATCGACATCCGGCTTCTGCATCTGGCCGAGAAACTGCCGCGCGTAGCTCGACAACGATTCGACGTAGCGGCGCTGTCCCTCGGCATACAGCGTGTCGAACGCCAGCGAGCTTTTGCCCGAACCGCTGACGCCGGTCATCACAATCAGCTTGTTCTTAGGGAGCCGCAGATCAACGCCGCGCAGGTTATGCTCGCGGGCACCTCGAATAACGATTTCCGTGTCAGCCATGTTGCAGTCGTTGTCCCGGCGATTGTGGCTCGACGCTCCGCGTCGAGAGAGAATTGACGGCGTAGCCGCGTTCGCCAGAACGCGGGGTTTCGCTCGGCCAGACCACGGTCTGGACCGCCGCGGCGGACGGCTACGGTTCGGCTGGCGAACTAATTCCCGCACCGAAGTCGTCGTCGGCAGGTGGCGTCGTCGTGGTCGGTGTCTTCGGCGGCGCAACCGTTGGGGCTGCGGATGTCTGAATTGGAGGAGTCGGTTGCGGCGCATTCGAGGCGGGCGTCTGCGGCGGTCGAGGTCCGCGAGGCGGTGGGCTGCCGCGTTCGCTCGTCCGTTCGCCCGATCGTTCGCCCGTCCGTTCGCCAGATCGTTCCGGTCGCGGCGGTCGGCTCTTGGGTTTTGCTCCGCCGAATCCTCCCGGCTCCGATTCCGCCGAGACGACCGGCATCAAGCGTGCGAATTCTTCGCCCGCTTGAATGCGATCGACGAGAGACCGCAGCTCTGGCCGCAGACTCAGTCGTCCCGGTCGCAGCCCCTCGTCGAGCTTCATCGGAACTCCGTCGCGAACGCACAGGCAGCGGGGAGCGGTGCTGTCTGTCGGCAAGCGCTGGCTCTGCCCGCAGGTCGGACAGCGCCATGCGCGGCGGACATCAACGTCAATTCGTAATCCCGGACCTTTCATCGTGTTCCTCGTGGGACGTACTCTCGCGAGGGGGCTAGTGATTCTCAAGCGACCGCTTTCCGCTCGGATCGCTCGCCATTATTGTTCCGCCCCTTCACGGGCATCAGAGATTTTGGGCCGGGGATCGTTGGCATGAGTCGCATCTTGATTGTCGAAGACAGTCTCACGCAGAGCACACTCTTGAAAGAGGCGTTGCGGTCCCACGGCTTCGAGGTGACGGTGGCCGAAGACGGCGCGGCCGCGCTGGAGGCGATCAGTCGGCAACCGCCGCATGCCGTCCTGACCGATCTGCTCATGCCCGTGATGAATGGCCTCGAATTGGTCGAGCAGATTCGCAAACGCTTCCCGCGCGTCCCGACCATCCTGGTCACCGAATACGGCAGCGAAGATGTCGCCGCCGAAGCACTGCACCGGGGCGCGGTTGGTTACATCCCCAAGCGACGGCTGAAATCCGATCTGGTCCCTTCGCTGGAGCGAGTCTTGGGGATCGCGAAAGCGAATCCGCGTCATAAGAAACTGATCGAAGAATTGACCAGCAACGAATTGCGATTCGAACTCGATAACGATCTTTCGGTGATCCCGCATTTGGTGTCGCACCTGCAAGACTGCGTCGGCTTGATGCAGTTGTGCGACGAGACCGCTCAACTCCGATTGGGCATCGCTCTCTCGGAAGCCCTGACCAACGCCGTCTATCACGGCAATCTGGAACTCAGCTCCGAACAGCGAAACAGCGACGGCCGCAACTGGTTCGACTTCGCCTTGAAGTGTGCTCAAGAAGCCCCGTTTCGCGACCGCAAGGTGCATGTGCAGGCGAGCCTCTCGCATCAGTCCGCCAAGTTCGTGATTCGCGATGAAGGCCCCGGCTTCGATCCCAGCACGCTCCCCGATCCCCGTGATTCGGCCAACCTCGCCAAGTCCAGCGGACGCGGATTGCTCCTGATTCATTGTTTCCTCGACGAAGTTCACCACAACGCCACCGGCAACGAACTCACCCTCATCAAGCACCGCGATCCGGCTTAGTTGTTGAAGCCAATGGCGATGTTTTTACAAGATTGTGGCGCGACGCTCCGCGTCGCGAATCACGACGCGGAGCGTCGTGCCACATTGCGGTTTCTCATGACATTCCTTTGGATCCTTCTCGGCGCGTACTTCGCCGGCTCTGTGCCGTTCGGGTTGATTGTTGCGCGAGTCGCCAAAGGGATCGACATCCGCGAGCACGGCAGCAAGAACATCGGGGCCACGAATGTCACTCGCGTCCTCGGAGCCAAATGGGGCGCGCTGTGCTTCATCCTCGACGTGCTCAAGGGGGCGTTGCCGGTCCTGCTGCCGAACGTGTTGCTCGCGAGCGACGATCCGCAGCGGACTCACTGGCAAGTCGCCGCCGGACTGCTGGCGATCCTCGGTCACATGTTTCCGATTTGGCTCCGCTTCCACGGCGGCAAAGGGGTCGCGACCGCCTTGGGAGTCGTCGTCATGCTGGCGAACCCAATCTCGACGGCGATCACCTTCGGAGCCTTCGTGGTCAGCTTTGCGGTGTCGCGGATCGTCTCGATCAGTTCGATCAGCGCGGCCGTGACCTTCGCCGTGGCGCAGATGTTTTTCTTGTGGCCAGCTCCATTCGGTTCAGCGAATTGGAGCATCGCCAGCTTCAGCCTGGCCGTGCCGACTCTGATCATCGTCAAGCATCGCGGCAACATCGGGCGACTGCTGCGCGGAGAAGAGCATCGCTGGGGAGCAAAGCCGAAGGACAACGAACCGCCGACCGAGAAAGAGGATGCCCCCTGACTTCCAAGCATAGATGGAACCACCATGAATGATCGAACTCAGGCGCGAGTGGCGCTGACCATGACGACTGTGGCGTTTGGCGTCTGCTTTGCCGCGTGGATGTTATATGGCGTGATGCTGACATATCTCGTCAATGAACAAGTCTTCGCGTTCAAACGGTCGGAGCTGGGTTGGTTGCTGGGAATCCCGGTGCTGACCGGGTCGTTGTTTCGTCTGCCGGTGGGCGTGTTGGCCGACCGCTTTGGTGGGCGAGCGGTGCTGACGGGTTTGATGTTGCTCTCGGCGGTGCCGATGTACTGCGTCTCGATGGCCGATGGATTCTGGAGCTTCTTGTGGGCCGGTCTCGGATTTGGACTGGTCGGAGCGAGCTTTGCCGCCGGAGTGGCTTATGTCTCGGCGTGGTTTCCGCCGCAGCGGATCGGCACGGCGTTGGGGATCTTCGGCACGGGCAATGTCGGAGCCGCATTCACGGGAAGTTGTGGTCCGCTGCTGTTGCAGTGGCTCACGGAGCGTGGCAGTCATCCCGAAGGATGGCGAACCTTGCCCAAGTTGTATGCCCTGATGCTGATCCTCACCGCAATCGTGTTCGCGTTGGTGGTCCGCACTCGCACGCCGGATGCGTCGGCCGCTCGAACGCTGTTGCAACGACTGGCTCCGTTGAAAAGCGCCCGAGTGTGGCGGTTCGGACTGTATTACTTCTTATTGTTTGGCGGGTTCGTGGCACTGACGAATTGGTTGATCCCTTATTATGTCAACACATATCAAACATCGGTGGCGACCGCGGGATTGCTGACGTCGTTTTTCAGCATTCCCTCCAGCGT
Organism: Planctomycetaceae bacterium; assembly: GCA_046156195.1. Taxonomy (GTDB): domain Bacteria; phylum Planctomycetota; class Planctomycetia; order Planctomycetales; family Planctomycetaceae; genus SXKJ01. Next base: position 7,942 of record JBJXEX010000359.1, on the reverse strand, counting down.
GATTCGCGCGGCGGGGGGCTGGATGTCCGACCGCTGGGGTGCTCGCACGATGATGTATTGGGTGTTGGTCATCACCGCGATCGGCTGCGGCCTGCTGTCGGTGCCGCGACTGTCGATCGAAACTCCCGGTGAAGGGATCATGGCCACGGCCGCCGGAACGGTGACTCGTGTCACGGACTCGATGATCGTGATCGGCGATCAAGAGTATCGACTCCGTCCGCGTCCCAGCACCGACCCCGCCGCCGAGAAGGATGCCTTTCTGCCTCTGCCCGTGATGCGTCAATGGCACGCGCCGCTGGTCGAGCCGGGGCAGAAGGTGCTGCGGCGGGATTTGCTGGCCAGCGGTGTGACGCACATTTTCTTTCAGGCCAACATGACGATTTTCACCGTGCTGCTGTTCGTCGTCGGCACGGCGATGGGCATCGGCATGGCGGCGGTTTACAAGCACATTCCCGTGTATTTCCCCAACTCCGTGGGCATGACCGGCGGCATCGTGGGAGTGATCGGCGGCTTGGGAGGCATGGTCTGTCCAATCTTGTTTGGCTATCTGCTCAACCTGTCGGGCTTGTGGACGTCATGCTGGATGTTTCTGGGCGTCTCCTCGATTCTGTGCTTGGCGTGGATGCACTTGGTGATTCAGCGAATGCTGGCGGAACAAGCGCCGTTGCTCGCGCAGCGGATCGACAGGTGAGGGAATTTTGTTTTTCGATTTTTGATTTTTGATTTTCGATTGAATCGCGGGACACGTCTCAATCGAAATGTGAAATTCGGAAATCAACAGTGAAAACTCGAACTGCCTGCTCATTCAAAAATCAAAACTCGAAAATCAAAAATGGACGCGACTCCGCTGCTGAAGCAACTGCCGTTCTTTGCGGACCTGCCGGACGATCTGTTGGGGCAGATCGTGGCGACTGGCCGAATGCGGGAACTGATTGTGGGGGAGTTCGCATTTCATCAAGGCGATCCACCGGACGGGTTATATGTGTTGTTGGATGGAAAGGTGCGAGTTTTTCTGACCGACAAGCAAGGCCAGCACGACGTCGAACTGGCGATCCTCTCGACCGGAAGCCTGTTCGGTGAGATGGCGTTGCTCGACGGTGAACCTCGTTCGGCGAACGTCGCCTGTGTCGAATCGTCACGTTGCCTGTGGCTCGGCCGCGATGAGTTCTTGGCGCTGCTGCGGTCGTCGAGCGGACTGCTCGAATCGTTGTTGCGCGACCTTTCGCGGCGCGTGCGTGGCACTCAAGAGAAATACTATTGGGAGATGCTGCGCCGGCAACGATTGCAAAGTGATATGGAATTGCAGCGGCATCGAGCGTTGTCGGGGTTGGTGGCCGGTGTGGCTCACGAGGTCAACACGCCGCTGGGGATCGTGAACTCGGCCGCCGACCTGTTGGGAGAACTCGTCCGAGAAATCACGGCGTCGAGCCACGGCATTCCCGGTCTGCAATCGCTGTGTGACGATCTGCAAGAATCGGCCGCGTTGGTCCGAGGCAACATCGCGCGAGCCAGTCAGCTCATTCAGCGTTTCAAAACGCTTTCGACGCAGCAGGTCTCCGAGGCTCGGCAACGTGTCGATCTGGCCGCGTGCGTGCAGGACACGCTCAGCCTGTACTCGATTCAAGGTCGCCGAGCGGGGATCGAAGTCGTGTTTCAGTCGCGACTCAGCGGTTCGCCCGAATGGGATGGCTTTCCCGGCTATCTGTCTCAGGTCTTGTTGAACCTGCTGACGAATGTCGAACGCTACGCCTACCCGAAAGGGATCGGTGGCCGAGTGGAGGTGGACCTGAGCGATCGAGTTACCGATGACGCTCGGCATTTCGAGCTTGTCGTCCGAGACTTCGGCAAAGGGATCCCGGCCGAATCGCAATCGCGCGTCTTTGAACCCTTCTTCACCACAGGCCGCGACCAAGGAGGATCAGGACTGGGCCTGGCGATCGTCTACAACTTGGTCCACGAATCGTTGAAAGGGAAGATCGAACTGACGTCTCGTCCGGGCCTGACCGAGTTCCAGGTCGAACTGCCGACCGGCGTCATTTCGTGATCGCGCCCCACGGATGAAGGAAAGCAAAATGATCTGTTACCAACGGAGGCACCCAACCGCGATCAAGAAGTGATTTTGGTTTCCGCTTTCACATCATTCTGCCCACTCATCATTCTGCTCGCCGGAATTCAGCAGAATGATGGGTGGGCAGAATGATGTGAAATTGTTTGGCGTCTTCTATCCGCAGTTCGGCTTTGCCATCCGCAGGCAGTCTGCATTGGACGGCTGCCTGCGGATGACTGCCTGCGGATGGCAAGGCCGAACTGCGGATGAAGAACCGCAATGACAGACAGCTTCTTCCAACAATTCTTCCCTGTGCGCTACACAAGACAGAGATCGGCGATGACGTTTTCCGTGTCGAAGAATCTTCTCACGAAAACAAAACTTTCACCGTTTGCAGAGCAGAGGTAAGGCGGACACGTTTCCTTGAGGCTCGCAAAATCTGTCGAGACCAATGGGGCAGGCCCAGTGGCGAGGAAAGTCCGCTGGAGTGCTAAGTGCTTGTGGACTCGCCGGTCGCCGCTCGTCATTCACGACGTGGCACGAAAGTGATACGTTGTTCGGCACGCTCACCGTTCCTTGGGAACCGCTGAGATTGTTGAGTCCACAAACGCGAGGCAGACCGATGCGACAGCTTTCCAAGTCACACTTCGTCGGAGCAGTTTTGATTGGGATGTTGTGGGGAGCGATCTCCGGCGGAGTGACGGTGGCCGCCGACTGGCCGACCTATCGCGGCGACAATGCTCGCAGCGGTGCATCGGTGGAGACGGTTCGAGTTCCGCTGAAGCCGCGTTGGATCGCAAGCGCGCCGGGTGCTCCGAAAGTTTCGTTTTCCAATGCTGCGGAGCGAGTGATCGAAGGGCATGTGATGGGGAATCGGTCCAAGTACGACGACGCGATTCATCCGGTTGTGGTTGGTCAGCGCGTGTTCTTCGGTTCGTCGGTCGATCATCAGTTGCACTGCGTCGATCTCATCACCGGTGAGGAGGCGTGGACGTTCTTCAGCGATGGGCCGATTCGGCTCGCGCCGACGGTCGCGGAGGGTCGCGTCTATTTTGGATCGGATGATGGATTCGCGTATTGCCTGTCGGCCGCTGACGGAAAGTTGTTGTGGAAAGTGCGCGGCGGGCCGGCGAACGAATGGCTGCTGGCGCGCGGCGAGATGGTCTCGCGCTGGCCGGTGCGAACCGGCGTGCTGGTGGATCGGGGTGTCGCATACTTCGGCGCGGGAATCTTCCCGCACGACGACGTGTTCCTGCACGCGGTGAAGGCGGACGATGGGACTCTCGTTTGGAAGCAGGACAACGTCAGTTCGCTCGATGCGGGGCGCAATGATTTGTCGCCGCAGGGATATTTGTTAGCGGGCGACGATTACTTGATCGTCCCATCGGGGCGATCATTGCCGGCCGTGTTTGACCGGGCGAGCGGGCGGATGTTGCACAAGCGCGAGTTCGGTTGGCGTTCGACGGCTGGCGGAGTGGTCGGTGGCGTGCAGGCATTGCTGGCCGATGGGCAAATCTACTCAGCTGGGCCGCATCACTTGTTGGCGATGGAGCAGAAGACCGGCGACGTCGGCTTCGGCTGGTTCGACGGCCGGCAGATGGTCGTCAGCGGTGACGCGGCCTATGTCGCCACCGGCGAAGTGCTCGTGCGAATGAACCGGTTGGAATACGCGGTCAACAGTCGCCGCCGACATCAACTCGAATTGGACATCGCCAGCTTCAACAATCAACTCCGAGCGGCCACCGCATCTCCCGACAAGGCGGTCGAGGTTCGTAAAAAGATCAGCGAGACGCAGGGGGAGATGAAGCGCATCGCCAACGTCGGCATCGCGTGGCAGACCAAGACGGGAGACGACTCCGCGCTGCTCGCTGCGGGCGAGTTGCTGTTTCTCGGAGGCGACGGCAGCGTCACAGCGTACTCGGCGAAGACCGGCGAAAGCGTCTGGCAGAGCCACGTCTCGGGCGAGGCTCGCGGGCTGCTCGTCGCCAATGGGCATCTACTCGTCAGCACGAGCACCGGGCACATCTACAGCTTTGCATCCGCCGAATTGAAGTTGGCCGTGATCACTCCGGCCGCGAAACCGATCGCCAATCCGTTCCCCGATGACAACTTGACCGCGATCTACCGGCAAGCGGCCGAGGAAATTCTCAAACACTCCGGCGCGAAGCGCGGCTATGGCTTGATCGTTGGCAACGAACATGGCCGGCTGGCGTTTGAACTGGTGAAGCGCAGCGAGTTGAAGATCTACGCCATCGAAGCCGACCCCGTGAAAGTGGCCGACGCGAGATACCACTTGTCCCGCGCCGGTCTCTACGGCACGCGAGTCGTCATCCATCAGGCCGATCCCGCGAACGTGCCGTACTCCAACTACTTCGCGAACGTCATCGCTTCCGACTCGTTGGTGAAGACCGGCGAGTTCGTCGGCGATCCTCGGAAACTGGCGCGGCATCTGAAACCGCTGGGTGGCGCAATCGTGCTCGGCCGACCGGCGGGAGCAGCCGGCAAGCCCATTGACCTGGCCGATGCTGCCGCGTGGCTGGAGCGAACGGAGCTTGGTGACAATGCGGAACTCAAAGCCGCTGATGGTTGGGCCACGCTCACTCGCGGCGCATTGCCGGGAGCCGGCAGTTGGTCGCATCAATACGGTAATGCGGCGAACACGGCCGTCAGTCTCGACAAGCGCGTGAAGGGAGACCTCGGTGTGCTCTGGTTCGGCGATCCGGGACCGGGTGATATGGTCAATCGTCACGAGGGAGCAGTCGGGCCGCTCGCCACTGGCGGTCGATTGTTCGTTCAGGGCGAGGACACGATCCAAGCCTACGACGCTTACAACGGCACGTTCCTGTGGAAGTATGAAAACCCGAAAGCGCTCCGCACCGGCGTCTTTCAAAATCAGAATCCCGGCAACCTCGCGGCGTCGGACGATCGGCTGTTCCACTTCGTCAAAGACCAGCTCATCGAACTCGATGCGGCGACCGGCAAGACCAAGCGCATCCATCGCCTGCCGCCGGATAAGGACGACGGCAAATACGAATGGGGCTATGTGGCGACGGAGAACGGCGTGCTCTTCGGCACGGCGACCATCCGCAAGGAATTAGAAGCGAAGCTGAAACGCCGTGGACTGAAGACCGACGACGCGACCGATGGAATCTTCGCCATCGACATCGAAACCGGGAAACATCTTTGGACCTACAACGGGCAGAGCATCTCGCATCACACCATCGCCATCAGTTCGGAGAACGTCTACTTCATCGACAGCTCGATCACTCCCGAACAACGTGCGGAGCTGCTGCGAGCGGACAAGACCGAGCTGGCCAAACTGACCGGCAAGGAACTCGAAATCGCGGAAGAACGGGCCAAGAAAGCGGACCTCCGCCGAGCCGTCGCGCTCAACGCTCGCACGGGCAAGCTGCTGTGGGCCAATCCGGTGGACGTGACCGATTGCAGCGACATCGGCATCGGCGGCGGCAAGCTCACGCTGATGTATCACGACAACGTCTTGATCCTCGGTGGAGCCAACGCCAACGGCCACTATTGGAAACAGTTCGTCGCCGGCGAGTTCTCGCGACGGAGACTGGTCGCGCTCTCCGCGCTGCACGGCTACAAGCTGTGGGCGAAGGACGCCAACTATCGGCACCGTCCCATCGTCGTCGGCAACCAGGTCATCGCCGAACCGTGGTCGTTCGACCTCGCCAGCGGCGAGCAGAAGACGCGGTCACATCCGCTCACCGGCGCGGAAGAGCCGTGGAGCATCATGCGCACCGGACATCACTGCGGCATGTTGACCGGCTGCGAGTCGGGCATGTTGATGTTTCGCTCGGGAGCGACCGGTTTCTACGACCTGAATACCGACTCCGGCACGCGGCACTTCGCCGGTCATCGCCTGGGCTGCTGGATCAACGCCATTCCGGCCGGTGGGCTGGTGATGATTCCCGAAGCCAGCGCCGGCTGCGTCTGCCTGTTTTCGATCGCCTCAACGATCGTCATGGAACCGCGCGAGACGCGCCGTCCCTGGACGATCGTCAGCGCGGTCGGTGCTCAAACTCCCGTGCAGTCGATGACCCTCAACCTTGGCGCTCCCGGAGATCGCAAGGATGCCGATGGAAAAATGTGGCTCTCGTACCCGCGGCATAAGGCGTATCAGGAAACCTCGCTCGACGTGAAACTCGACCTCAAACCCAAGTTCAAAACCGGCGGCCAGTTCACCAGCGTCGGTGAGAGTTCGCAACCGATCGACGGGACCGAAACTCCGTGGCTTTACACGTCGTGGGCCGAAGACTTGGAACAACTCACGCTGCCGCTTCTCGGCCCGAAGGACCAGCCAGCCACCTACACCGTGCGGCTGCACTTCGCGCGACTTGGCAACGCGGATCGCAAACCGATTGTCTTCGACGTCCAATTGCAGGGAAAAACCGTGGTGGAAGATCTGACGTTGCCAATCGTCCCCGCTTCGTCAGCCGAAGATGCGGACGGGCATGCGACGGCGATCCTCCGCGTTGTCGAAAATGTGCAAGTGACCGACAACCTGCTCGTGAACCTCGTCGCCAAACAAGGCAAAGCTCGGTTGAGCGCGATTGAGGTGGTGAGAAACGAATCCGGACGATGACGAGGCTGACAACGGCTCTCCGCCGGAGCAAGCCGGACGGGGCCGTGCTTAAACTGTGCGGCTTCAAATGCCGCCCACCAATCCACGCTCTGGCGAGCGTGGCTACCTACAAAATCGAAGGATCAACCTCAATGCCTCTGAAGCTCGTGACCTTTGGCGAAGTGATGCTCCGCCTGTGCCCCGAAGAATTCTTGCGCTTGTCGCAGGTCATCCCCGGCCGGTTGGAGGCGACGTTCGGTGGCGGCGAATTGAACGTCGCGGTCTCGGTCGCTCTGCAAGGTGGGAGTGCGTCGTACCTGACTGCTTTGCCAGACAACGCGATCACCGACTGCTTGGTGCAGGAAGCTCAGAAGCTGGGAGTCGGCACCGAGCTGATCCGCCGCGTGAAGTCCGGCCGCTTCGGCATCTACTTTGTCGAGACCGGAGCCAACCAGCGCGGTGGCACCGTCACCTATGACCGCGAGGGAAGTTCGATCGCGCTGCAACCGGCCGAGTCCTATGACTTCGAGAGTGCGTTTCGCGGCGCGAACTGGTTCCACATCACCGGCATTACTCCAGCGATCAGCGCGAATGGGGCCGAGGCGGCGAAGCTCAGTCTGCAAACGGCCAAGCGATTGGGACTGACCGTGTCTTGCGACCTCAACTTCCGCAAGAAGCTGTGGAATTGGCGGCCCGGCACGAAGTCCACCGACCTTTGTCGCGAGACAATGCGCGGGCTGATGCCGTTCATCGACGTGGTCATCGCCAACGAAGAGGACGCCGAGCAGGCATTGGGCATTCACGCCGCAGCGACCAACGTCGAGGCCGGTGAATTGAACATCGCCGGCTATGAAGGGGTCGCGCGCCAGATCGTCGGCGAGTTCCCGAATGTTCGGCAGGTCGCGATCACGCTGCGTGAAAGCTATTCGGCCTCGCACAACAATTGGGGCGCTCTGTTGTTTGACGTGGCCGCCAATCGCGTGTGCCTCGCACCGACAGATGCAGACGGGAATTACTCGGCTTATGAGATTCGCAACATCGTGGACCGTGTCGGAGCGGGCGACAGCTTCGCAGGTGCTCTGATCGTCGCGCTCAACACGCCGGAGTTGTCGGCTCCCGCGACCGCGATTCGTTACGCCGTCGCGGCGAGCTGCTTGAAGCACAGCATCAAGGGTGACTTCAACACCGTGACTCGCGCCGAGATCGAATCGCTCATGGCCGGCTCCGGTTCGGGACGAGTGCAGCGGTGATAAAAAACGGTATAACGGCGATCGGCTGTCGGCTTTCGGCTTTCGGCCGGAAGCCGATCG
>JBJXEX010000339.1:0-80409 GCA_046156195.1 Planctomycetaceae bacterium | reverse complement strand
ACACCGCGCCGTGACCGATCGCGACGCCACCACTTCACTCATCTGCCGCTGCTGCACCAACTGACTGACCTGCCGGCCAATCGCATGCGCTCGCAACTCGATGACCGAGTAATGCGGCACTCCTTTGAGAGCCCCCGTGGCGACATCCAATTCCGTCGCCGCCTCCGCAGCTTCCTTCAACAAACGCTCAAATCGCTCCCGCAACTCCACCGCTTTCGCATCCATGCTGACCTCCCAAAGGTTCTCCATTTCCCCCATCGCGCTCAGCTTAAACCGGAAATCTCGTTTTCTCCTATTGACGTTTTCCGACCGCTATCAAAACAACAAAACCTGGGATGCACCCATGTCCCGCGGAGAGGCGATCGAAGCGAGCGGCGGCCAAGTCGATGAATCAGTGCTTCAATGGGGCCGCGGTTGATGTCCCGCGGAGAGGATCCTTTTGAAATGACACGACACAGAAACCGAAGCGGTCGCTTCAATGGGGCCGCGGTTGATGTCCCGCGGAGAGCGGACTCAGTCCGCACGTCGCCGGGAAATAATCGACCAGCTTCAATGGGGCCGCGGTTGATGTCCCGCGGAGAGTGGCTCATCGAGTCCCTCTACTGCGAGGTCTATCGCTGGCTTCAATGGGGCCGCGGTTGATGTCCCGCGGAGAGCCCGTGACGGGGAGACGTGGCTAATGGTTGCGCATTTGCTTCAATGGGGCCGCGGTTGATGTCCCGCGGAGAGGCAAGTCTCAATCGGGAACGTGGTCCCGCTCAGATTCGGCTTCAATGGGGCCGCGGTTGATGTCCCGCGGAGAGATGGCCGTGTTCAGCAACTTCAAAGCGGCGACACGCTGCTTCAATGGGGCCGCGGTTGATGTCCCGCGGAGAGGCCGCAGTCATCGACAGACTGGGGGCGCGAACCAATCGCTTCAATGGGGCCGCGGTTGATGTCCCGCGGAGAGAAACCGTTGAACCGCCAGAGAGTCGGGCGTCGGCTGGCTTCAATGGGGCCGCGGTTGATGTCCCGCGGAGAGCGAGTCTGCCAAGCCAGAAGGGGACCGACTTCATCCCGCTTCAATGGGGCCGCGGTTGATGTCCCGCGGAGAGTCCGGTCTTTTGATAACTCGGCCCGATGTCCACGATGCTTCAATGGGGCCGCGGTTGATGTCCCGCGGAGAGATCATCTCGCGTTTGCGATAAGATCTACGGTTGATTGCTTCAATGGGGCCGCGGTTGATGTCCCGCGGAGAGCGCGCAAGCCATCACCGAAGATGCCTGTGCAAGAAACAACGCTTCAATGGGGCCGCGGTTGATGTCCCGCGGAGAGTTTCTCGCGATCGGAGAGGCTCCTCCAATCAGCCGCAGCTTCAATGGGGCCGCGGTTGATGTCCCGCGGAGAGAGGGGGCCGTCAAGTTTGGCGTTGAATGGTTGGCCGGGCTTCAATGGGGCCGCGGTTGATGTCCCGCGGAGAGAACAAGGATTCTGGGCGGGCTGCGCCTGACGAGCAAGCTTCAATGGGGCCGCGGTTGATGTCCCGCGGAGAGGCGCAACTCAGTGACACGCCGATCGACGCGAGCAACGCTTCAATGGGGCCGCGGTTGATGTCCCGCGGAGATCCCTGTCCATTTGGTTCGTTCTCTGTGGTGTTGTTTGCTTCAATGTGGCCGCGGTTGATGTCCCGCGGAGAGGCAAGAGATCGCCCCTTACGTCTGGGAGATTGCCCCGGCTTCAATGGGGCCGCGGTTGATGTCCCGCGGAGAGGAACACAGTGACATTGAGTCGAACCAGTGGGAGATCGTCGCTTCAATGGGGCCGCGGTTGATGTCCCGCGGAGAGGTTTTCGCCTTCGCAGGGGATCGATCGCCCCGCGTAGCTTCAATGGGGCCGCGGTTGATGTCCCGCGGAGAGTGTGACGTGGCCCAATGGGAATTGGACGACGAGATTGCTTCAATGGGGCCGCGGTTGATGTCCCGCGGAGAGAGCCGCACTGTGTCAGGCGCTCAAGCTGCCGAAGGTGGCTTCAATGGGGCCGCGGTTGATGTCCCGCGGAGAGGGGATGCAGCATTGTGTGACCATTTTTAAGGAATGCGAGCTTCAATGGGGCCGCGGTTGATGTCCCGCGGAGAGGATTTGAAGCCGTCGAGAGCTTCGGTGAGGCTGCTAGCTTCAATGGGGCCGCGGTTGATGTCCCGCGGAGAGGCTACAGCAGCGGAAAGCTGTGCCCGGTCAAAGCTCTGCTTCAATGGGGCCGCGGTTGATGTCCCGCGGAGAGGGTGTCGCCGAACAGCGCAACGCAACCCGCCTGTCCGCTTCAATGGGGCCGCGGTTGATGTCCCGCGGAGAGGAGTGATAGGGAGTGGAGGGATGACACGATGACACCCGAAGCTTCAATGGGGCCGCGGTTGATGTCCCGCGGAGAGGGCCAAAGCGGTTTCGGCCTCGGTTCGCCACGGGTCGGGCTTCAATGGGGCCGCGGTTGATGTCCCGCGGAGAGGCATTCAATCATGCTTTGACAAGTCGCATCTGTTTGGCTTCAATGGGGCCGCGGTTGATGTCCCGCGGAGAGCCGCGCTTGCGAAAATCAACAACGCGAAAAACGACAAAGCTTCAATGGGGCCGCGGTTGATGTCCCGCGGAGAGTCGCGGACGCCGGCTGTGGCGGCCGAACGTCGCTGGCTTCAATGGGGCCGCGGTTGATGTCCCGCGGAGAGGAGTCGTCATTGGCTTCCCCTCCGCCGCGCAACAAAAGCTTCAATGGGGCCGCGGTTGATGTCCCGCGGAGAGCAATCAGGTCCGCCAACACCATACGCCAGGACGAGACGTGCTTCAATGGGGCCGCGGTTGATGTCCCGCGGAGAGGCTGATGAGTGCGACGACGAAGACGAAGACGAAGAGCTTCAATGGGGCCGCGGTTGATGTCCCGCGGAGAGCATTTACAAGCAGCTTGAGGATGTGGACGTGTTTGAGCTTCAATGGGGCCGCGGTTGATGTCCCGCGGAGAGGCCGCGCGGAATCTCCACATCCATCCGGCCAGCATCAATGCTTCAATGGGGCCGCGGTTGATGTCCCGCGGAGAGCCGACCGACTGTGCAGCGCGTCGAGCAAAACGGATGCGCTTCAATGGGGCCGCGGTTGATGTCCCGCGGAGAGAACAATTGATCGGGTGGGCGGGGCTGAAAGACTTTCGCTTCAATGGGGCCGCGGTTGATGTCCCGCGGAGAGTCCTCACCCACCTCATTCTGAAGAAGCAAAGTACCGCTTCAATGGGGCCGCGGTTGATGTCCCGCGGAGAGCACCAACCGCGAGAGGAACTCCCAGTGGACGAATGCTGCTTCAATGGGGCCGCGGTTGATGTCCCGCGGAGAGGGAGGCAACGTCGCTTCCACCCAAGTTCTGAATTCTGCTTCAATGGGGCCGCGGTTGATGTCCCGCGGAGAGCAACCTACACGCCTTCGTCGCGGACGAAATTCATGCCTGGCTTCAATGGGGCCGCGGTTGATGTCCCGCGGAGAGAAACGAGTCGGTCTCTTCCGCGACGGCCATTACCCGAGCTTCAATGGGGCCGCGGTTGATGTCCCGCGGAGAGGGGGCCGCTCGATCTCCAGTAAGGATAACTCGTTGTGTACCGAGTTGCGAGCGGCAGTCGAGTTTGGGAGCAGGTTGTCATCAATGACTCACTTCGTGAGTGTCGAACTTTCGGAACATTCAGACGTTAGGACGAGCGAGCGGTGGCCGGGATTTGGCGATCACCTCGTCGCTCGCGGGGCGAGATGCGGTAATGATGTCTGAGTTGCCAATGAACTCGCTTCCTGACCCGGCGTCATCGGCGAGGAAAGACTTACCGTGTGATGAACGACGGGTAGTCACGAATTTCGCCGGTGATGTATCGGGCCAGCAGGCGTGTTTGAATCTCTAGCACTCGCCGGTAAGTGACACGGTATCCAAAGAGCGGGTGAGTCACCAGCGTATCCATGCGTTGTTCGTAGGCCCGATAAAATGCCTTGCGGCCGTCGGGGGTGAGGGCGACGGCTTGGCCGGTGCGGATGAAGTCGCGGGGCGAAATCATGCGCGTGTTGATTGCCGACAGGACGGCCGAGTCAGCAATCAGTGGGCGAAACGGTTCCATCAAATCGAGGGCCAGCGCAGGGCGGCCGTAACGTGGCTGATGATAGAAGCCGAGGTACGGATCGAAGCCGACCGCGTGGCAGACGATCGACAAGTCTTTCGACAACATGCTGTAGGCCAGTGAGAGCAGCGCGTTGACGGGGTCTCGCGGCGGACGACGATTGCGGTTGGTGAAGTCGAAGTTGGTGGCGCGACGCTCCGCGTCGCGATTCACGACGCGGAGCGTCGTGCCACAATCTTCGTCGCGGTCCACTTTCAGCATTCCGGGGAAGTTCTCGAAGTACAGCCGTGCGGAGTTGCCTTCGATGCCGAGCAGTTGCGGCAGCGCGGTCGCTCGTTCGGCGTCGTCTTGGTATTCCTTCAGCAAGGCCAGCGTGTGACGCGGCGGCTCGATGTGGTTTCTCAACAGCATCGTGCGTTGATTGCGAATTTTTCCGGAGACGAGTTGCCGCGCCAGTGACAGACAAAACTCGGCGCGGTCGGCGTGTCGGAACTGTTCGCGGCGCAGAAAAATGTTCTTGATGCCGATGCCCTGCGTGACTCCGTAAAACCAACCGCCCATCGAGAAGTAGCTGATGGGAATCTCGGCGGCACACAGCGATTGAATCGCCTGCGTGCTGATTTGGATGTTGCCGAAGAGATTGATTTGGCTGACGTCGTTCATGCGGTATTCGCTGACCTTCTTGTCGCGGTCGTGAACTTGGATCACTTCGCCTGATTTGCCAACTCGGAAGCCCTGGCTGTTGAGGTACAGCGGCTTGAGGTCATCGCGAGCGGGGATCAACTTACGAACCTCAATGTTGGAGAGGTCGCGTTTCGGAATCCCGGTGCTTACCGGCTCGTCGGAGTCGAACATGGTGAGTTGCCGAACCGGCTGTTGATTGCTGAGTTCAATGCAGACACGCGTCTCATCCGGCAAGCAGATGCCGACCAGCGAACACCGCGCGCATTTCGGGCTATCGACCAGCGGCGGCGGGATCGCCCCGAGCGCCGTCTCGCGAGCCTTCCGCAACGCATCGAGCGTGAAGGCGATCAGCTCGTCATCGAGCGGCACGCGCACACGCTGTTTGGTGGCGACGTAATAGATGACGCCCTCTTCGCAGCGATAGCCGTTCTCACGCAGGACCAGCCCTTGAGCGGCCAACTGGACACGGTCGGTGTCCCATGCGGTCTGCTCGTCCTTGTCGTCGTCTTGTTGTGGCTCCTTTTGTGGCTCGACGCTCCGCGTCGAGGATCGCGACGCGGAGCGTCGCGCCACCAAGCGTGGCTTGCCGATCTTGTAGTCCACCGGCACGACGAGATCCCCTTCGCCTTCGATCAGGTCCAGCTTCGCAATCAGTCGATGCGTGTCGCTGGCCAACTGGACTGACCGCGAATGAATCTTGTCCTGCGTCGCGATCAGTTCCTCGGCGGCCGGCAGCGCGTCTTCCTTGCGTTCGAGCTTCTGATGCCGCAGCGATCCGGCCACCGTGTCCACGCTGTTGACGAACACGCCTTCGACCCACTCGTAATAAAACAGTCGCGGGCAATAAACGAACTCGTTGAGCATTCGAGCCGGCAGATAGTCGGGTTGCTCGGCGGAGTCAGAGCCAGCACGCTCCGTAAGCTGGACCAGCGGCTGAAACGGAGCGGCTTCTTTGGCAACAAAGTCGAGATTCGCCGTTGTGGTTTGCACGTTGTCACTCATGGTTGGTTCCTTAATTGTGGCGCGACGCTCCGCGTCGCGATTCACGACGCGGAGCGTCGTGCCACACTTAGCCACACTCACACGACATAACAGGGCGCATCGACCTTCGAGTACGCCTGACCGATAGCCGAGATGACGCGTTCGCCACGTCCTTCGGTCGGGCCGAGATCCACGAAGATCACTTGATCCTCGCGCTGATTGATCAACTCACTGAGCAGATGCCGGCAGCGAGCCAAATCGGTCGGCGTGAACTGGCACTCGAAGACCGAGAACTGCAAGTGGTCTCCAAAGTCCCGCATCGTCTTGAAGACTTTGCGGAGCCGCTTGTCGTCACAGATGTCGTAGCAGACCAGAAAGGTGTTCCGCATGACGGACCTCACCGGAGCCAAGAAGACCGAGCCATGTCGGCCGCCTGCCGCTCAACGCGCGAGACACTCCGTCGAATCTGAACGGAACGATTACATCCCGCCAATCCCACAACTGCAACAACTTTCTTGACATTGTGGCTCATTGTGGCACGACGCTCCGCGTCGTGAGTTCGCGACGCGGAGCGTCGCGCCACAATGAATGCCGCCAGCCAGGTTTCATGGTTGCGAGTCAATCACTTTGAACTCCGATTCCTCCAGGTCGAGGATTCGTTGCTCGGTGCCGTCCAAGACCTCCACCAACTCGTCGGGCAGATCGGGCGACTCGATGGGCACCGTGTAATGAAAACCGTCCGGCCCGCAGGTTCGTCGCAGCGTGTTGATCACCTCGACAATGCGAGCTTGGCGGTCATAAGGCCCGGCGATGAAGTGCGGCTGGCCTTCAAAGCCATACATGAATTCGGTCGCGCATTTTGAACTTTCGAGATCGCCGAAAATGCTGAGCGCCGCCGCACAATCGCGATGCGGAGCCAATCCCAACGAGAGAGCGTATCCCATCGTTCCCTCGACCAGCTTGCGAACGTGCTCCGGCGAGACGTCGATCCAGCGACAGCCGCTATCGCTCATGCGGGCGAGAGAAGCCGCGATCGCATGATCCGGCGCGACTTGAGCCACGAGATCCTTGACCCCCAAGCAATAGACATCCAATAGGAACTTCGCCATCGCCGTCAAACCGCCAGGACCACGTCGAACCAGCACCGCGTACCCAATGCCTTGAGTCCACAGTGTCGCCGATACCCGCGCCTGCACCACCGGCCAACGACTTGCGAGGGCCATGCCTCCGGCGATGTCGGACGACTCCGCGCGAGCGATCGTTCGCCGCTCCTCGTTTCGCTTCGACTTCTTGAGCGCCAATTTCTTCTGTCGCCGCTGTTCGTTGCGAGCCATCAGACACCTCCGTGCGTTTGAGTGGTTGGGAATTTCCATCGCTCCACGAGCGAGAAAAGATACCGCACCATTTCAGATTGTCACCGTCAACGCAATTCCGTCCCAAAGAGTTATCGCCGCTGGCGTCGTTTTTTCCGCAAGATTGTGGCGCGACGCTCCGCGTCGCGATTCACGACGCGGAGCGTCGTGCCACAATGCGGCTTCGCCGCGCTATTCACATTGGAGAGTTGATCGCCGTGGAACGAGAACCCGCGTCCGCGTCCATCCGTTCGACTTCAGTGGAGTGGCGAAGGAACGCCGAAGGTGATCAGTCGCTGGCCAATCGCGTCTTCTGACCAACGAGTTGCGTGTGGCGTGCGATGGCTCGTTGAATCTCGGCCATCGGATAGCCCGCGATGGACGACAATGTTCCTGAACGATAACGCACGCGGAAGACGTCACCGACGATTGTGTAAGTACCTTCCCATTCGATCGCGAATTGGGTCGGCGTTTCTACGATACGGGCACCTTGCGATTCTCCCGCTCGAGCCAAGCAGACGGCGGTTTGGTCATCGGTGTCCAACAGCCAGGCATCACCTCTCGCCGTCGAGAACAACACCAATTCGCCAATGACCACGACGCGACTGTCGCGCTGAGTCGCTCGGTCGATGATGTGCGCGACCTCGCGCTGGATGCTCACGTCCGTGTGCGACACCATCAGCCGTCGAGCCGCTTCGGCCACTCGATCGCGTTTTTTTGCCGCCTTGCGTTTGGCCAACTTCTTCTCTCCCCACTGGTCTGGATTCATGATTGTGAGGGATCCTCCACTTCAAGAATGCTCACCGCCAAGTCACCTCAAAGCCGAGCTCGCGGCAGCGCGTGATGAAATTGCTCGGATCGGAATCGGGCTTGATCAACAGCAGTCCTGGCGGAGCATTCGGTGCGAGATACCCCTTCAATCGAGGGTGCTGGCGGATTGCTTTCGCCACTTCGTCGTTTTCGGGGATCACCACGCCGCTGCAATGCGCGAACAACATTCGACCGCCGCGAGGGGATGCCCCGCCGAGAAGCTTCTCGACTTTGCTCGATAACGAACCGGTCGCGCCGAGCAGCCCACGCAATTCCTCGCTTGGCGATTCAGAGACCGGCAACTGAGCCAGTCGCTTCTTGTCGATCTGAAATTCCAAGACCGCACGAATTTTGGTCACTCGGCACAGACGGCACAGTTGCGCCAGTGTGCCGATTGGCAATCCGGATCCCGCGAGCACATGTCCAGAGTCGTCCACTTCAAGCTGATCTGTCAGTGACTGTCTTGGCAACGGGGCGATGCCCCCCACCAGGCTCTGGGCATCGAACGACAATCCCAACCAAATGTCATTTTGAAACGATGTGCCATAAGCCCACCGGCTTGAATACAGAGCATGACGGAGAGCGGAAACTCCCTTCTGATCGAACCAATGATGCCAAGACCTCACCTGATGTAACTCCAACGGCACTCCCTGGTGGTTGGCCCACTCGACCAAGTCCTGAGCCGGTAATTCGCTCAGTCCGCGCCACAGTAAAAGGAGATCCGATTCACGCACCGCGACACCTGGAAACGCCGCCGCGAATAGCGTCAGGAATTCGATCAACCCCGCGTTGTGCGCCGGAGTCGGACGCCACACTTGATATCCCGTCAGCCCTTGAGTCAGTCCGATCACTCCCTGCTGAACTGCCTTTTGCAACGTGCCGAATTCATGTTGGTCGAAAGCCGCGAATGCCTCGCCTTCGACATATTTATTTCGCCCTTCCGGTTTGATGACCCGCGCCTGGACCAGAAACCACGCCAACTCGTCGAGCCACTGCGGATTGAAATTCGCCTCTTTGCAAAGCCGTAGTCCCTCGGTCTTATTCGGCCGTCCCTCATTGGTCGGCGCGACTCGCCCCGACAATGCCATCGCGGCCACCGCCCGATACCAATACTGCGAATACATCGACTCCGCCTCTTCCAGCACTGCATCCGGCCACAATTCCGATAACGCGACTGTCTTCCATGTTGCCACAAACGCGCGGACCGAATCCGGCGGCTCGGCGATACCTTTTCGAGTGGTCGTCACAGTTTTCGATTTCATGCCTTGATCCTCATTGTGGCGCGACGCTCCGCGTCGCGAACAGCGGCCGAGAAACTTCAGAATTCGGAACCTATTCTCGACGCGAAGCGTCGAGCCACAATGATTGACGTCGATCGTTTGGTTCAAACGGCAAACCGTTTTCGCAGAGCGTCGATTTCCTTCTCGGCAATGAATCCAACGCGGTCGCTCTTCCGCAGCTTGTCACACCACGCGATCACAGCGGGCGATGACAATTTGGATTTCCTGGCGGCTTGAATGACGATTCGCAAGCACTCGGCGATGTCGTCGCTCATCAATCCCTCATCACTCATCTCCACCTGATAGCTGCCCTCTCGCATCAGTTCCAGCGACAACTCCATCGCTTGGTCGAGCCGTCCCAGCTCGATCAATCGCTGGAAGTTGCGTTGAACGGTTTCATACGCGCCGTAGTCGTACTCGAAATTGGAATTCAACTGTCGTTCGTCGAAGTCCGTGGCATCGGAAATGGCGGATTGCGTGTCGGCGACAAGTTCTTCGACAGACAGTTGGACCTCAAAGCGAGTTGCCAATTCGCGCTGGATCCCCCGATTCCTCCGCGCCAGGTCGATGATCACCTCGATCAACTCCTCTTGGGATCGGCCCCCCAGCGTCGTCCGCAACGCATCCAGTGGATTCGGCGACTTCGCTCGCTTCACACCTTTCAACCGCGGCACTCGCTTGAGCTTCGCCACTTTCTTCATGCGTTGATTCTCCATCAGCAGTTCTGTTGATTCAAAACGGGAGGTCGCCCGAATCCGGGTCATCCTCGTGGTACATCCAGGGGGTTCCGCCGAAGAGGCCATCGTCCGTGTCGCACTCCGGAACCAGGAATCGGGTGAGCTGCGAGATGAGATCGTCGCATTTGGCTTGCAGCGGCGGATGACTTTCGGCGACGCGAGTCAGTGTCTCCGAGAACTTTGAGAGGACGGGTTCCAACAAGCCTTCCTGGAATTCCTGGTTGGCGGTTTGTCCGAGCACTTCGCGGAGGTTGCCAAAGTCTCGATTGAGCGCGTCGATCAGCGATGGATGATCGCCCGCTTCGTGGCACGACGCTCCGCGTCGTGAATTGTGTTTTGCTGTGTGTCCTGAGTTCTGATCAACGCCTTCATTCGCGACGCGGAGCGTCGCGCCACAACGGAGGTCGGCGATCAATTCGGCCAGGTGACCGCCGAGTCCGAACAGCCGGATTCCGAGAGGCACATTCGCACCGTCCCTGGAAAAGCTGCTCGACCAGACCGAGCCTGTCTCAGGTGACTCGTTCGCATTCGAGTCGGCCGCGGGCGTCGAGTTCGGCAGGCCCAGTCGTTTCCGCTCGGCCCACCGCGCATCGGACTGGCGTTCCATTTCGGCCCATTCGCGTTGTTCCGCGTCCCACTCCTCGCGCGTGACGCGATAAATATCGAAGGCGAACTCGTGATCCATGTTGCAGCCATCCAAATCTCTTCGCGCCGAGCAAACTCGCGCCAACAACCCGTGGCCAAGAATTCAATCATCGGCCGGCCATACACGACCGAGCGAACATCGACATCCACATCACGAACACCCGGCGAGAGATTGTGAAACCACGCCCGCCCGTCCGCCTGAAACCGCTCGACCGCAACTTCCAACTCCGCCACCGTCACCGGATCAGCACCCAACGCGGCCACCATCGCATCAGCCACCGACCCATGCACCGTCCCCGAAAGATCCCGCTCCGCATCCCGCAACACCAACTTCACCTCGCTCATGACGGTTTCCTTTCTACGAACATCGCACTCCGGCATGGTGGCACGACGCTCCGCGTCGTGAGTCCTGCTTTGCTTTGCATCCTGAGTTTTAATCGACGCCTTCAATCGCGACGCGGAGCGTCGCGCCACACTACCTCTTCCAAAACAAATAATCCGTCTCCGGCAGGTTGGCTTTGGAACCGTTCTCAGCGATGTAGCGTTGCAGATACTCGAACTGATCGGCGCTGCGGACCAAATGGTCGAACGGTTCACTTTGCCAGAACGCATTCTTGCGGCCGAGCGACTTATTGATCTGCACCGCCGTGTAATGCAGCCAGCTCTCGCCTTGACCACGACAAGTGGTCGGGGGATGAAACTGAGTCAGCAAATGCACATGGTTCGGCATCACTACGGCACAATCCAGGTCGTACCGATCTCCGTCAAAGTGCTTCAACGAGTTCATCACGATCTCGGCCAACTCGCGCCGACGCAACACGCACTCGCCATGACACGAATCGAGATGCCAATGCCAGCGATGGTCACGATGTTGGCGGAATGTCTTCTGGAGCGACTCCGGCAACTGATCCCACTTTGGCAAAGGAACGTCCGCGCCAATGACCCAACCTTGTTGCCGCAGCCAGTCACGTTGCTCGGCTTCCCAGCGGAGCACAACTTCTCGCGGCAACGAATCCGCCGTGCGAAACG
Organism: Planctomycetaceae bacterium; assembly: GCA_046156195.1. GTDB lineage: Bacteria > Planctomycetota > Planctomycetia > Planctomycetales > Planctomycetaceae > SXKJ01. The sequence goes on along the minus strand of JBJXEX010000339.1, from coordinate 68,777 downwards.
TCACGAACACCGCCACATTCGGCTGAAACCAATGCGGCAGATTCCGGCGACTCGCCTCGACCCCCGCCTCACGATCGAACAAACCAAACTCAATTTCGGTGTTTTCGTCGTTCATGGATTTCTCCTGGACTTGCGACGCGGAGCGTCGCACCACAATGTGGCACGACGCTCCGCGTCGTGAGGATTTGACTCAAGCGAAAATATCGCGACAGACTGCTGGACTCTCGACGCGGAGCGTCGAGCCACAATGAAATCACATCCGCCGCTTCCAATCCAAATACGCTGCCAGAAACAAGTGCCCCTCCGGCAACGGCTTCAACAACTCCACCGACCGAGCCTCGATCCGATGCTGCTCGCCGTTCCGTTCGCAGACCAAATCCAACCCAAACTCATCTCCCTCCGGCCACTCCATGCCAACGACGCTGACCACCTCGCCCAACACCTTGGCCCGAAACGGAAACGCCAATTCGTCTCCAATCGCGGTGAGCAACCCAGTGTGTTGCTCATCCTCGCCATTGGCGTCAACAGTCGCCTCGTCCAACGCCTCACGAACTTCATGCTCGTCAAGCCCCTGAGTCCACACCCCTCCGCCAGTCTTCGCTTTCGAGGATTTCGCCATAACAGTTTGCTCCTGAGATTGTGGCCGAAAGTGTGGCACGACGCTCCGCGTCGTGAGTCTTTGGCGAAACCTAAAACGCCGCCGCAAAATTCGCCACTCGCGACGCGGAGCGTCGAGCCACAATGGTTCCGCTTCCAGCAGAACTCGCCTCGCAGCAGAGCTTCGAGTATCTCCGGTATGCCCTGAACTTCGAGTGGTTCGGAGAAGACCTGCTGATCGAGGTACACGTCAGTTCGGGCAATGAATGCCGGATCGGCACCGCTCTGTTGAATCCGCATCGGCTGGCGATCGACTACGAACATCGCACCGTTCGATTGATTCAAGGGACAAGTTGGTGACACGGTCGCTGTCCTTCGTAATCACTATCAGATGCTCGTGCGACTGGTTTCCATCATGCGATCCACCGATCCGGTGAAGATCGCTACGGGAGCCGTGAAGTTCGGAGTTTTTTCAACGAGGATTCGGCGCAGCCGGAACGCGGTGCCGATGCCTCTGGCCAACAGGGCCTCACGGCGATCCGTTGATTTCGCGGTCGGGTCGAGTTGGAGATCATCGAGGTTCAAAACGGGAGTGACATCGCACAACGTGAGCGGTGCAGTCCATATTGGCCACGTCCAGCGGATGCCTTTCATCGGGCGAGTACCTCGGAAACCGATCGTTTGCAGGTCGCCACGCAGTGCGACAGATTGGAACAATGGCCAAGCCTCCATAGCCAGCCGATTCGCGCCGACCATGCCGCCGGCCTTCTTGCGATTAGGATCCTTTTCAGGTTCGTGCCATTGATAGGCGTGGCGTCGATCTTCACGAGGTTCCAAGTGAAGTGATAGGTTTTTGAGTGGATCGGCGTAATCCCACTGACGAAACAAAGTCCGCTTCAAATGTTCGCGCGTTAATTCTGCGACAATCGAGGCGGAGTTCTTCGGAAAGTAATCACTACGCGAAGTTTGAAGCTGATTGTTTTGGCGCTTATTTTTTTCATCAGGTGGGCACAGGTCGGAGCCATTGCAACTCAGCCAGTCGCCGGCAATGCGGTCGCTCGATGAAGCGTCGCTCGCGGCCGACGAATAGGCGCTGGGTCGCGCGAGCCCAAGACGTTCGGCCGGATACTCGTTCAAACGCTTCAACCAATGTTGCGCTGGGTCAGTTCGCAACGACGCGAAAAGCCAATCGAGCAATGCGTCGTCGCTGCCAAGAATCGGGTTTGCGCCGACAAGCGTTGGACTCCAATTCCCACCGGCGACTTCCCATTTCAGGCGAACTGTCGCGTCCAACTCGGTGGCGATGTGCCGAAACAAGCCGAGTGCGGCGAGAAAGCCGAGCGGATTGGCTCCACTGAGGCCCACGCAGTTGCGCGCGGATGAATTCGTCGAAGTTGTCGTCGTGGCGATCTCGGCGCGAGTCAGCACGCGCGGTTTGAGTGGTTGTGCCGACGGCTGCGCGCTCGCCACCCAATCCGCGAGGCGAAGCGTGGACTCCAGCCAGGCCAGACCCCACCAGCCGAAGCGGCGGTTGAGTTTCCAGAATCGTTCCGAGATGCCGGAATCCAGCCGATGCGCCGGCAACCGCAGGCGATGTTCGGTCGAGACGCGGGCATTCAAAGCTGCGGTCGACGACGGAAATAACTTTTCGAGACTGACTGCCGGCGGAGCCTCATCGAAGACGACGGGGGCGAATGGTCGGGCATGACCGTGATGCGCCGTGACGGCGTGCAGCATGACTTCCGCCGAATCGGCATTCAGGTCGTGTTGCAACTGTTGAGCAAAGTCGAGCGACAGCAACTCATGCCGAAAGCCGATGGGGAGTTGATCGGAGTCCATGTTGCGTGCGGACACTTCGGAGGCTGATGGAACCTGACGCGCCGCAGGACCGCGAGCTGATTTGGCCCAGAGCTTGGGCTGCATCCAAGCCATGTCGAGCGACGATCCCAGCAGCATCGCCTGAAAACGCGGGTCTGCTTTGCCAAGATCGTGACGCTCGGCGGCGGCGATGAGCGCGTTCGCGAGTGCTGGCTCCAATGCGATGTTCGCCACCAGCCGTTCCGTCTCGGCAGTGACATCCGCCAAGTGATCGGCCAGAGATTGTCGTCCATCCGCGTCGATGTTGTGCTCATCGAAATCGTCATCAAAGCTGGCTCGCGGCAACTCAGTGCGGGGCGAAATTCGTGGGCCAGTCACGACGAAGCCACCGTGATAGCGAACCATCGGGGCCTGTTTTGCGAGCCTGACGCTGGCCAATGCCGCACGAACTTCGCGCAAACTTTTCGATCGCCCCGGCTCATGGGATTCCGAATCGCCGGATGGTGGCTCGTCGGTGTCGGTCTCGTCGGCTCGTCGAAGTTCGCTGTGATGCCACGCTCGATTCTCGTCATCAAGGAATTCCCACAGGCCAGCGAGTGCGGCGTTGTCTGCCGGTGAAGTCATCAGGTCACGGTGAACTCGCAGAATGTGTCGATCGCGCGATTGTCGAAAGGCCGCAGTCGCCTCGTCGATGCGTGCAAGTTCGCGTTTCCATTCAACGGACGATTCGCTGTTTGCAAATTTCTTTTGAACGTCATCCGGCTCTGCGGGAGCATCCGGCACATAACCGAGTGATGTCCAACCGCCTGCTGTCGCCGGAAGCACAATGAGCGCGTTGGGGTGAACCACCTCAAGCTCGTCCGCAGCGCCTGAGGCAGCGCGACATTGGCGACCGTTCCAAATGACGCCTCGGCGATGAGCCGGTCTTGGCCGTGACTTCGACTTGGGGCTGACCGCTTCACTGTCTTCCGAGACGTCTTCGCCGAGAACGTCACCGGAATCATTCGAGGCATCGTCCTGTCCCAGCAGCCAGGCTTTGAATTGCGGCAACGGCACGCTGAGGCACTCGGCCGAGGATGGCGGACAGACCGCCAACGTCTGACGGCATTCTTCCAACCACTCGTCGGACTCCTTGCTGCGGCGATCGCGCGGGACCGGCAGATCGGCCCGCCAACAGAGACGCACTTCGGGGACTCCGCGATTCGGGCCATGCAGGTAGGCAGCGACATCCGGTTCCAGCGCGGGTCGCGGCGCGGTTTGGCCGAGCAGGTCCAAATGAGCAGGCATCAGAACAGGCGCGTCGAGGGACGGAGCACTGAGCCGTTCGACATCCGACGGATTCGCACTCCGTGCTTCCGACAGGACGGCATCCAGCGAACGGATGCCGAAGTCGATCACGTCGTTCGCCGACATCTGCTTCAACCAATCCCACGTCGCGGGCAGTGACTCGCCGTAGATCGGGTCGGGCTTGCGAGGAGCTTTGTCTCCCTCGGCCATCACAATCACGCCGCGTGCGTGCGGCGATTTGCCAAGCCGATTGAGCCGCCCGAACCGCTGCCGCAACGCATCGAGACTGGCACACTGGCAGACCATGCCGTCGAAATCGAAATCGGCCCCAACTTCCAGGCACTGCGTCGCGACGAGGAAGTGCGGCTCCGTGAGTTGTTCGTCACTGTCCGACTTGAAGCGATCTTGGAGTTTTCTGGTAAGCCGGTCGCGATCAATCGGCCTCATTCGACCAATCATCAACTCGACTCGATCGCCGTGCTTCGCTTTTAACAACTTGAATGCCTGGCGCGCACAATCCACACGATTCACCACGATCGCGACGCGGAAACAGGGAGGCTGTGAATCGCTTCCTTCAGCCAGTGAATCGGCGTGGACAACCAAGTGCTTGGCCAATGTCTCATTCTGCTTGGCTCCCTTGGCACTCGATTCACCGAGTCGAATCGGCTTGGCGCAACCGTGTCGTTCTTCGAGCGCTGGGTCGACTTGATAGTCCGCGCCTTCCAGTTGAAAGACATCATCGGTCGAAGCATTGCGCGGTGTGGCGGTCATCTCGATGAATCGAAACGGCGTGCGAATCGGCTGCTCGGCCCAGCGTGGGGTTTCGTTCGGAGTCAGACGAGCATCGCGATAGCGGGCGATGGCTTCCATCGTCTGACTGAACGGCTTCGAGCAATGGGCTTCGTCAAGCAGGATCAGCGAATCGTTGGCTGTCAGTGCCGCATGAATCGGCAGATTGCGATCGGAAACGCCGTAGCCGCGAAACAACAACCGCGAGCCAACTTGATCGACGGTGCTGGTCACGATCGTCGGCTGGAGCAGCGACCGAACCCAGGCATCGTCTCGATAAATGCCGCCACGAAGTTCGACGCAATCGAGAGGCGGCGCGTGCTTGTTGTCCGCCAAAGATTGCAGCCACCATGCGACGGGATAAAGCGGGTTGTCGTCTTGGTCGAGGGCTGCCTTCAGTTTCTTCTTCAGATGGTTTGCCCGAAGAAACGCCTCGTTCACGATGATGCGGCGATCGACGACGAAGAAAATTCGCCGTGGCGCATCAACGGCCGCGCCGTTCGCACGGCGACGCCAAGCCTGATGAGCCAGTGCGAACACGGCGATGTCGAGGCAGCTCGTCTTGCCGCTCGATGTCGGCAACTTAATGAATCGCGGCCAGTCACCGTGACAGGCCTGTTCGGCCAAGTGCGCCTGCCAGCGAAACGGACTGCGGTTGTAAAGCGCATGGAAGAACGCGGAGAACGATTCGGGTTGAAGCTCAGGATGGTTGGTCACGTCGCGGCTCCTTTGCTGGTGATCGGCTTACACATCCCATATCCCTGAAAGCGACCGGCTCCGATCAGCACCGGCCCGGCGACGCGCCGATCGAATCGCAACCAAACGTGAACCTGCGGCTTGGCCGGTCGCGTCTGTTTCGACGGCAACGAAGGGAACCCGTCTCCGAGTGCCCCCGTTGTTGGACCTTCGCGGCGGCTGCGAATGCGGCGTGACTTGGCCCAGGCTCGCGGTACGCCGACATGCCAAGCGGTCGAGTCTACATCGACCTCAACAGGTTCAGGAAGTCCGGCTCGTGTGCAGGACAGCTTGATGATCTCAATAACTTCCGCGTGCCATTCGCTACGGTCTTCCGTGCGCGAGGCTTTCGGGAATCGATCCAATACAACCGGAGTGACGGAAGCCCAAGTCGTCGATGGCTTGGTCCAGGTTTCATTTTGCAGGATCAGCGGTGGCGACGGACGTTCTTCAAGTTGCAGCGTCCAGTCCGGAAGGTCTTGGCCCCAGAGCTTGAGCGCAGATTCAGCCGCTTCCCCCGTTTCCTGATTGACCAGCAGCGGACTTAGCCATCGCCCTCGCTCCGCAGGTGAAATCCCTTTGGGCAGTGCGATTGCCAATCCCATCAAATGCCCGTCCGCGTGCGGATACCCCACGAAAGGCAACGCCAGAAACGCGGCGTGCGGCGATGACGTTGGGTTGCCATCGGAATCATGGCCGCACAGCCACGCGGGAATCTCCGCGTTGCCGTGAGTGCCGATCAACGCGGCCCGGAGTGTCTGAGTCAGTCCCAGAGTGCGTTCGACATTGAGCGTGGGGCCGTCGAGTTTCGCGAGCACAAGCAAGTCTCGCTCGAAGTACGAGTTGGCATGGACTTGCTGGTGGCTGCCGTGAGCCGAGCCGGTGCGACGATATCCCTGCCAGACACCGAGCGAAGCCGGTGTTGGCTCCGGCGGTCGCAGGCTCGACTTGTAAGTTTCTCCAAACGCTTCGGCGAAGCGGTTTTTTGTCGCCACAAGCTGGTTTTTCATTTCTCGCTTAGCTGTTCCGCTCGACGTTTTGATCACCGACTCCAGAGCATCGATCTCAACTTTCAGATCGCCAAACAGGTTGATTTGATCCACTCGGCAGGCTTCCTTGAGTCGATCCAATTCGCCCGCAACCGCGATGCGACAAGTCAGTTCGGTGACGGAATCAGACGGTTCCCAACAGTCGCAGTCCTCATTCACTGCTGCTGCTTCAGTCCAAGCCATGACGAGCGACGAAGAATGACCCACACGAATCGTCTCGCGACACAACCGTTCCAATGCGGGCAGATGCTCAGACAACCCCGAAGCCATTCGCCATTCAAACGTGACATCGGGATCAGTTTCACTTTGGCCAGAAGGTCTCATCGGAATGACGGTCGGAAACGCACGCGACTGCCGTGACCGAGGCATCCCCGGAGCCGACTGTAGCATTGCCTTGTTGGGCAGCGGCGCATCGTTCACGGGGACGTAATAGGTCACAGGGCTTCGTTCGCTAGATTCGACCGACTGAATGAGCGGCGCGGACAGGTCCGCCAGCCATTCCAACGCTCCACGCTCGGCAACTTTGTCTTCGGTCGATCCGTCCGTCTCGAAGTGAGCCGCCACCAGAGCCATGTAAAGCCGGCCCGGATGCGGCGGCCATTCCGGCCGCTCACGAGCGTCAACCCGCGTGGCAACGCAACGACTGGTGATGAATCGAACGTGAATCTTGAAGCTGAGTTTTTGAGTCGCCTCAACGTCGGCAACCGCTGTTGCAATGCTCATTCCTCACCTCCTTCACCCTCGTCGCCGCTGCTGATTGCCATCCTCTGACTCTTGCAAACCAACTCGACGAGCTTCTTCGCGGGCTTCAGTTGGAGCGGCTCCTCCATCCACGACAGACCAACGTCCTTCGCGTGCTTGACCGCATCGACCAGCAACTGGATCGCCCTTTTGCCATCCAATTCAAATGAATCAGCCTTGCTGCCCGGCCGGTCGAGCAACTCCCAGTTCAGTGGCGCAGTCGGCCAGAGCAAACAACGCGAACGCAAATCCAAACCACGCTCTGCCGCCAGTACCGCACCACAAAGTCCCAGCGCTGCCAGCACGGTTCGCCCAGCGTCGTTGATTTCTTTCGAGACCTTGCCATTCACTGGGAACTGCAACCTGCGCAGCGCGGGCAATGAGATGACCGTCATTTGCTCCGCGTAGGCGATGGTAACGCCCCCTGCGACAGGTCGTTTCCACCTGCCTTGTTTCGCATCGTAAACAAGGTCGGAAAACTCCTTGCGGTCGTACCAAACGACGTTGCCATTTTTGTCTTTCTCCCAACTGACGTCAGGAACAATGTTGCCATGATTGGCCTCGGAGGGTTTGCCGTCCTTGCCCTTCGGAATCGGTTTCTTGCTCTTGTCCTTCGCTGCTTCCTCCGACGAAAGAGTCCAGCCGCGATCGGGAGTCTCGTAGATCAAGGCCGAATCTTTGCGGATCGCCAGTGGATCAATTCGGCTACTGGTCTTGGCTCCGTAGCTCGCATCGACGCCGATGATTTCCGAAACCAGCGCGCGTTGAAACTTGGTTCCCAAACCACCTTTCGGCCCGGTTGAGTCCCACAGTCCCAGCAGCAGCGCGGTAGGGCAAATCTCGAACAGAGGCGTCGCGTTCCGCAGATTGGCAAAGCCGATCTTCTTTCCGGCGGGAGTTTCTCGGAACGGCGTGCGTTTGCCTTGATCGTCGCAAAACTCGCTGTCACGCAAGATGGCGTCCGCGACACGATGCGGTGCTTCCAGGCTCGTCACTCGTCCAATCGGCTCAAACAATCCTTCCGCCTTCTGCCCCGGTTCAACGATCGGGATATCGGAGAAGTCCACTTCGACAACCGGAATCTGGATTCGTCCCTCGTCAACGGCGTCTTGCAACGCTTCCTCAATGCGGTTGGCCTGACTCTGCACCGAGTCCAGCAGCACACACTCGACCGGATCATCATGCCCCGGCAATCGCCGTTTCTCGGTCGCGTAAACTGCTCCCGAATAAGTCGGTGGAAACACCTTGTCCCCTTCGCCACCGGCAGGTTGCAAAGTGACTCGCGACCGAAACGCCGCCGCCGACCCCGCGACGGCAGCTTGAACCTTCTTCAACAACGAATCAGACATTTTGAACTCCTTGAAATCTTAAAAAGGAAAGTCACTCAACTGACGGCTTCAGTCACGTCAGCGCGATCACTTCAAGACGTCGGGCAACGTCTTCTTTTGAGGTGGCTCGGTCGGGAGACCAGCCGTGGTGCGGCATCTCAACGCTGAAACTGCTGAACAGCAAGCGGCGGCGGACGAGGTTTCACGAGGTCACATTTTCTGAATGGCTGTTGTGGCCGGTTTCCTGATCGAGCCATCCGCTGCGGCGGATCGATCGAAGGTCACGCTGTTTGCGGGGAGACCTGCGGTCGGAATGAAGTGGCTCGGCCGGGAGACCGGCCACAACCGAGATCTTCAGGGCCACAACCGGGAGTTCGTTCGTAGCCGAAATCGTGAGATTTCGGTGGCTTGTCGCGCGATGTCCGAAGTCTCACGACTTCGGCTACAGGCAGAACCTTCATGGCTCGGTCTCCTGAATCAATCTGGGATCATTGGTCAGAGTTGCGCGGCGTGTGGGTCGGCGGTGTCACGTCGAAGAGTCACCGTCGCGAAGTTCCAGTTCGGCTTCGATCTCCGCGATGCTCGGCAAGCCTACTCGCCAACAACCAGTGGCACCTGCCGGCCGACGAACGCGAACCCGGCTCCCAGTTCCAGCAGAAACTTTTGGATGTGGTCCACCAGACCCGTTTCCAGATCGCGTTCGATGGCACGTAAGACGCAACAGCCCGATAGGCCAAAAAGAACGTCCGCATCCGCAGAACGTTGACCGATGAGAAGCCACCCATTCCCGGAAACGCTTGTTGGAGATCACTCGCCAGCCGATCCACGACGCTCTTGCCCAACCATCTCGCTCCTGCCGCTCGACGATCTGCCGGCCAATGTCCCGGTACATCGCGATCATCTCATGGTTGACCGACAACATGGCTTTCGTCTGAGCCTGCCGAACGCGCGTCTTCAGCGATTCCAGGAACTCGATGTAATCCGCCGGCAGCCCCAATCGCACCGCCGCAGCGTTTTTTTTCTGACCAGCCATTACGCCCTCTCACTTTCCGGTGAGTTCTCGAAAGTCATCGCTGAGGCTCATGGTGATGCCTACCGAAGATTCACAAGGCCCGCAAGGAGAGCGATTGAATCGACGCTTACGAACGTCTCGTCAAACTCGTGTTGGTTTTGCGGCGATGGCAGATCGTCTGTTGGAACTCCGAAGCGGCGGATGAATTTGCTCGTCTACAGTCGGCGGGGATTGGAATTGGTACAAAGGATTTGAGAATCGCCGCTCTGGCTTTAACTCAAGACGCGCTTCTGCTGACACGCAATGCTCGCGATTTCTGTCGCGTGCCTGGGTTGCGGTTTGAAAGTTAGCTCGACTAAGAACCTGTCCAAGTACAACTTCGTGTTTTGATGGCTGCAAACAGCCAAGGCGTTTTTTTCAGACCGTCTTCCTCCGTGCTCCGGCTCTGCCATCCGTGCGGCACTTAGTTTTCCGCGATTCGTCAAGCCCGTTTGGAGCCGCACGGATGGCAGGGCCGGAGCACGGAGAAAGACAGATTCCCGCCCATCAAAACTTGGTGTTAATGTTGGACAGGTTCTAAGGAAGATTCGACATGCGAACGATTGGGATGGGCTGGGTTCTGGGTGTGATGGTTTTCATCAGCGGCTGCAATCAGCCGGCGGCAACCACGGCGGCGACAGGAGCTGTTACCGAGCCGACTCACGGAGTCATGCGTGTCACGCCGATCAAGCCGGGGCACAAGCCGCTGGTTCGTGTCACCGAGCAGCCGGGACAGATTGCTGCGTTTGAGGAGACCGCGATTCATGCCAAGCTGGCTGGGTTCGTGAAGAGAGTGCATGTCGATATCGGCGACAAGGTCACGGGGCCTTCGCGAGTCAGTACCGATCAGCCGGAACAGCCCGGTCAAATCCTCGCCGAGTTGGAGATGCCGGAACTCGACGCGGAGTTGAAACAGAAGCAGGCGCTCGTCGCCCAAGCCGCGGCGGAGATCACGCAGTCGCAGGCCGCGGTTAAGGTCGCGATCTCCGCCAAGACATCGGCCGAGGCACTCGTTGACGAAGCTCGCGCCTCTATCGAACGAGCCGACGCGATGTACGAACGCTGGAAGTCCGAGTTCGAGCGTGTTCGCGAACTCGTTGCCAAGCAGGCGGTCGCGCAGAAGGTCGCCGACGAAACCGAGCAGCAGTTCAAAGCGGCCGACGCCGCACGGCGCGAGATCGCCGCCAAGATCAAATCGGCTCAAGCCAAGCTCAGCGAATCGGCCGCCAACATCGAGCAAGCGGACGCAGACCTCGTCGCCGCGCAGTCGAAACATAAAGTGGCTCAAGCCGATGAACAGAAGACGCAAGCGTTGCTCGGCTATGCCACGCTCCGCGCACCGTTCGACGGAGTCATCACCGAGCGGCATCTCGACACCGGGCATCTCGTGCAGCCCAGTGGCACGAGTGGCAAGCCGCTGTTCGTCGTCGTGCGTGCGGACACGGTGCGTGTTTCACTTGATGTTCCCGAAGCGGATGCGGGCTTCATCGACAAGGGAAGTCCGGCCACGATCCGAGTCCCGTCGCTCGCCGAGACCTTCACGGGGAAAGTCGCTCGCACCTCATGGATGTTGCAATCGAGTTCGCGCACGCTGCGCACCGAGATCGACATCGAGAACCCCAGCGGCCGATTGCGGCCGGGCATGTACGCGACCGCCGAGATCGAAGTTGCTCGGCGAGCCGATGCGCTGTCGCTCCCGAAGTCGGCGATCCTCAAGCAGGGGGCCGATTCGTTTTGCCTGAGCATCTCCGCCGACAACAAGATCGTGAAGCTTCCGATCAAGACCGGCATCGTCGCGGGGACCGACGTGGAGATCGTCTCCGGCCTGACCGGCAACGAATCGCTGATCGGCGCAAACCTCGCCGCGTACAAAGAGGGACAGGCCGTTGAAGTGATCGCAGCGAAGTGATCGCAGCGAAGTGATCTTGCTCGCCGTCACCTCATTCGAGCGCTGCAAACTCCACCAGCCCTCGCGCGTCGCCCCGGTTTTCGCGACCGACACGACTGTTGTCCTGTGAGCGATCCGAACGCTCGGAATCCTGCATACGGTCGCCGCACCTTGCCGATCCCGAATTCGTGGCTCGGTGTCGAATGCGCTGCGGAACGGATTCCGCGCGGCATCGGCAAAAACGGCCACAGATAATTCACTCGAATCGTGCCGTTTGCCTCAGAAGGACTCAGCTTCGTGATCGCCGCGTTGAGACAAATTGGATTCGTGAGTCGCTGCGGTCTACTGACCATCGCGGCGGGCTGCGCGACTTCGTCCACGGCGGAGGTCCGACAAGTTCACCCACATCCGATTGCTGGTGTCGTGTCTCCGGAGATCGCTCACGAAATCCAACAGGCCGCGTTCACGACCGCGTTCACGACCGAGGTCACGGTTCCGTCAATGCCGGAGTCCCGGACAGAGTCTCAGCCAACTTCCCTCGCGCCGACGGGCTTCGCCATCGACTTGGCCTCGGCGGTGCAGCTTGCGGCTGGGCAGAATCCGAACGTCGCGTTTGCTCGCGAGCGGATCAATGAAGCATTCGCTCAGCACGCGCGGGCCGAAGCGTTGTGGCTCCCTTCCATCCGAGCGGGTGCCAATTGGAATAAGCACGAAGGTCGAATTCAGAACGTCGAAGGGGACATCATCAGAACGAGCCGCAACGCGGGCTTCGCCGGTTTCGGAGCCAACGCGGTCGGAGCGGGTTCGCCGACCGTGCCGGGGATCGTGGCTTCATTTCATCTGGCCGACGCGATCCATCAGCCGGACATCACCGAACATGCCGCCGCATCCCGTCAGTATTCCGCGACCGTCGCCGAGCAAGACGCGATGCTCGCCGCGGCCATCGCGTACCTCGAACTCTTGCGAGCCAATCAGGAGTTGGCGATCGCTCGTGACATCCAGCATCACGCGAACAAGTTGGCCGAACTGACCAAAGCGTATGCCGACATCGGCGAGGGATTGGCCGCCGATCACGACCGCGCGCGTGCCGAACTCGCCATGCGGCGCAATGACGCGGTTCGAGCGGAGGAGACGGTCCAAGTCGCCTCGGCTCGACTCGCTCAGTTGCTGCACATCGACCCGACGGTGGAATTGCTGCCGACGGAAACGACCGTCGTCCCTCTCACTCTGCAAAGCCCCGGCGGTTCGATTCAGGAGCTGGTGGCCGAGGGCTTGTCGCATCGCGCGGAGATTTGTGAACAACAACAACTCGTCGCCGAAGCGTGTGCTCGGTTGAAGCGCGAGCAACATGCGCCGCTGCTGCCGAGCGTCTTGTTGGGAGTCAGCTACGGCGGATTTGGAGGGGGACTCGGAGACAACTTCCGCCGTCCCGATCAGCGGTTGGATGCCGACGCGGTCGCTTATTGGGAGGTCCGCAATCTCGGTCTGGGTGAGAAAGCCGCGCGAGCCGAAGCCAACTCGCGAGTGAATCAAGCCCGCTGGCGAGAGGTCGCGACGCTCGACCGCATCGCGCGCGAAGTGGTCGAAGCTCATACTCAAGTCACGGCGAGACAGCGGCAAATCGGAGTGGCGGAAGAGGGAGTCCAAGCGGCAGCCAGTTCGTTCGAGCGAAACTCGGAACGGATCCGCAACGCTCAGGGCTTACCGCTGGAGACGCTGCAATCTCTGCAAGCACTCGCTCAAGCCCGCCGCGACTATCTGCGAGCGGTCAACGACTACAACGTGGCTCAGTTTCAGTTGCAGCGAGCGCTCGGTTGGTCGCGGCTCTAAACATTCACGGAATCGCCTCGACGAATTCGTCCCGGCTCGATGACCATCGCGGTCAGGCCGCCAAGTCCTTTCATCGCGATTCGTCCTCCCGCGCCAAGATTCTCATCCATGCGTGAGCACGGCGTGCAGGGGCCGGTCCCTTCGAGCAGCGCTTCGCCGATGCGGAAGCGCTGGCCAATCAGCGAGGCCAATTCGACACCGCGCACCACGATGTTGCGGCGGAAGATCTCCGGCTCGACAGAGTCTCGACCGGTGTTGGCCGCGATGAGGGGGAAGTGTTCCGCTTGAATCAGCGTAACTTGTCGCTGACCTCCCGGCTTCTTCTTCGAGTGATAGTCGCCGTCAACGCCCGTGCCGACGGCAACGGTGACTTCGTCCCGCGGTTCAATCGGCTGACGATGGCCGGGGCTGATGCCGATCCATTCGACGCGAGCGGATTGTGATTGTTCATTCGTCATGGATGTGGCGATTCCGTCGCAGAGTGGCAAAGGCGTGAAGCGGTCGATTGAATCTGGCTGCAGAAAACATCCCCGACCAAGGTGTCCCATTCGTCGTCTCCCTTCATTCGTCGGGTCTTTTTGAATGAGCCCGACGAATGAAGGGAGACGACGAATGCGGGGCGGCAATTTCACAACACCAACAAACAATGGCAATTGACGAATGAGCGATCCTTTTCAACTCATCACTGGTGTTGCTGTGCGTTCCGCTTGCCGAGAGGGTTCGTGGACGAAGCCGACGTGCGGTCTCGCCGATGGCTTCGCGCAGACGAATCTCGTCGTGCTGCCTCAGGCGCTGGCGTTTGATTTCTTGCTGTTCTGCCAGCGAAATCCGAAGCCCTGTCCGCTGCTCGATGTGACCGAGCCGGGCGATCCGGTGCCGCGTCATGTCGCGCCGGATGCCGACGTGCGAACCGACTTGCCGCGCTATCGAGTTTGGCGCAATGGCGAACTGGTCGATGAGCCGACCGACATCGCGCGGTACTGGCAAGACGATTTCGTCAGCTTCGTCATCGGCTGTTCGTTCACGTTCGAGTCCGCGCTGCTGTGTGCTGGGTTGCCGGTCAGACACATTGAACTCGGAGTCAACGTGCCGATGTTTCGGACGAACATCGCGTGCCGCTCGGCCGGACTGTTTCATGGTCCGCTGGTGGTTTCGATGCGTCCGCTGACTCCGAGTGATGCCATTCGCGCGGTGCAAATCACTTCGCGTTACCCGTCGGTGCATGGTGCTCCGGTTCACATCGGCGATCCGTCGGCAATCGGTATCGTGGACGTCTCAAAGCCGGACTTCGGAGAGGCGGTGCCGATTCGCGCGGGCGAGGTTCCTGTGTTCTGGGCCTGCGGCGTGACACCTCAAGCGGCGATCATGGCCGCGAAGCCGCCGCTGGTCATCACGCACAGCCCCGGCTGCATGTTCGTGACCGATGTCCGCGACGAAGAGTTAGCCGTCGGATGATTCTTTTTTCCGGCCGACTGCCGATGGCCGAGAGCCGTTATACCGTTTTTTGTGGTCGTCTCTCGTTCGCGGACTTCAAGACCTCTCGCGCCTCTCGTTCCAAATCATCCAACGCCGTGCTCGGATGCAGCGATCGAATCTGAAAGTTGTCCCAGACCAAAGCGAACACCGAACACGGTTCACCGTCGCTGAGCACCGGCTGGCTTTCCCAGAAACTCCGACAGGGGCCGCGAGGCGGGTCATGCTGCCAGCGTGCATAACACTCGCGGCAGATCAGGCCGATCGGACTGGGGCAATCCTCCGGCAACTGGTGTTCAAGGCACCGAGTCTGAGGAGCGGCGTGATTCATCGCGACTGTTCCGGTGCTTGTCCGCGAGGTGTTTTGAAAAACGGAATAACGGCTTTCGGCTTTCGGCCATCGGCTGTCGGCCAGCGACAAGTCACAGAATGAACTTGCTGAGGTCTTCGTTCTGCAGGATGTCTTGCAGCTTCTTTCGGACGTAGTCGCCGTCGATGGCGAACGACTTCTTCTTCACGTCGGGAGCCTCGAAGCTGATGTCTTCCAGCAGGCGTTCGAGGATCGTGTGCAGGCGGCGCGCTCCGATGTTCTGCGTTGTTTGATTGACTTGATAGGCGATGTCGGCGATCGCTTCGATGCCGTCCTTCGTGAACTTCAGCTTGACGGTGTCGGCTCCCAGCAGGTCTTGATACTGCCGAGTCAACGAGGTCTTCGGTTCGGTGAGGATGCGGATGAAGTCGTCGCGCGTGAGCGGCGACAGCTCGACGCGGATCGGGAAGCGGCCTTGCAGTTCGGGCATCAAGTCGGAAGGTCGCGAACGATGAAAGGCTCCGGCGGCGATGAACAGGACTTGATCGGTCTTCACATAGCCGTACTTCGTTTGGACCGTCGTCCCTTCGACGATTGGCAGCAAGTCGCGTTGCACGCCTTGACGGCTGACGTCCGGGCCGTGCGATTCCGCTCCGCCGCAAATTTTGTCGAGCTCGTCGATGAAGATGACGCCGTGCGTTTCGGCCAGCTTCACCGCTTCCTCATGAATCGCGTCCTTGTCCATCAGTGCTTCGAGTTCTTGTTCCATCAGAATCTCGCGAGCCTTACGGATCGGAGCGCTGCGGTTCGACGTCTGCTTCGGGCCGATTTTCTCGAACAGGTTTTGCAGGTCCATTTCCATCTGTTCCATGCCGCCGATGTTGGACATGACGTGGACCGGCATCAGCCGGGATTCGATTTTCATTTCGACTTCTTTGTCTTCGAGCTCACCCGCCCGCAGCTTCGCGCGGAAGCGTTCGCGGGTACGGCTGCTGCGGTCGGACGCCCGCTCTTGAGCCGCTTCGCTCAGTGGTTCGTCGTCGTCATCGTCATCCGGCGACTGGCCGGTCGCCGCCTGGATGAGGAAGTCGAACGGCTGCGGCGAGCTGCGCGGCTTCTTCTTCGGGGGCGGCGCGGGGATCAGTAGATCGAGCAGCCGATCTTCGACGCGGCGTTTCGCTTCGTCTTGAATCGAGCTTCGTTTTTTATCGCGGACGATCGCGATGGCCGCTTCGACGAGATCGCGAACCATGCTCTCGACATCGCGGCCGTAGTAGCCGACTTCGGTGTATTTGGTCGCTTCGATTTTGATGAACGGCGCGTCGGACAGTTTGGCGAGCCGACGTGAGATCTCGGTTTTGCCGACGCCGGTCGGGCCGATCATGATGATGTTCTTGGGCGTGATGTCCCGGCGAACCTCCTCGGGAAGTTGCTGCCAGCGCCAGCGATTTCGCAGCGCGATGGCGACCGCACGCTTCGCCGGGTCTTGGCCGATGATGTACTTATCGAGTTCCGCGACGATCTCACGCGGTGTCAGTGATTGCACGGGTACGACTCCAGGTTGAGAGGAAACTCCGTAGCCAGACTCTCCGAGTCGGGTGTAGCCACGTTCGCCAGAACGTGGCGGAAAATGTAACCCGAAGCGTTAGCGAGGGAGTTTGGATTGTGATTTCTCGAAGATTCCGACCCTCGCTGACGCTTCGGGTTACATGACTCCGACCCTCGCTGACGCTTCGGGTTACATGATTCCGACTTTTTCGACACGTTCGCCAGAACGTGGGCCAACTGGCGAAAATCCCACGTTCTGGCGAACGTGGCTACGGAGCATCAGCGTTTGCAGGAAAATTCTTCGAGCGTCAAATTGTCGTTCGTGTAGATATCGAGTTCGGCCGCGATCCGCATGGATTCCTTGACGATCTCGCCGGCGGAGAGTTGCGAGTTGCGAGCCAGTGCTCGCGCCGCCGCGATGGCATAGGGCGAGCCGCTGCCGATGCCCAGCACTCCGTCGGTCGGCTGAATGACATCGCCGACTCCGGTGATCAGCAGCGAGTGCTCTTCATTGGCGACGATCAGCATCGCCTCCAGTCGTCGCAGCATCCGATCGGTGCGCCAGTCGCGAGCCAACTCGGTGGCCGCGCGCGGGACGTTGTTCGGGTAATCCTTGAGCTTCGCCTCGAACCGCTCCATCAGAGCGAACGCATCGGCGGTCGAGCCAGCAAATCCGACGAGCACCTTCTTCTCCAGCAACCAGCGAATCTTCTTGGTGTCGGACTTGAGGATCGTCGTGCCGTGCGTCACCTGCCCGTCGCCTCCCATCGCACACTGCCCGTTGTGCCGCACGCACAAGATTGTCGTCGAATGCCATTCCGCTCGTTTGGTCATTGAACAGTCCTCGTCGCATTTCGTAGCCACGCTCGCCAGAGCGTGGGCAAGTCCAAGCCAGATGACCCACGCTCTGGCGAGCGTGGCGGAAAATGTAACCCGAAGCGTTAGCAAGGGAGTTTGTATTGTGATTTCTCGAAGATTCCGACCCTCGCTGACGCTTCGGGTTACATGACTCCGACTTTTTCGACAGGCAGTGGCGAGCGTGGCGGAAAATGTAACCCGAAGCGTTAGCGAGGGAGTTTGTATTGTGATTTCTCGAAGATTCCGACCCTCGCTGACGCTTCGGGTTACATGACTCCGACTTTTTCGACAGGCAGTGGCGAGCGTGGCTACGTCTCACAACCGGCCGCGCGAGGTATAAGCCGACACGATCGCTTTCGCAAACTTGTCTTCTCTTTTCGATGGGCGATGGTAACGTGCCTCGTAATTCACGGCGGCGTTCGCAGCCAAGTTCGATCACGTTCGATCAAGACAACTCAGAGGAAATCGACATGACACTTTCCCAAGTCGTTTTACGCGTGTTGGTGTTCGGTTGTGGTAGCGCCTTCTGGATCGCATCGGCTCTGGCCGAGGAGGCTCCAGCATCGCGAGCGAAATCTCCAGCGATCTCCGGTCGCGAAATCTTTTTGCGCGAGTGGCTCCCCAACGATCCGCGCAGCCACGGCGGGGATGGCTTGGGTCCGGTCTTCAATGAGTCGTCGTGCGTCGCGTGTCACAATCAAGGGGGAGTCGGCGGCAGTGGCTCCGAGAGTAAGAACGTCACTGTCATCTCGGCGATCCGATTGTCGAATTCGCACGAAGCCATCGAAGCCGCCGCGATCCCGCAAGACGCGGAGCCGCTGCAAGCTCCCGCCACAGAAGCGTCCGCCGTCGAAGTGCCCCCGCCAGCAAGAACGGCTTCGTTCGCCGAGCAATTCGCCGCCGCGTTTACTCAAGCACTTGCTGACGCCAAGAAGCAAAAAGCGGAGTCGGCCAAGAAGCCGACTGCTCCGACGGAACAACAACGCCAACTCATGCTGGCGGCTCTGAAGGACATTCATCCGGGACTCGCCAAGACTCGCAGCATCGTGTTGCACCGTTCGAGCACCGACCTCAACTACTCCGAGTGGCGACAGAAGCTGATGCTCGGCAAAGAAGGGTTCAATGAACTTGGCCAGTTCTCCGGCGCGGGGCTACCGCCCGAGCAGGCCATCCCTCCCGGCCAGATCGGGGAGTTCGCGTTTCAGTTGCTGCTGACCGGAATTCAGCCGCGCGAAATGTCGATCGAAAAGCTCACCAGTCTGACCGACACTTTTATGTCACACCCGACATTCCGAGGCCAAATGGCGTTCATGTCTCACCGAGGAGAACAGTCGCCGATGTTCGCCCCGCAGATTAGTCAGCGGAACACGACGTCGCTGTTCGGTGCCGGGGTGATTGATGCGATCCCCGATGCGGTCTTGATCGCCGCCGCTGAGAAATCCGATCCGAATTATCCGCAAGCCACGGGACGTGTCGCTCGGCTGAAGGATGGCAAGATCGGTCGCTTTGGTTGGAAGTCTCAGAAGGCCAGCCTCTATGACTTCACGATGACCGCGTGCGCCGTCGAGCTGGGCCTGCATGTGCCCGATCATCCGCAAGCTGGTTCGCCGCAGCGTCCCAACTATCAGCCGGCCGGCTTCGATCTCAATCAAGCCGAATGCGATGCGCTCGTCAAATACTTGAAGGAGCTACCCGCTCCGGCCGCGATCACCACCGACAACGCCGCCTTGCGTGCCGCGCTGCAATCAGGCGAGCGGTTGTTCGCGAAGGTCGGCTGCGCCGCCTGTCATACACCGCAGTTGGGCGAAGTCGCGGGGATCTACAGCGATCTGTTATTGCATGACATGGGACCGGACAGCGGCGACTCCGGCAGCTACGGAGTCTTCATTCCTGACTCAACCGCGTCCGACAGCGAAGATCCGATTCCCGAATTGACGGCGATCCAAATCCAAGGCGGACGATTCCCGGTCTCGAATTCGCAAACGCTGCAAACAATCCCCGACGACCTCAAGGGAGCCGCGTCGCAAGAGTGGCGGACCGCGCCACTGTGGGGCGTGCGTGACTCGGCTCCGTACCTGCACGACGGCCGAGCCAAGACGCTCGAACAAGCGATCGCCATGCACGGCGGCGAAGGACACGCCGCAGCGATCAGTTACTTCCAACTGAGCAAAGCGGATCAAACCCGCGTGCTGTCGTTTCTTCGAACGCTGGTTTCGCCTGATGCAATCGCATCAGTGAAGTAACACGACTGCGCACTTTCGTAGCCGCGTTTGCCAGAACGCGGGGTGTCCCAAGCCCGCGTTCTGGCGAACGCGGCTCGGAATCTTCACGGCCTCGGAGCGTGGGAACGAGAAAACGAAAAAAGCCCGGCTTCTGTGAGGAGCCGGGCTTCTTGCTTTCAGGGAGAGGTGCAACGAATCGTCCATGTCTGAATGCGACTCGCAGGAGCGACTCGCCCAGCTTACGGAGGCTTCAGCGCATCAGCCTTTGCTCGCCATCCCGATGTTGATGTAGGCGTGGACGTGCGGAGCGCCGCGGAAGTGCCACACGAACGACGGGCCTTCGACACGCCACATGTCCCACAACTTGTCGTTGTTCAAATCCCCTTGCTGATAGAAGGCCATGTGCAGTTTGTCCAACCCGCCCGACGCCTTGACGATCTCCATCGCCTCGTCCACGTCCTCCTGGCGATACGGAGACAGCAAGACTTGGATCGTCTTCGTGACGAGTTGCTTCTGATCCGCGCTGAGTTCGCTCACACCGATGCCGGCGAACGTCCCTTTGTCCCCTTGCAGCGCGACGGCCGATTCGCCCGGAGCTTTCGCGACCAGTGCCTTCTCGGCCTGCTTGGCGTCGAGCGCCTTGAAGACCTCGTTCACTTGCTGGGTCTGATAGTGATAGATGTTTTCCTTGGGATTCTCTTCGCCGTGGCCGTAGATGATGGGACCACCGAAGGCCGCTTTATCGACGCTGTTGCCGTCGGCTCGCAGCGTGAGGTGCCGGCCGGTCAGCTCCCACTCGAACGGGCCGCCCGGCTGACCGAACATCGCGACGCTGAACTCGCCGATGCCGCCGGCGTCTTCGTTCATCTGCTTCTTGAGCCGCACATAGCCCTCTTCCGAAGTCACGTTCTTGACGATCTCGCTGACAATCACTTGCTGATCTTTGTCGAAGAAATCGCCGCCGACCTTGGGCTTGGTGATGTGCCAGTTGGCGTTGATCTTCGTTCGCAGTTCATGCTCGAACGGGAAGCAGATCGTTTTCTTTTGCTCGTCCGAGAGCGAAGCGAAGAAGCGAGCGACGGCGGTCTCGGCCGAACTCTTGGCGGTGGGAGCGGCAAACAGTCCCGCTTGTCCCACGAGCATCGGCATCGCGACTCCCGCCAGAGTCGCTGCTCCGGCGGTCTTCAAAAACGAACGACGATCAGACGATTCGCAGTCGGGGCACGAAGAAGGTGAGCGTGGCATCGGAGGTCTCCTGAAGAATGAAGGGAGGATCGGGGGCGGGGCTGACGCAGCCATTGGCGGCACGGCTTACGGTTCCGTCGGCCGGATGTCAAACCTTGGCACGCAATTGACTGGCCAGTCAGTCAAAGGAATGCGGTGCGATGAATGAGTCCCGATGACAGCGTTGTGGGGCGGACAAGACTCAGAAGAATCCACCCCCGACACTGGGCCGGACAAACGATTGGAATGTCCGGGGCGGTAGTGTCCGAGCGTGATCAAAGCCGCGTGACGCATCCCAACTGAAGACTTGGCCAAACAGGCGGTGTCCCGATTGGCTCCACCGGAGTTCGGCCCCCGCGCCTTTTTCCAGTTCGATCAATGGCAGTCCCGAAGAGACGTCCCAGATTTTGGTGCCGAGGAAGTTTCCCGAGGCGATCCGCGTCCCGGTTCGGTTCCAGGTGAGGCTCAGCACGCTCTCGTCGTGACCGATCAGCTCCGTGACGACTTCGCGTGTCTCCAGGTTCCAGAGGAAGATGCGGCCTCGTCGCATCTCGACTTCAAAGGTGGCCCAGGCCAACAGGCGGCCATCGGGCGAGAATTCCGGGCGACAGCGGCTGCCATCGCAGCCCTCGGGGACACCCAGCCTCACGATCAGTTTGCCGTCAATCCCGCGCACCTCCACTTTCGAGGATGCTGGACCGCCCGCCGGATCGGCAATGGCGAACGCGCAGGCCCAGGCTTTTCCAGTTGGCGACCAAACCAATCCGGTCACGGTGCCATCCAGCGTCCACTCCGATTGCACCTCGCGATCCTCGGCCCCGGCGAGCTGCACTTGATCGCGGGCCTGATAGCGGGACCACAACAACTGTTTCGCATCGGGCGACCAGACCAACAGGCGGACGCTGTCATTGGGGATGGACCAGAGTTGCCGAGCAGGCTGCGTCTCCCAAGCGGTGAGCGTGCCGGTGATCCGTTCGGTCGGGTGGATTTCGGTCGCCGTATTCAGAGCCACGCGATTTCCGGAGCGACTCCAGAAAACGGTGACGGAGCTTCCACGAGCCATGTCACTCAGGACCGCGCCCGATTGGGCATCGATCAATTTCACACGGCTGGTCGGTGGATCGTTCTGGCGGATGATCTGAAAGCGTTCGTCCGAACTGGTTGAGACGATGCTGGCATCTCGCGGCAAATGCTTGGGATGCGAGTCGCCAGCCTGCCAACGGCGAATCGTGGTGTCACCACCGCCAGAGTTCAGTGTCGCCGCCGTCGGATTCCATTGGACACAGTAGACCTGGCCGAGATGACCGCGCAGCGTGCGTGACTTGAGCATCGGTCTCGTCGCCGTTTGAAAGAGGCCGATGCCGGTCCGTTCGGCGACCGCCAGCAGCGGGAGGCTGACATGCCAGGAAGCGTCGAAACCATCGACGGTCAACAACGGCTCGGCATGACCGATTTGATGAACTGTTACCTTGAGGGAATTGGTCGCTCCGGGACAAACGACAAAGCGTTCCCCATCCACATGCCAGCGCAACCGCGCTGCGGTTGCGGCGATCTTCCAAGTCCCGGCGACTTCGGTGTTCGCGAGATTCCACGCCACGACAGTCTCTGGCGGAATGACGTAACCGCCACCCGGCCGAAGCCCCACAAAGCGAGTGGCTCCACAAAGACGGCGTCCCTCTGGGCTGACCGATAGGCAACCTAACTCACCGGAGAAACCTCGCAGAGTTGCGAGCGTCTCGCCGGTGTCACTGCGGATGATCTCGACGCGGTCGGTCATGGCGATGGCGAGTTGCTCGGCATTCGGAAGCCACGTCAACGTCGTCACTCGTTGCGCGACTCCGACCCGTGTCACTTCCGCATCGCCGCCGTTCCACGTCCACAGTCCGTCACTGGGATCGGCTGCCGCCAGAATTGATTGCGTTGGATGCCACGCCACGTCGCTGGCCGATTGACTCAAAGCCTGCTGCCCTGTCTCAACATTCCAAACCAAGCATCGGCGTTGATCCGGGCCGACGGGAACGATGGGAATCACTATCGGAAAAGCCGCCAGCCATTGGCCGGAATGATCCCAGCTCAGACGCAGCGGTTGCCTGAGTCCTGTCGGCCATTGATGCAACGGTTCGTCCCCCGCGACGGACCAGACAGAGACATTGCCGGCCGAGTCCGCTGCCGCGAAGCGATCGCCGGCGGGATTCCATTCCACCGTCTCGATCGGCCGTTCGTGAGCGCTATACGACTTCTCGTGCTCAAAGCAGTTGGAGCGCAGGTAGAACCATTCCCACTCGCGCAGGTCGGAGCCGTCGTCGGCTGGCTGTTGGTTTTCGAGATATCGCAACGTCGCGGCGATGTCACCTCGTGCCAGCGCGATCGCCGCCAGTTGGACGTCGCCAACGTACAGTCGTTGCCGAGCCCGCGCAAGTTCCCGCTGAGCTTCGTCGCGAGCGGCTTGAGTCTTCTCCAATGTCTCACGAGTGGTCTGCTCGGCGCGTTGGGCGATTCCCTTTTGAAGCTGAGCGTCGCGCGCGTTGTCGTTGGCGAAACCTTCTTGGCGTTTCGATTCCTTCGCCGCGTGACGTTCGCCGATCCCGAAGATCGTGCTGGCCACGATGCCTGACATCAGCGACACAACGATGCCCAGAGTTAGCGCGGCGATGGCGGGATTCCGTCGGCACCAACGCCAACCACGTTCGATGCGCGACACCGGCCGAGCGTCGATCGGGCGGCCTTCGAGATAGCGTTGCAGTTCGTCCGCGACATCCTTGGCTGATGAGTAGCGGCGCGGGATCGACTTCTCCAAACATTTCAGGCAGATCGTTTCGAGGTCTTGCGGGATCGCCTCGTTGAGGTCTCGGAGCGATACGGGATCGCGTTCAAGCACCTGCCGCACCGTGTCGAGAACGCTCGCCGTTTGAAACGGCGGACGTCCCGTCAGGCAGGCATACAAGACGGCTCCCAACGAATAGATGTCGGCCGCGGGACCAATCTGGTGAGTCAGTCCCGCCGCTTGTTCAGGCGGCATGTAACTCGGAGTGCCGAGAATCTGGCCGGTCTCGGTCAGGCTGTGATCGGCGTGGGAAACCTTGGCGAGTCCAAAGTCGGTGATGCGCGGCGAGTAGCCACACGACGTGTCGTAGCCACACTCGCCAGAGTGTGAGCGAACGCCGGTCCCACCCACGTTCTGGCGAACGTGGCTACTGTCCGAACGCGGTGCCAACAGGATGTTCGACGGCTTGAGATCGCGATGCACGACGCCGCGTTCATGCGCGTACTGCACGGCCAGCGCGACGTCTCGGATCAACGTCGCCGCCTCAATCGGTTCGAGCGGACGCTCCCGCAATCGCGCCGACAGGCTCGGCCCCGACACATAGCCCATCGTGAAGTAGTGCTGATCGCCGTCGATCCCAATCTCGAAGATCGGCACGATACCGGGATGCTCCAGTTGCGCGGCGGCCTCGGCCTCACGACGAAAGCGAGTCACCTCTTCGGCACTGGCGAGCTGTCCCGACAGAATCATCTTCAGCGCGACCGGGCGATTGAGGCTCCGCTGCCGAGCCTCATAAACCACTCCCATGCCGCCGCGAGCGATCTCGCGCAGCAACTCGTAATCGCCGAAGTACCGAACCCGCTTCAGCACGCCGGGTGCGGCAGCGCTTGCGACCGCGACGGCATCCGTCGGAGCGAGAATGGTTGGCTGCTCCGCATTCGGCACCGCCGAGCCAACCGAGGCGATCACTCCGGCTCGGCCGCGTGACGCTTCAACGATCACCGCGAGTTGCTCGGCCGACAATTCCGAAAAGCGATTCGCGTAGTCGCCCACCTTGGGCTGCTCGCCGCGTGCGACACGGAAATCCAATTCCAATCCCAGCAACTCCAACAGCAACGTCTGCCGTTCCGCTGCCGGCAAGTCCGTCAGGAACGACTCGATCTGACGCGACTGCCCCGTCGCCAAAGCCAACTCGAACTCGTCACACCGAGCATCAACCCTCCGTGCTGCCGACAGTGATTCGGAGGCATCGTCACTCATTGACACACTCCATAAGAGCCGTCTCCATTCAAATCGTTGTAGGGCGGCTTGGTGTTCTTAGTCGTACTATTTGACCTTCAATTCAAAGTCGATCTTTTCGGTTTGGAGTATGCCTTCTCGAACCTTCTTATACTCGATGTGGTATGTGTACTTTCCCGCGGGGTAGCCTTTGGTTGAAAGACTCTGTTGAAAAGGCAAGCTCTCGCGAGCGGCGAGCGTGGCCTTGGTGTGAATGATGGTGCCGCCCGCGGCATACTTGGATCCTTGCCGCGCGATCTGCGGTGGCTGGCTAGGAATGGAATGATCGTCGCCTTGTCGTTCAACCCAGTGTTGTCGTGTGCCAACCAGATTGAATGGCTGAGAGTACGTCTCATCGACGGGTATCTGAAGCTCCGCGTCGGACGAATTCGTCAGCTCATAGGCCAGCGTCACCGTGTCTCCGGAAGCAAATGGACCGCCGACGATCCGAGGCTTTGTGATCTTCAGTGATTTGTAAATGACCGCCATTCGAGGATCCTCTGGGGGGATTTCATGCTCGACCGTGATTCCATTCACGACCAAACTGGGAGCACCCGCGTAAGGACCGGTCTTGTTGATTGTCTTCCGTGACGTGTCTCGAATGGTGATCCCGGAAAGTGTTGTGCCCACCTTCTTCATGCCCAGGTCAATGGCCAGCATATCCAGGAATGCCGTGGACTTTTTCCCTCGGAACTGCTCCTCGGCAAGGACGTTGACGAGCTTCGCGTTCTCGTCGGAACCGGGCGGCAAGATGGTCTCGTTCTCCGACCAAGTTTCACGAAGCGTCACCCAAGCCTTGATCGGAACATTCATTTCCGTTCCGTCGGAGAATTCGAGGATGATCGCCCCCACTTCCTTTCCCTGATGCTCGCGCGGCACATAGCCGCCAGACAAGAGAACATAGACAGCCAGTGGGCGAGGAACGGTGACGTGGATGCCCGCACTCAACGGGTCATTGCCATTGAGCGCTTCGGTCTGAAAGCCTTTGTGCGGAGTGGGGAACTCAAACGGGACTCCGCCCAGCGTCACTCTTCCCGATGGTGGTTTCACCAGATGGTCGATTCTCGCTCGATTGGCAATGGGGGCCAAACTAATCGGTTTGAACAATTTGGGCTCCGCACTACGGCCCGTCAGGGCGACGGCGTGAACAATGCTGATGGCCAAGATCATCGCGAGAGTTCTGGTTTTCATCACGGGGCGTGCTCCTTGAAGACGGTTTTCGTTTCTATCCAAGCACCGAATGCCCAGGCAGGTCCGAATCCCGACACTCGGTCGAAAGATTTGTTGAACCCGTATGGCTATGGGCGTCGCATCGGAATTCGCGGGACACCATAATCGAACCGCCGTTGAAAGGCCCCCGTTCAATTCATTTCGAGGAATCCGCAATGCTCCCCGGCGATGCTGCGGTTACGGAAGTCACGGAGTGGCTGCGGCGGCTGGAAGTCGGCCATGATCTCGCGGCGGAGCGACTGTGGGAGGTGTTCTTTGAACGGCTCGTGCGTCTGGCCGAAGGGCGCATGCGAGCCACCGATCGCCGGATCGTGGACGCCGAGGACATCGCTCTGAGTGCCTTCGCCAGCTTTTGCCGAGGAGCCGAGAACCAGCGATTCACTCAATTGAGCGACCGGCAAGGACTGTGGCGGTTGTTGGTCAGCATCACGATTCACAAGCTGCTGCATCTGCAACGGGACCAGAATCGGCTCAAGCGTGGCGGTGGCTTCCGCGCCGTCGAAGTCCTCAATGGAGACGATCGCGCGGCTGTCGATCAACTCATCAGCCGCGAGCCAACTCCTGAATTCGCGGCCGAAGTGGCGGAGCAATACGACCTGTGGATGCGCGCGTTGGACAGCGAAGAACTCACACGCCTGGCGGAATGGAAACTCGAAGGCTTCACCAACGACGAGATTGCCGCCAAAAGCGGACGCACGACACGCACCATCGAACGCAAGCTGAACCTGATCCGCAAAATCCTGGTGCATGAGTTGTCGAGAGAAACTTCGTCGCCGAGTCACTCGAAAGTTCCGGTCACGGAGTGATTGGGCTTGGGGGGACTCCAGGGTCATGAGCTCAACCGCGAATGGCGTGCGGCACGAAGCGGCTGGTGTTGTGGGTGATCGGGTTCTCGTCCTCGCGCATGCCCAGGCCGCACGCGGTGTCGCCGATGATCCAGCTTCCCAGCACGGCGTGGCGTCCCTCGAATTGCGCCAACGGATGAAACGCCTGATAGACCTCTGGCTGATCTGCGTAGGGGCCATCGGTTTCCAACAGCACTTCACCGTGCCGCACCAGCCGGACGTTGCTGCCCTCGCGCGACAAGATCGGTTTGCGGACGTAGTCATCGGACAACGGTGCCCACGCGGCCGGCAACAGGTACTCGCAGTCGGGAAACAATTCCCAGAGCAGCACCAGCAGCGCCTTGTTGGAAAGCAGCATCTTCCACGGCGGCTCGATCCACTGAGTCCGCGCCGTCCGCAGATGCGCCCCGAAGTCCTCGGCCAGCATCCATTCCCACGGATAGAGTTTGAACAAGTGCTCGATCGGTGCGTTGTCCGATCCGACAAACATGCGGCGTTTGGAGTCAAAGCCGATGTCCGACACATCGAGATAGTCGGTGGCGATTCCGCCCTGAGCGGCGGTGTCTCGCAAATAGGTCGTGTTGCCGAAATCCTCTTCGTGCCCGGCCGTGGCTGCGAAGTGCAGTCGCTTCAGGCCGCGATCGCTCAGCCATTTCCAGGCGTCGATCAGTTGTTCGTGCAGGCTGTTGAACTGGTCGAGATCGGGATGCACGGACTCCAGCCAATTCCACTGCACGACGGCCGCTTCGAAGAGCGCGGTCGGAGTGTCCGCGTTGTATTCCAACAGCTTCGGTGGCGTGCGGCCGTCGTAGGCCAGATCAAAGCGGCCATACACGGTCGGTTCGTCGTTGTCCCAGCTCGCGCGAATCCAGTCCCGAAACGGCGACGGAATTCGGAACTCCTCGAAGCGATCCTCATCGAGCACCACCTGCACCGCTTGCAGACAGAGTTCGTGCAACGTGTTCGTGGCCGCTTCGATCTCTTCGATCTCCGCCAGCGAGAACTCGTACCAACCTGCCTCGTCCCAATAGACATCGCCGTCGATGGTGTGGTAGGTGAATCCCAACTCTTCGACATCGCGACGCCAGTTCTGTCGTGGCGGAGCCGTTACACGACGCATGGCTAACCTCCCGATGAGAAATGGGATCCCGACGAACCGAACCCGCCATGCGCGACGCCGCTCGAACTGGATGAACCATGTGAAGACACACCGCCGGAATTCGATCCGCCGAAAAGGGGTCCGAACCAAGAGCGTGACGTCCCATGATGCATGGAGTGGCTGGTTGTCACCGGCGTGCATTTTGGTTTCGGCGGCTCGCCCGGCTTGGCGGGCACATCACAGTCTTGAGTCGTCTGATGAGCTTGCGGAGAGATGGTGTGCGTGGGTTGCCCGCAGCCAAATGCCGTCATCGCTGGAACCAATAAGGTCAGCGCCACTTTCGTGCTTCGTTTCACGACCAGTCTCCTTCAGCAAGACAGTTAAGAGCGTCTAAAAAAATGTAACCCGAAGCGTGAGCGAGGGACGGTTTCAATGCGGACTTGTGGACTCCCTCGCTCACGCTTCGGGTTACATCTCTCATTCTGTTAGACGCTCTAAGTCACAGGCTCGTGAGTTACAGCATCGAGAAAATCACGATCAGGCTCACACCCAACAGCAACGCGGCCACGACCACGCCAACGGCTATGTTGCCGTTTTCGAGTTGCTTCTCGATATCCAGTCGCCGCGTGACGAATTCAAACCCCTTGAACCCGGCCAACATCATCACCAGCCCCAGCAACCCGAAAGCTCCGGTCGCCAGCAGCGCGTTGATCACCGCCTGAGTTTCATGAGGAATCGACGCCAGAATCGAAATCGACGACATAGCAACCATCTCCAGCAAGCGAGGGATTGACGTTGCGACGCTCGATCGAGCGTCGCCCAAGTTCACAACTTGGCCCGACTTCGCCGCGATTGGCGGACGCACGCCGCACCATCCCGCGAAGTCACACGCTCAAAATGCCCAACTCGTCGCGCAACCCGACACAAATCCCGAATAATCGCGGCTCTCAGGGATTTTCTGAGACTCAGAAAGTCCCGAGGTCCGAGGGTGATGTCCAATGGCATTTGCATTGTGAGCCGAACACGCTTGAGTCGGGCGATTCGCCGTCAAACATGACCCTTCGAGGCCCGTGGCTAGCGCCATCGGCTCAGGAGCGGAACCGCAGTTATCCTGGCAGGCCCGCCTTGAGCTTCGATTCGACTTGTTGAATCTCATCCCGCAGCTTCGCCGCGCGTTCGTAGGCTTCGTCCGTCACCGCCGCGAGCAACTCTTTGCGAAGCTTGATCAGCCGAAACTGTTCCTGCCTCGACTCGCTGGTCTGGTACGGAGCCTTGCCGCAATGCTGCGAGTCGTCGTGGATGTTCTTGAGCAGTTCGTTCAGCTCGGATTCAAAGACCTTGTAGTCGTGCGGGCAGCCCAATCGCCCTTGGGCACGAAACTGCCGAAAAGTGATGCCGCAGTGCGGGCACGCCAACTCGTCGCCGGCTTCGAGCGAATCGTCGGCGGGACTCAGCGTCAGGCCGTCGTCATCCGTCTCCTGGCCGGAGTTCAAATACTTCTGAGCACACGTTTCGCAAAGATGAAGCTGCTGCACCTCACCTTTCCGAATCTCGGTGATGTGCAGTGTGGCTGGCTTGGAACACCGACGGCACTTCTTCATCATGTCACCCGTGAATGAGCCGCTGAGACTCCGTTAGTGCGGCGGTCGGATTCTAGTCGTGGCTTTTGCTTGGTCAAACGTGGTCGGTGATGTGGGAGGTTTGCAAATTGCCGTTTGCAATCGCCACCCTCCTCAAGACGCGACAACCTTGAGGATACCTCATGCCAATTCATCTTCCCGACTTCGACACTTTCTGCCGCATGGCTCAGCAAGGGGATCTCGTGCCGGTCTATCGGCAATTGGTGGCCGATACGCTGACGCCGGTCAGTGCCTTCTGCAAATTACAATCGGGATCGTGCGCGTTCCTGTTTGAGAGCGTCGTCGGTGGCGAAAAGATCGGCCGCTTCAGCTTCGTCGGCACCGATCCGTTCCTGCGGTTGGAAGCGTTCGGCCACGAAGTCTCGCTCACCGAATGCGGCCATGACGGCCAGCCGGAACGCGAGACTCGGCACCATGCGGACGATCCGCTCAAGGAACTCGAATCTCTGATCGCCGGTTATCAAGCGGCACCGCATCCCAAGCTGCCCCGCTTCTGCGGTGGAGCAGTTGGCTATGCGGGCTATGACATTGTCCGCTACTCCGAGCATCTGCCGAACGCGCCGCGCGATGACCGTCAGCTCCCCGATATGTCCTTCGCGTTTTACGATCGCATGGTCATCTTCGATCACGTCCAGAAAACGATCCTGGTTGTCGGACACGCACGAACCAAGGGCCGCGTGCTGAGGCAGGCGTATGACGAAGCCTGCGACCGTGCCGATGAAACCTGCCGCCAACTCCAAACCGGCAAGGCCGACCTGACGCTCAATGACATCACTCTCACCGGTGAGCCGCAGTTGGCCTATCAATCCAACTTCACGCAGCCCGAATTCGAGGCCGCTGTCGAGAAGTGCAAGGAATACATCGTCGCCGGCGACATCTTTCAGGTCGTCATCAGCCAACGTCTGCAACTCGAAACGAAAGCTTCGCCGCTCGACATCTATCGTGCGTTGCGAATCGTGAATCCCAGCCCGTTCATGTTCTTGCTGAGAACGCCGCACACGACGCTGGTCGGCAGCTCGCCCGAAATTATGGTCCGCGTCGAAGACGGAGAGGTCACGATCCGCCCGCTCGCCGGCACGCGCAAACGCGGAGCTACCGATGACGAAGACAAACGGCTCGAACAAGAACTCCTCACCGATCCGAAAGAGCGAGCCGAGCACGTCATGCTCGTCGATCTCGCCCGCAACGACGTTGGCCGAGTCGCTCAGTACGGCAGCGTGAAACTGAGCGACGTGATGACCGTCGAGCGTTACAGCCACGTCATGCACATCACCTCGAACGTGCAAGGCCAACTCGTCCCCGGCCTGACCGCGCTCGACGCGCTGCGAGCCGGCCTCCCCGTCGGCACGGTGAGTGGTGCTCCGAAAGTCCGCGCGATGCAGATCATCGACGAACTCGAACCGACCCGCCGCGGCCCCTACGCCGGAGCCGTCGGCTACATCGACTTCACCGGCAACATGGATACTTGCATCGCCCTGCGAACGCTGGTGCTCCAAGGCAACACGGCTTCCATTCAAGCCGGAGCCGGCATCGTCGCCGACAGCATCCCGGAGAGCGAATATCACGAAACGCTCAACAAAGCCAAGGGCCTGCTCAAAGCCATCGACATCGCCGAACGCCAGTTGTGAAAACGATGCGGGGCCGGTTCCGTTGCGATGCCGTCGAGCCATTTGGTTGAGCGATGTCGCGAGGCACCAACTCGTCAGGGAGCAGGCTTGGACTTCAGGGTGAAATCGAACGTCTTCAGTTCTCTCGACACGTTTGCCTTGAGCTGTGATTGACCGTTGTATTCCAGGGGAATCCGCTCCTCTAACAAGTCCATCACGGGACTGTCCGGGGTGTCGTACGCCTTCTTCTGCCCGATGACTTTCGGAGAGGTGATTTCCACTCGCTTGTTTCCGACCGGCACCTCGGCTTGGTACTCGCCCTGTTTGATTTCGCTGGCGGCGGATGAGCCTTTGCCGTCTGTCGGCAGAAATTGAATCAGGCCTTTCTCAAGCGGTTGCTCATCCAATGTGACTCGGCCGGTCACCCGCACGACCTCCACCGAGTTGCCAGCTCCGCAGCCGACTAGGCCCGCCAAAATGAGTCCCAGACAGACGTGATGGAAAGATCTCATACGCGCACTCTGCCTTTCTGGCGCAGCGAAGAGCCAGTGAATGTTACAAGCCGCGACCGTGAGGGAGTGGAGATTTGCAACGACTCGTGACCGCTCCCTGACGGTCGCGGCTCAAATCTTCACAGACTCGGAGCGAGCCGCATCGATCAGAACTCATCCCGCCAAGAAATCGAACGACTTAGAATTCTCCCATCGGCTCTTTACCGTCGATGGAACTCATCGCTCGCCAGGTGCCGAGGCTGATGTTATTGGACACGAACCGGACGGCCCCATCGGCCAGCAACGCATGAACTCCTCCCGAATGGAAGCTCCGAGCGGCGTTGTGCCGGTTTGCTCCCGCGATGCACGGAGTCGGTGCGGCGTTGGTCACGCACTGATTCACATCGATCCCGGAATTGGGTGAGTTGATCGTCATGAATTGGAAATTGGCGAAGGCTCCATCATCGTTGAGGAAGTCGCCGCGACCGTCCCAATGATTGTCTGCGGTGGCCATGATGATTTCCGCCATCAGCAACGACGACGACGTGCCGTCTTTGATGTGCGACAGCCGCGTGGCCTGCGGGGTCGTCGAATTATCGTTGGTCCAACCGAATGCGGCCCGCGAGGTCGGCACGGTCGTCCAAGGACGGGTGTTGTTGCCCCAACTGACGACATAATTGCCGCGTGGTCGCCAGTAAATATCCGCTTGCCACAGTGCCACCCGATCGCTGGGGCAGTAATAAAATGGCAATTGCTTGGACATCACTCCATTGAGTGTGCTGGGGACCGTATTCGGCGGCTGCCAAAACGGAGTGCTGAAGTTGTACTGCTTGAACAACGGCGTCTGATCGAGCTGCGGCCACAGGCTGACGACAAACGTATGCCGAGGCACGCTCGTCGCACCGAACGGGAGCATTTGCCATTGATCAATGTAGTTGTGCATGGCCAATCCCCATTGCTTGAGGTGGTTCTTGCACTGCGATCGCCGAGCCGCCTCGCGAGCTTGCTGCACCGCCGGCAACAGCAGTGCGATCAAAACGGCGATGATTGCGATTACCACCAGAAGTTCGATCAACGTAAATGCAGTGCGACGAGTCTTCATTGTTGTGCCCTTTGCGAATGCTCCCAACGAGTGACTTTTAGGCTCAACGATCGAGCGTGAAGCCCATCGTAAGACGAACGCCGCACCTGTCAAACCGTGAAGCAAGCCAATTCGCACGCTCGGCCTGAACCCCGACGACCTATTCTTCGAGCACGCAGGCCGACAAGAAAGCCTGACCGGAGTGGCTCAAAGCTGGAAGACGATCACGGGGGTGCTAGGTTGAACCCCAAGTCGGCAACGTCACCGGTCGGACGAAATCATTCGGTGCTTGACCGTTCCCATTGATCAACAACGAGTCGTGATGGTTCGCCGTCGTCATTCATCACGAGTTTCATGGTTCCATTGATCGTGCCACCTGTGGGAAAGTTGTTGTGTTCGCCTTCGTTCCAGAGGGCGAAGGAGAACCTGAAGGATCCCTTCTCGAAGGCGATCCAAGTGCGTGCCGATTCGCTGTGTAGTGTTGGCTTCAGGAGTGACTTCAAAGCGACTGTGGGCGGCTCGATCGAGATGACAAAGAGCTTTTGTTGGGCGGAAGGGAGTAGGCTGACGAGCTCGTAGTCCCAACACGACGCAGACCCGCCGGAGTTGTGGCGGAGAAAGAACATGGGATATCGAAGCAATTCATCACGGTTGGCAACCGGCCCAGATTGCACATGAATCAGGTCGCAAAACTCAAAACTTCCACAACTCGGTTGAAAGAATTCGTGAGCTGGTTGCCACTTGTCTTGGTCTCCCACATAGAACCGCACGCACAGGCCTCCGCAGGCATTGTCCGAGACATGACAAACGATACGAACCCGTTCCTGTTGTCCGCCACATTCTCGATGCCATTGGTACTTGAGTGGCGGAATGGCTGCGCTTTCGTTGGGATCTTCTTCGGGATGATGCCACGGCATGTCTCGGTACGGGATCGGCATGTCCGTTTCTGCTGTTGTCATTGGTTGCAACGAGAGGAACGACCTTGGTTCCGGGTGAGTTGTCGAAACGGTCGAAACAGTTGGCCGCACTGTGGCATGTTGATCTCGGAGAGGGGATGGCTCAGAGCCGTTGCTACAACCTGCAACGGCGAGTGTCATCAAGACCGAAGACAGTACGATGGAATTTGGCGATTCAGCGTGTGGCATGGAAGCCCCTCCTTGAACGATGTCTCGGTGCCGAACTCTCCTGAGTTCGGCTACTGCGGCGATCGATCATACAACTCGCCGCGCTGGCGGCCCTGGGAGTCGCGGAGCGTGATGACGAGATCGACCTCGCGAACCTCGCGGGCAACGAGCCCCAAGCATCGAGCCGCCCCTTGTCCTTCTGCCAAGCGCAAGACTGAGCTTGTGCGACCGCCTCGCGAAATTCCTGGGCTCGGTCTACTTGAAATCCCGAACTCTCGAAGCGTGTCATTCCCTGCAACAGCCGATCGCTGGGAAGCAGCCACAGGCCAAACGTGAGCGCCTCTTGAAGTTTGAGGCACGCCATGGCCTCAGCGTGCGCATCCTGCCGTTGCTCGACTTCATCCCGGAACAGCTCGATCCGTCGCGAGAGTTTTTCAGACAGACTCATGGGGAACCCAGAAAGGTGTTGCGGTGATCGGGGACAACGTAGCGCGGAGGCGGTCTAACACACGCGGCGGAGGCGTTTACAAATCCAACGCTCAGGCGTTTGGCTGAAACGCTTCTGGCCGGAGCGAGTCGTGTTCGTCGAAAGTGACTCGGTCGTAAACTTCGGCGAGCGACAGCGTGACATCAATCGAAGACAGGTGGATGCTGGCGTCGAGACCGATGACGGCCGTGAGTGTCCACGTCTCATCGGGATTTCGCAGGTATCGTTCGATGGTCGGTGATTTCTGAGAAATGAGAACGTACTCGCGCAGCGCGGCGATCCGCCGGTAATGCTCGAACTTTTTGCCTCGGTCATAGGCTTCAGTGCTGTCTGACAAGACCTCGACCAACAGAGTCGGATTGAGCACGGTGTCCTGCTGGTCGTCGTCGAATTCGAGTTCGCCGCAGACCACGCTGAGGTCGGGATAGGTGTAGAGGTTGGACGGTGGGATGCGAATACGCAGGTCACTGTCAAAGGCCGTGCAAGGCCGGCCCTTCAGCTTGGTTCCCAATTCACACCCAGAATTCACCTTGATCAAACTGTGTAGCGGCGAGTTGCCGGGCATGGCGAACATCTCGCCGTTCAAATACTCGTGACGACATTCGGCCGCGCGTTCGATCTTCAGGTATTCAGCCGGTGTGAGCGACGCCACTCGTTGCGGAAGTCCCATGACAGATCCTTTCGATCGTTCGCCAGAACGCGGGTGCCCCGCACTCTGGCGAGTGCGGCTACGGAGAAATTAGCTCCTGCCATTCGCCTTATCGCAGTCTCTTCAATTCAAACGGCTTGCCCGACAACGCCTCTTTGGCGAACGCGCCCCAGAACGGAGTCGGCGTGTAATCCCAGTCGGTGATCATTACGGGCGACGCTTTCGGGTGAAATGAGAACGCGGTCCAGTGGAGCTTGTGCTTCTGGATCAGGCCGAGCATTTCGGGAACCCAGGTTGCCGCGTCTTCCTGAGCTTCGGCCGGGATGAAGGACATCTTCTTGATATCGGCTCCGACTTCGCCGACGAAGATCGGGTGCTTGTCGGCGACGAGCAGCACCTTGCTCGCCCAGTCCCGTTTCCACGGATAGATGTGCGTGGAATAGACGATGCCGTGGCCTCCCTTTTCCGTCAGAGCGAAACCGTTGGCGATCCCGGAGAGGTCGTAGGCCCAATCCAGTCCCCCCGCGATGACGATGTTGTGAGCACCGGTCTCGCGCACCGCTTCCAGCATTCGTTGCATGCCGGGTGATTGAAAACCAAGAGCGGCGTTCGCTTTCTCGTCGGCGGGTGAATCCTTCTCCGTGACGAAGCCGCCATTGCGCCAGACCTCCCACGAAATGCCATGTGGCTCATTGAACAAATCGAACAGGACCGCCGGATGATTCTTGTAGGTCGCGGCGGCGTCTTTCCAGAACTCGACGTGTGCCGGTTTCGGCGCGCGGAAGCGATGAAGGTCGAGCACCACATACGCTCCTCGATTGGCCACCAGCGTGATGACTTGATTGACCAGTTCACGATAGCTCTTACCGCCGTCTTTTTGGCCAGCCGTTCTCCCGAACCAATACTCTTCTTTGACCGGCAGCCGAATGGCGTTCGCCTTCCAGTCCTCGACGGCAACCAGCGCGGATTTCATCACACGCTCGCCACCAGCCGACCATTCGAGACTGACGACGTTGACTCCTTGCAGCCACACCGGCTTGCCGTCGGGATTCAAGATCTGATTCCCTTCAACGTGCAACTGCGGCGGCCACTTGGCAAGCTGCGGAGTCTCCGGCGGGACATACGCCAGCTTCTCGGCGTCCATCGCGGCCTTCGCCGCTGCGAACAGAGAAGCCGCTTCCGTTGGCTTCAGCACGAAGTCATCCAGATCGAAGGTGCCTCGTTCGACTTGAAACAGGGCCGGCATGAACTCCAGCGTGAGGGCCTCGGGCGGGACCAGAAACTGAATGTGTTTCTCGACCCAACCGCTGGTGTTGCTGCGCGTGTAAGGGGGAGCCGGTTTCTGCGACACCTTCTTGCCGCTCTCGTCCTTGAACTCCAGCATGATGCGGGCGTCGAAATACGGTTCCTTGCCCGGCTTGAGATCGCTGATGCGCTGCCGCCACGACAGATCGAGCGCCTCGACGCCAGCGGGGAGATCGACCGCGCGGTAGAGCAGAATCGTTTGCCCCGGCTCGGTAGCCGTCAGACGCAGGAAGTGATTTTCGTTTTCTGTTTCCCATCGACCGCCTGTCTTGAGTCGGCCCCAGTCATCGGGCCAACCATCGACGTTCTTGTCCGTCTCGAAGTGGCCGTTGGAAAGGAGCGAGCCATCTTTCTGAAGCACGACGGCGGCTTTCGCTCGCGCGGCGGCTGCGGCCTTGGCCTGCTTTTCCTTGGTGGCTGCGGACGCGAGTTTCGTCGCCTCTTCCAACGGAGCCGGATCGGTCGGCAGCAGCATCACGTCATCCAGATCGAAGGTGCCACGTTCGACTTGAAACAGCGACGGCATGAACTCCAGCGTCCGCGCCCCATCGGGCACGAGGAAGCTGACACGTCGCTCGACCCAGCCCACCGTGCTCTTGCGCGTGTACGGTGCCGACGGACCTCCCGCGAGCTTGTTGCCCGCCGCATCTTTGAACTCCAGCAAGACTCTCGCATCGAACCAAGGTTGCTTGCCCGGTTTCAAATCGGAACAGCGCATCCGCCAACTCAGCGTGAGTGCCCGGCAACCTTCCGGCAGCTTCACCGCGTGATAGAGCAAGACCATCTCACCCGGCTTGTCGGAAACCAGTCGCAAGAAATGATTGCCCTCCTCCGCCTGCCACCGGACGCCGCTCTTCGCACGCGCCCAACCATCCGGCCACTGATCCGAGTTGGTATCGGCTTCCAAGTTGCCGTTGGCGATCAGCGACACGCTCGGTGCCGGGTCAGCCGCGAAGGCACTGACTGCGACAAGCGCGAGAATGAGAATCGAGAGTGAGTGTTGTCGCATGGCCTTCCGCCTTTGGTCTCGAAGTGGAGTTCACGCCCGCAGAGCGGCTCTCATCTTCGGGGAACTAGCCCGACGAATGAAGGGAGGCGACGAATCTCGGATTGAGCACATTCGTCGTCTCCCTTCATTCGTCGGGCACCTTCTTTTTCCGTCGTCGTGGTGCCTGCGACGTCTTGGCTACTCGTCTTGGCGAACTCGGCTACAACAGACGCTGTCAAAGTCACATTGATCTCAGGACATCGCATGACGTTTCTTGGCTGGTTGCTGTCGCTGCTCGGATATGGGCTGACGCTGTTGCTGTTGCCGGTCGTGCTGCTGGTCAAGAAGCGGCAGCCGGTGTCGAGCGTGGCGTGGATGCTGGCGATCGTGTTTGTCCCGATCGGGGGAGCCGTGTTATTCCTGCTGTTCGGGATCAATCGGGTCGAGCGTCGCAAAGCGTCGAAGCTCCGCTCGGCGGAGCAGTTATCGGAACAGCATCCCCAACGCTCGGAGCATGATCGTCCGCCGCGCGAGGACGACCGGGTGGAAACACGGCGGCTGATGCGGCTGGCTCAGCGATTGTCTGGCACCTGGCCGACCTTCGGGAATGACATCGAGTTGTTGGTCGATACGAACCGCACGCTGGGACTGATCGAGCAGGCGATCCTCAACGCTCGCGAGTCGATTCATCTCGAATACTACATCTGGCAACCCGATCGCACGGGGACGCGGATTCGTGACTTGCTGATCCGCAAAGCGACGGAAGGGGTCCGCGTGCGGTTCTTGTACGACGGGTTTGGTTCGTTCTGGCTGACAAGACGCTTCCTGCGACCGATGCGCGAGGCGGGCATTCAAGTCGCGACCTTCCTGCCCGGTCAGACGTTTCGCGAGCGGTGGTCGCTGAACTTGCGGAATCATCGCAAGATCGTCGTGGTCGATGGCCGCGTGGCGTTCACCGGCGGCATGAACATCGGCGACGAGTACATCGGCCGCAGTTCGGCGATTGGATTTTGGCGAGATGCTCATCTGCGAGTCATCGGGCCGGAAGTTTGGCGGCATCAATTGGTGTTTGCCGAGGACTGGTTCTTCGCGACGGGCGAAGTGTTGTCGGACACCGAAACCTTTCCTCCGCCAATGACCACCGGCACGGTCACCGCTCAGACGGTCAGCGGCGGCCCCGAAGAAGAGACGTCGGTCTTTCAAGCCCTGATGCTGGCGGCGATCAACGAGGCTCAAGAGCGTCTCTTGCTGGTGACGTCGTACTTTGCTCCGCCGACGGCGATCATCACCGCCTTGGAGAACGCGGCCTTGCGCGGAGTCCGCGTGCGATTGTTGCTATCGGGCCGATTGAACCATGTCGGGGCCTTGCTGGCCGGTCGCGCGATCTACGATTCGCTGCTGAAGGCGGGGGTCGAGATCTCCGAGTATCAGCGCGGCTTATTGCATTCCAAGACATTGACCATCGACGGACATTGGTCGCTGGTCGGTTCGGCGAATCTCGATTGCCGCAGCTTGTTCTTGAACTTCGAGGCCGGCATGGTGTTGTACGACGAACGCATCGCTCAACAATTGGAGCAGCAGTTCGATCGCGACGCTCAGGATTCTCATCGCATTCAACCAGAGGTCTGGGATCGTCGTCCGTGGTTTCATGTCGTCGGCGAGAATCTCGGCCGACTGTTCACGCCCGTTTTGTGAGAGGGCCTTGTGTTCGGATTTTCCTCAGACGTGATTGGCTGGTTCGCCGTGGCCTCACTGGCGACGTTCGTGGTCAGCGCGGTCCTCCTGCCGTGGTTGCTGACGCGATTGCCTGCGGATTATTTCGACGAGACGACTCCGACTGCACATCCACGGTGGCCTCGGCATCCCGCGTTGTATTGGTCATGGCGACTGCTGAAGAACCTGTTGGGAGTTGTCTTGTTGCTGGCAGGGTTCGTGATGCTCGTCACTCCCGGCCAAGGGATTCTGACGATCCTGGCCGGACTTTGGCTGCTGGACCTGCCGGGCAAACGTCGTTGGGAGCGAAGCATCATCAGCCGCCCCCAAGTGCTGGCGTCGATCAACTGGATTCGTAAGAAGGCGGGACAGCAACCACTCTCGTTAAACGATTACACGAAATGACTCATCATGCGACTCGTCACCTACAACATTCACAAGGGGATCGGCGGCAGCGACCGGCGATACAACTTGGATCGCATCATCGACGTGCTGGCCACGTTGGAGGCGGATTTCCTCTGCCTTCAAGAAGTCACGCTCGATCTGCCGCGCACCAGTCGCCACGATCAAGCCGACATCCTCGCCGCACGGTTTCAACCGATGTTCGCCACGTTTCAGCAAAACGTGCATTGGCGAGTCGGCGGCTACGGCAACCTGTTGCTCTCACGCTGGCCGATGCGCGAACACCATCGGATCTCGCTGCAGTTCCAAC
Source organism: Planctomycetaceae bacterium (assembly GCA_046156195.1). GTDB lineage: Bacteria > Planctomycetota > Planctomycetia > Planctomycetales > Planctomycetaceae > SXKJ01. The sequence goes on along the minus strand of JBJXEX010000339.1, from coordinate 29,016 downwards.
AGAAGAAGCCTCGCGGCGCGCAGTTGGTCGTGATCGAAACCCCCTTGGGATTGCTGCGTCTCACCAACTGGCACTTGGGACTCAGCGAGCGCGAGCGGCATTGGCAGGTGCAGCGGTTACTGACCCACCCGCTTTTCCACTCGACCGCCGAGCATCCGACTGTGCTGTGTGGCGATTTCAATGACTGGCGAAACACTTTGGGGCGAGCGCTGCTCAATCCGATCGGGTTCGCCCAAGCGACGTCTCCCCCGGGCAAGTTCCGTTCGTTTCCCGCCGCGTTGCCAGTGCTCTCGATCGACAAGGTCTTTCACTGCGAGGGGATCACGATCGAATCCGCACATCTCGTGAAGACCCGGCAGACGAGACAGGCGTCCGACCATCTGCCGCTGTTGGTCAACTTTTCGGTGCGACCCACTCCGTAGCCCACACGATCGGTCGATTCCCAAGCGGCGCTCGTTCGATCGTCCAGCATTGGCGAGACAGCATGCTTGTCGCTCTCTGGCGACGTTGATTGAGGACATATTCGATCGCGGCTTGGACCAGCGCGTGTTGATCGTCGTGGTGGGCGAGTTCGGTCGCACGCCGCGCTTGAGCCACAACGCTCAAGGGAGCGGTCGAGATCACTGGCCGCAAGCGTACTCGGCACTGCTCCCTGGTGGCGGCTTGCGCATGGGACAAGTCGTCGGCGCGACGAACTCCAAATCCGAATTCCCGGCCGAGAAGCCGTTCTCGCCGCAAGATTTGTTGGCGACCGTTTATCGGCACCTGGGCATCGACCCGGCGCGAAGTTTTCTCGATCACTTCGGCCGTCCGATTGCGATCTTGTCCGAGGGACGGCCGATCGCCGAGCTGCTGTAGCCTTACCCGACCTTCTTCGGCAGCACGAGCGAATACAGCATGGTGACACTGCCGACCGACATCAGGCAGAAGGCCAACCATTGCGGCGGAGTGAAGACTCGTTGCTTGTTCTCGTTCATGGTCACATAGAAGCCGCGGAACGCCGGGTCGCGTTCGATGGCCGGCTCGACCTTCCAGGCGAAGGTCATCTGATCGACCATCAAGAAGGTGGCTCCCCAGAGGGCGATGAAGACGCCGACGGCAAAGCAAAAGGCTCGGAGCATGAGTCGCTCTTTCGCAAACGGAGACGGCGGCGTGAGGCCGCAAAGACGTTGAGATTTCTGGTGGATCGACCAGAGATTGCGGCTCGCTTCAGCACGATTCGGCGGAACCCGCTGGTGAGCAAGAACAGCGTAGGGATTGTGTTGGTCGTAGCGAGCGGCATCGTGGAGGTCGCCGGAGTCGGCCGCTACATTCCCCGCCCCTTTGAGGTCGTTCCTAACGTCGCGGCGTCGATTCAAGTCACAGAGAGCCTGTGAAAATTGGGAAACGCGATCTCTTGCCGTTCGCTTTAGTCAGAAAGGTCTCGCACGATGGACGCGAAAATTGTGTTGTTGCCCGGCGATGGAATCGGGCCGGAAGTGGTTGCCGAAGGGCAAAAGGCGTTGAATGCCGTCGCTCGAAAATTTGGCCACCAGTTCAATTATGAGACCTGCCTGATCGGCGGCTGCGCGATCGATGCGACCGGCTCGGCCTTACCGGACACGACGACGGCGGCGTGCAAAAGTTCGCACGCGATTTTGCTCGGAGCCGTCGGCGGGCCGAAGTGGGACGACCCGCGCGCGAAGACTCGGCCGGAGGCGGGGCTGTTGAAGATTCGCAAGGAGCTGCAACTCTTCGCGAACGTGAGGCCGGTCAAAGCGTATGACGTCTTGGTCGATGCTTCGCCGCTGAAGCGCGAGATCGTCGCCGGTGTGGACATCCTCTTCTTCCGCGAACTGACCGGCGGCATCTACTTCGGCGAGTCGGGCCGCCGTCCGCATCCGTCGGGCGAGGAAGCCTTCAACACGATGATCTACAACACGGCGGAGATTGAACGGATCACGCGAATGGCCGCGCGAGCCGCTCAAGGACGACGCAAGAAGCTGACCCAAGTCGACAAGGCCAACGTCCTGGAGGTGTCGCGGCTCTGGCGCGAAGTTTCGCAGCGAGTCGTCCGCGACGAGTTCCCCGACGTGCATTACGAGGTCTTGCTGGTCGATGCGATGGCGATGCACTTGATCTCGAAGCCGAAGAGTTTCGATGTCATCGTCACCGAGAATCTGTTCGGCGACATCCTGACCGATGAAGGGGCGATGCTGCCCGGCTCAATGGGAATGTTGCCGTCGGCGTCGCTTGGTTCCTCCGGTCCCGGTTTGTACGAGCCGATTCACGGCTCCGCGCCGGACATCGCGGGCAAAGGGATCGCGAACCCGCTGGCCACGATCCTCGCCGCGGCGATGCTGCTGCGACACTCGCTCAATCTGGAGACCGAAGCCCGAGCCGTGGAATCCGCCGTCGATGCGGTGCTCAACGCGGGGCATCGCACGGCCGATATCGCCGCCGGCGCGAAAAGCGTCAGCACCTCCGAGATGGGGAGTTTGGTCGAGACGCAGATCGGCAAGTGAGCGTCATGAACGACCTCCGTCGTGCAATGGACTCACGGTTCGAGGCACAAGTGGCCTCAGCCACGACGAAGCCAGAAGAACCAAAAAACAAGCCTCCCGGTTAAAGCGTTGCCTGGAAGTCTCCCACCGGTTCTTATCATTTTGTGAAAAATGATTTTGCCTTTATTGCTTCGGCAATTGTTCCTGCAACCGGCGTGTCTGGTTCGACACGTCGTTAAAGCGTGAGGGCCATTCGGTCTTCTGTAACTTGGAGATCGACTTCCGAGCCGCGTCCCATTGCTTCTCGTGAAGCTGAGCTTCGGTCAGCTTGAGCAGGCCGTTTGGTTCGAGTCGGCGGAACTCTGCGACGCGCTCCCAATGGGGGATCGCTTCGGCCCAGCGGTTTTGTTTCTGGCGGAGTTCGGCCATCGCGGTGTGGCTTTCGGCCTCGTTGGGACTCGATTCGATGATCGATGTGGCGGCCCGTTCGGCTTCGGCCTCGTTGCCCGCTAGGCGTTCGGCGAGTTGCTGATACAGCGTGAGGTCGTGGCGGTTGAGGTCGATCAGTTTCAAAAGCTGCTTCGAGGCGGCCTCACCGTTCTGAGTGGCGTCGTAACAGGCGATGAGAGCTTGATGCACCTCGGCGTCATGCGGTTGCAGTTCGGCGGAGAGTTGCAGTTGAGCGATCGCCGGCGCGTGTGCGTTGCGAGATTGATAAGTCTGGCCGATCGCTTTGCGGAGGATCGGGCTGTCCCGTCCTGACTTTGCCGCTTCGGCATCGAGATGCTTCACGAACTCGTCGAGGTCGTTCGCGTTCGCGAGTACCAGCTTGAGATTCCCAAGCGCCGTGCCGCGATGACCGTCGCGCGGTCCCCAGCAGACGATCGCGGCGGAAGCGGCATCGACCGCTTCCTTCGTCTTTCCCAATGCCGAGTGTGCGAGCGCGAGATGCTGATACAGATCGGACAGCGTGCCGTCGCCGAGTCCACTGCCGGGATTGCTTCGCTGATGCAGAGCGATCGCCTCGTTGAAGTAGCCGATCGCTCGCTCGTGCAGGCCGCAGGACAAGCAGCCGTGAGCGAATGGTGCGACGTTGCCCTCGGTCCAGCGGCCACCTGTGTGGAAGTGCGTGTCGATCTGTCGCACCATTTCGGCCAGTTGTTCCGGTCGCTGCGAGTGGTGGTAGGCGGCCATCAGCAAGGTTCGGTAATGGATGTTGTCCGGCCGCTCGCGGACGATCGGTTCGAGCAACGGGATCGACTCGGCCCAGCGATTGAGTTGGTGCAGCCAGTTCACAAGTTGCACTTGAGCCGACTCATCCAGCAAGCCGTCCTTGTGAGCGACCAGCAAAATCTCAATTGCTCTCGCACCGCGATCGAGTCCGCCCCACAAGTAATTCGCGATCACGACAGCTCGGCGGCCGGAGGTGCGGCGTTCGGCCAGGACTTCTTCGGCGGCCTTGGCAAAGTCGGGGCCTTTCTCCGTCCAGAAGTAGCCGGCGTACTTGTGGTAGATGTGATGATTGCGGCCCTCGCCGGTGCGGAGTTCGCGCTTCAGTTCGGCGATCGTCAGCTTGAGCACTCGCGGTTCCAACTCCTTGATGTCTAGCTTCGCCTGTTCCGATTCCTGGCGGCGGCGAGCCAACTCAAGGCCAAACGTGCTCCATGAATTGTCCCACTGGAATTCGAGCCGCTGCGGATATTGCTCCATGCGTTCGACGGCATACTGCAACGCGAGCTTCGGGCCGAGCACTTCGGCGATGAGGTACATGGGGGTCGTCGCCGTGTTGCGATACTGTGCCTGCTGTCGTTTGAGCAGCAGCGGCAATTCCTCGAACGCAAATCGGCGCACGACATCGGCTGTCAGAGGAAGTTGATGTCGTCGAGCGATGTGGCACGTCGTCATCAGTCGCGCGACGAGGCTGTACCGCACGTTCTCATCGGGAGCCGTCGCGAGTTCCTGCCGTGTCAGCGAGACGATCGCATCGAACAGCTTGGCTCGGCCCTTCCCCAGCGAGACGGCTCCGTCATGCTCGAAGGCGTGGTTGTAGAGCGACATCAGCCGATCGTTGAGCCATTTGCGTTGCTCATCGTTCGCCGGCTTGGCGAGATATTTCTGCAAGACGCTCTCGCCTGCCGCGTGTTGATTGGCACCTTCCAACATCGCGAGGTAGCTCCCCAGCGGCACGTTGTCGAGATGCGGCCAGAGTCCGTTGTTGGCCTGTGTGTACGCTCGGACTTCGGCTTCCATCTCACGGATCGCGGCGTCTTTCTGCTCGTAGTGCCAGAACAGCAGGTTGCAGAGATCGGCCGTGATGAGCAGATGATCGCGAGAGTTCGCCGGCGCGAGCCGTTGCAGTTCGCGGACTTCACGAAGCTGCTCGGCCTTCAGCGTCTCGTTCGGCAGCCTGCCGAGTTGAAATAGAAAATTCGACATCATCCGTGGCTCGCCGGTGGACCACTCGCGATCGAACGCTCGCTGGAGCGCGGCGACGCAGGCCGCGACATGCGGGCCGGGTTGATTGAGAACCTCCGAGGACTTCCGCTCGACGATCGCTTCCAGCAGGTCGAGCGCGCGGAGGTCGGTCGCCGTCAGCGATGTAATCCGAAGCGTCAGCGAAGGCGCACGCTTCACGGGCTCTGATTCTGGAGTTCCGAGTTTCGAGGAGCGCCCGCCCTCGCTGACGCTTCGGGTTACATCGGGGCGGCCTTGCTCGCGTAGCTGTTTGATCCGCGCCAGGATCTCGTCCGCCGGCGCTTCGTTGCGCAGCTCGCCCAGCGCCGCGCTCTGCAACGTCTGCACGAACGAGTAGACCTGCTGCGGTGAGCGGCCGAGCATCGCATCGGGCAGCATCCGCAGCAGGCGGAAGTCACGACATGCTCCGTAGAGTTGGCTGTGTTGCCACAAATAATTCTCCGGCTGAGCCGACTTCTCGAACAGCGCTTGGACGATGAACAACGTGGACTCGTCGAGTTCGCTGGGCAGCCGTCCCTCGGACTGCATCCAACGATTGCTCGTCGCGGACAGGCGGTTGCTGAGGTAGTGCTCCGGCATCTGCTTGAAGGCTTCGATGCGTGACCGATCGTGAGCCGCGCGGCGGTTTGTGACGAGATACCAATCGGACAGCAGGTGATAGTCTGAGTTCGACAGCAGCTTGTCCTTCTCACACGCTTCGAAGAGTTGAATCGCCTCGTCGAGTTTGCCGCGCTCGGCCACCAGCCGAGCCAGCATCTGTCGCCACGGAGCAGTTGAGACATCGGTGCGAATCCACTCGCGCAGCTCGCGGTCTAAATCGTCCGGGCGATCGAGGGCGATGAGCATTTGGAATTTCGTGTTTCGCCAGACGGCCGCATCGTCGTTGCCGCGTTCTCCAGAACGCGGGTCATCCGCCGCACGCGCGTTCTCCGCACTCTGGCGAGTGCGGCTACGATCGATTCCCGCGTCGATGAATTTCAGCACGCGGTTGATCGTTCCCGGAGCGGCGTCTCGTCGCGCGGCGAGATTCATCACCATCGTGAAGGCACGCTGCTTGAGTAGGCCGTCGATGAATTGCTGTCGAGCTTGCGTGTCGGTGAGTGGCTCGTCGTCATCGTTGTTCGGCTTGGGCGGAGTCTCGCCGAGAATCTGCCAGCAGAAGTCTTCGATCGCTTGTGGCGCGCGCGGCTCGCGTGCGTCGGCTGCTGCTGCCGGGGCTTGCACGCGGGCCGCGTGCGCCACATCCAGCAGCAGCACATCAAGCCACGCTTGCTCGATCTGCATCCAACGGGCGAGGTCATCGGCCTTCGGAACTCGCTTCTGAAGCAACAGGATTCCCGCTTGCTGACCGAGCCGCGCCGCCACCTGCTCGCGAGCCGCCCGCCGGAACTCGGCCTTCTTTGCCGCCAGTTCTTTGCGAGTCAGCTTGTTCTGCTCTCCTTGATCGCCGAGTTGAGATTCGGCCAAGGCTTGCCGATTCGCCAGCAGCGCATCGACCAAGCGATGCAGCGTCGGAATCTGGACAGCCAGCCGATCCGCAGGTTCGGGCGCGTCGGACAGATCGAGGAGCAGCGCGAATGCTTCCTGCTCGATCGCGTCCGACCATTTCGCGGTCAACAACGTCTCGAATACCGACGAAACATAAGACGTCTTGTAATCGGGATGTGCCGCGCCCATTCGTTCGCGCAGGAACGGCAACAGTTCGGAGTCCGCGAAGCGCGTCGAGTAGATCGTTCGCAGCGATTCGCTGAGCAGATGCTTTTCCTCTTTATCCTGCGACGCGACCCAGCGGGGCTTCAGCGCCACCGCGATGGCTCGCCACACATCGTTCGGAATCTCCGAAGCATCGAGTTGCTTGCGTCCATTGAGCGGCTCCTTCAATTCGATCCGCCTCGCCATCGTCCAGCCGAGCAGCGAATTGATTTGTGCCGGCGTGAGTTTCGTCTGGTCTGGATCATTCGCCCGATGCGCGAGTATTGAAGTTGCACGGTTTTCAGCCCCGAAGGGGGCGAAACTCGACAGCCCAGGGCGCAGCCCTGGGAGTCGAGCCGTTTGGATTTGAAAAGCCCTGAAGGGGCGTGACTCATTGTGTTGCGCCCCTTCGGGGCTGATGGAATTCAAAAATGCCCGCTCCCCAGGGCTGCGCCCTGGGCTGTCGAGTCTCGCCCCCTTCGGGGCTAAAACATGTGCAACTTCAAAACGCGCTCGCGAGGGGGCGGGATCGTCTGCCACGCCAACCACTCGCTGGCGCTTCGTGCTCAAGTCTGATTGCAGCAACGACAGGAACTCGCCGCGCAGCCGGTCGGCCACGTCGCTCTGCAAGAAGTAATGATTGCCGATGCCGCGTGTCGCGATGTCCGAGTGATGCGCGTGCCGCAAGAAGAAGCGGATCGTCTCGGCGAGTTCATCGAACCAGCGTTCGTCCGGGCGTTGGATCGACAAGTGGTAGCACTGTCCATTCGCGAATTGAATCGCCGTCTCCAATCGAGCGCGTTGATCCGGTGCGAGCGGTCCTGCGATGCGAGCATCTTTCAACCATTGCTCGGCGAGCGCGTTCGCCGCGTCGAGCTGATCGTTGAAGACGAGTGCCGACAGATGCTGCGCGTAGGCCGAGTTGTACGACTGCGACTCCGGTTTCCGCGCGATCCACTCGGTGGTGAACTTCAGCAGGTCGGTCCAGCGAGTCTGACTGCGATACATCTCGCAGATGGCGGTGCGGAGCGTTTCGTCTTCATGGATGTCCCGTTCGAAGGGCCGGTCGAGTTCCTTCTGAAGCCACGCGAACGCGGCATCGACTTGCCCGGCTCGTCCAAGCCGATGGGCGAAGTCGGTCTGCCAGTGCAGATGCCACGGCGATTGCTCGACCATCGTGCGCCGCAGAGCCAACGCCTCTTCGTGCCGGCCGAGCGCGTCGAGGCATTGCAGCCGGGCCTCCTGCAAGTGGTCGCGATCAAATCGAAACGCGCGTTCGGCCGACGATGTAACCCGAAGCGTCAGCGAGGGAGTCAGCGAGGGAGTCAGCGAGGGAGAGCGATTCGCCGACTCCGTCCGTCCGTCATTTTTCTCTTCCGTCCCTTTCGCATCGGCTTTTTCCGTTCCGAGTTTTTCGGAGCGTCCGCCCTCGCTGACGCTTCGGGTTACTTCGTTGGCGGCCTCGAACAACTGGACGAACTCGAAATACTCCGGCCAGCCCATCAGCGAGTAGGCTTGGCCGAGAATGAACTGAGCGAGGAACGTCTCGTCTTGCTGCGGCTTCGCGGCGAGTTGTTTGGCTTCGGTGAGTAATCGTTGCCGCGCCTCTTCGTTGCGACGGATCGTGGCCAGCAAGATCGTCCGCAGCCAACGGACGCCGGGCTTATCGGCCAACGACAATTTCTCGACCGCATCGACATGCCGCCACATCTCGTCCCACTGCTGGATCGTCGCGTTGTGCAGGATCATCGTGAGCCGGTCATCGAACCCGGCCGAGCCGTCTGCCACTCTCTGCCGCGCGACGTTGAGCTTCACGAACGGCGGACGCAGGAATTGGACGGTCGGTTTCGCAGCCAACTCGGCGGCGATGCGCTGGCCGAATTGATCTTTGCCGTGCGACTGAATGTCGAGCGTACTCGCGGCGGTCGTGCGTCCCTTGGCATCGGTCGTGGTGGACTTCTTCGCCCACCATGAGCCAGCGATCTCGATGAACTCGGAGAACGTCGTCGTGCTCGTCGGCTTCCCTTCGGCGAACCAGACCTGCTTGACCAACAGATGCTTTGTGGTGTCGATCGTAAACTCGGCCAGAACCTTTTGGTCCTTTGCGTCCCTTGCGTCCTTCTGTTCAAGAATCAGTTTCACCACGCCGTCAGCGATCGGCTGCACGCGGGCCGCGTGCGCCACATACGTCTCGTGTATCGCCCACAGCGAGAAGTCGTTCAGCCCCAGCGGCGGCGATTTCAGTTCTTGTTCGACCGAAGCGCGGACTCGCCCCAGCAAAAACGCCAACGAGAAGACGCCCCGCTCCTTTGGATCGCAGAACTGAATCACCGTCTGATCGGTCAGTCCCAACGGTCGCGTCAGCCAACTGCTCGGCGAGTACAGCACGAGATCGCTGCTTCGCGAGGCATGACGCTTCCAACGGACATCGAATCCGTCGTAGACGCGCCGCAGTTCGATACCGCCGTCTAACTTCAGCAGCGAGTCGGTTCGCAACAGACTCTTCGACAGAGCGATCGCTTCGGGGGACCATTCCTCGGTCGGTTTCACCGGGACGGTTTTGTTCGGCGCGGGTTCGAGTGCTGGGAACAACGTGTTGAGCCAACTCGTGTAGTCCGGCTGCTGGTGATAGCTGCGACCTGCAAAGCCTTCGCCGCCAAAACCACCGCTCAAAGGCTCGCTGCGAAATCGGCCGAGCACGGGCAGAGGCATGGCGAAATTCGATTCCGCTGCCAAGTTCTCTCTCTTCGCTCCGTCAAACATGACCACGGCCTTCTTGGCCTTCGGAGCGAAGTCGTCGATCCCGTAGGAGTCACCTTCCTCAATGTCCCTTCGCGAGAATTCGGAATCGGAAGAGGGATCACTCAGTCTCTGGCGTTCGCCGTCGGCGTCTCGCAGGCCGAGGCTCAAGTCTTCCAGGTTGTCGACGGCCGAGGCTCCCTTGTTCCCCGCGAGAACCTCTTTGAATGACTCGTCGGCCAACTGAGCCTTTTCGGAGAGGGCCTGCGCACCTCGTCCGAGGTAAGAGGATGATTGGTCGAACTCACTGACGTCGCCGAGACTGAACGAGTAAGTCGATGAGCGGCTTTCTGACTCGGACATGAACCCCGAAGTGTCCCACGGACCACTCATCGGCGCGGCCGGACTGTCTGGCCGGTTCATCCCCCAGCTTGCTCCGCCGGCTCGTCGTCCGCCATAAATCTGTCCTTGTTGCTGGAACGCCTGCGAACTGCGGCCAAGTCCCGCGAGGCTCCGCAGCACATCACGTCGCAGGCCGAGCCGCCAATCGCCCGCTCGCTTCATCTGCTGTTGCAGCAACTCGAAGTTCGCGTTGTCGCGACCCTCGGCGAAGAAGCGTTCGCCGTCGCGCATCTCGTAGCGACGCTGCACGCCGAAACGTGCGCGATCGGCATCGGTCTCCAGCACGAGCAACGAAGTGAACGGCGTGATGATGTGGAACTCTTCCGACAGCCGGATGATCTCGTCTCGAATCGCTTGGCTTTGCCCCTGAGCCAGCAACTGGTCGAGATGTGCTCTCGCCCACAATCGCGGGATGAACGAGTTGCCCGCCTCGGCGTCTTTCAGATTCACTTGCGCCGCGTACTTCACTTTCTCAGTGCCGCGCATTCCGGTGACGATGATCTCGCCGAACTGGTCCTGGCCGCTCGGCAGATACCGGCCGACCAGAATCTGTTGCGTCCCGGCCGCGACGTTCGGCAACCGATCGGGATACACGGCCGCGACCCGCAGACCACGGAACTCGACGTTGAGATCACGCAGCCCCGGCTGAGCAATCTCGTTGAGCAATTCGGTGGCGACGATCTGCGGAGTCTGCTCGCCGCCGATGTTCCGCACCGACCCGCCACCAGTGGCCGCAATGCCTTTGAGCACGACCGACTCGAACGAGTTGCCGACGCCGATCGCATGCATGTGGCGCACGCGGCTCGCGTGCGTCGATTCGTTGTTGCGCACACCGCTCGCGTCCGTCGATTCGACACGCGAGCCGCGTGTCGCCACAGACAACCGCTTCACAAACGCCGCCGGGTCAGTGTCGCCCGACGAAACAATGCCGTCGCCGATGTAGATGACATGCGAGTCGGCCGGAGCCTTCTTGAAGACATCCTCAAACGCCCGATCCAAATTCGTCCAACCGAGCGACAGCCGCTCGTCGAGAAATGCTTGCGCCTTCGCGATGTTCTCAGCGTTCGCGGCGACCGGCTCGGCGAAGGCCCAGACGGTGCCGACATCGGCCGCGGCCAACTGAAATCGGTCGGCCTCACCGAGCGAGGCCAACACCGTCGCGACAAACTCAGACTGTTGCTTGCGCTTCTCGGAGTCCATTGAAGCCGACGTATCGCACAGCAACACGACGTTGAGCGGCTGGCCATCCGGCAACACCTCGCGAAGCAAAGTGGTCGCCCCATTAGTAGCAGGCACACTCCGTGTGCCGTCGCCCGCGTTCGGCACACGGAGTGTGCCTGCTACTAATGGTGGCGAAATCTGCACGAGCAAGTAACCGTCGTCGCCGCGCCGATGCGGCACGACGACGACATCGGATTGTCGGCCGTCGATCTCACACACGACTTCGAAGTCGCGAGTCGGCGTGTATTCCTGCGCGGCGAACTCGACCTGCGCTGAATGATAGGTGAGCCGGAGGGCGTCAGCCGCGCCGCTGTAGCCACTGTCGCCAGACCGTAGGTGGGGCGATGGCGAATCCGTAGCTCCCACGCTCTGGCGAGCGTGGCTACTCTCGCCAGTGGCAATTCGTGTGGCATGAGTCGGACACGTCACGCTTTTCAACGGCAGCGCCGAATTCACTGTCACGCTCAGCGACAACTCACGCAGCGGCTTCGTGCGCAACAACTCACTGCGCAGGCCATACGAGTACCGATAGCGGTTCGCTCGTAGCGGCAGCACTTGGGTGTAGACGATCTTGATCCGCTTCTCGGAGTGCGCTTCGATCGGAAACACGCGGGCTTTGAAGATGTTTCCGCCGGTCCATTCGAGCAGTCCCGGATCGCGTTTCTCGCGCAGGATCGTCTCGTAGATTTCGCGAGCACGTTGCTTCTCGACGACGTCCGCTTCGACAAGATCGTTGCCGATCCACATGCCGAACCCGCTGATTGAAGCGTCCTGTGGGAGCGGGAAATGAAACACTCCTTCGAGCCGGCTGACTGTGTGATTGACGAACGATTCTTCGATGGTCGTCCGAGCGATCTGATCGCGAATCTCGACGCTGACTTTGTGATAGCCGACGGTCAGCGGTTCGTTGCGACCATCCGGCAAGTTGACGATCAGCGAACCGAGCGACTCGTTGTTTGAGGTTCCCTCGAAGCCGGCCAGCCAGAGCGGCGTTTGTTTCACATCGACGAGTTTTTCGTCGCGATCGACTCGGACGAGTTGCTTTTCGCCCGGCTTGAAGACACGGCGACCCTCGCGCGGGGCGAGCAGTGTGAACTTGTGGCTCACGCGGCTCGCGTGAGTTTCTTCTGCCTTGGCTTTGTCTTCTGGCTGACGCACGCGAGCCGCGTGCGCCACATTGATCTGCACCTGCCCCGTGTGCAGTCGAGCCTGCGTCGGCGAGAGGCACTCGATCAACGTCCCTGGCCCCAGCGCGAGTTCGACCTCCGACGAGAGCGTGACCTTGATCGCGTTCGCTCCGCGCAGTTCGGTTCGCAGCCAATCGCCTGGCTTGAGCAACATCTCGCGACAGACCGGCGTCCAGCGTTTGGCCAGCATCGGCCGCAGCACGACGAGACCTTGGGCCTCGCTCACCTTGCCGATGCGACCGTCCTCGGTCAGCGACTTCGCCACGACGAATTTGTCGTCATCGACAGGGACATTCATCGCCACGAGCGTCAGGTCGGCGAGTGGTCTCAATGCCATATCGAGTTGCTGGGCGCGAAGTTGACGAAACCGCCATTGCGCCACATCGAGTGGGCCGTGCCAAGCCATCAGTCTCAAGAGTCGTTTCGACTTCGCGTCCGCATGGGCTTCGATCGAAATGGCACCCAGTGGCGACTCCACGTTGGCGAGATAAACAAAGTAATCGTCGTCGCCGATCTGCTCTCGCGCGATCGGCCGCGCGGTCATCAATTGGGATCCCTCTTTCACACCGACATCCAAGAGTCCCAGCAAGTCGATCTGTTTGTCGTGGCTCAAAAACCAAGGCGAGTCACCCTCGGCGACCGTGTTGGCCGTTTCGTCGATTCGCCATAGCCGTGAGCCAGCCGCGATCTCATACCGCTGGGGCGATTCTTCTTTGCGAACCAAACCGGGTGCGCGAACCCAAACGTCCGCGTGGAAGCCTTCGGACTTCACGAGCCGAAACTGCAACGTCTCCGCGCCGCGCAATTCGGATAACACTTCGGCAAACGAGACGGCACCGCTGACCGGAGTCGGGGCCGAGGTCATTAGCCACGCGGCGAGAATTAAAGACACCGCCGAAGCGGTCAAACCGGCCAGGCCACGCAGGGCGAGAGTGAGCATAGAAGAACTCCGTGTTTCAGAAGACTTGGCGAGCGGGGTGTCGTCAGCCCAATGCCGTTCGATTTGTGAGCCGCTGGCGCTAGCCACGGGCCGTGGTTGGATGACGTTTGACGGCGAATCGCCCGACGCTAGCGCGTTCGGCTCACAAAGCGAGTGGCATTGCGCGTCAGCCGCCCGGTGAAGCGGCGAGCCGAGATCAGACCGTGGGGCTGACGCCACCCCGCTCGCCGGATTCGTGAGTGCGAATAGTGCCGCCGATTGCTCACGCAGCACGGCGAGCCGTTCGCGATCCGGCGCGGGAACGTCAGCGTCTACGGCTCGCAGCAATTGGGCGAGTCGCTCTTCGTCTCGGTCAGGGGCGTTGTTGGGTGTCATGGGTTTGAGTTCCACGTTCGACTTCACGCTCGTAGTCGCGCTCGTAGTCGCGCTCGTAGTCGCGCTCGTAGTGACCGCATTCATGCGGTCGAACTTCCGACCCGATGAATCGGGTCACTACGAGCTTCTGACCCGATGAATCGGGTCACTACGAGCTTCCGACCCGATGAATCGAGTCACTACGAGCGGCCAGTGATTCCAACTTCTCCCGGAACTCCCGCCGGGCTCGGGCCAATTTGGATTTGATGGCTTCAACGGACCCGCCGAACTGGCGAGCCATCTGTTCCAGGCTTTGATCGTCGAGATACTTCGCCGTCAGTAAGGCTGAGTAATCGGCCGACAGATCGGACAACACTCCGCGAACGAGGTCCGCCAGTTCGCGCTGCTCACACAACGCTTCCGCTGATTCGGTCCCCTCCCACCACGGTCGCAGTTCGAGGACTCCCGATTCCGCGAGCAGTCGCAACCGTTCGGTCTTTCCGCGTTGTCTCCCATGTGCGGCCGCCTGGTGATGAGCGATCCCTGTCAGCCAACTCCACAACGAGCCGCGAGTCTCATCGAACTGCCTCGCTGAACGAGCCGCCGCCAAGAATGTTTCTTGCACGATGTCCGCGACCTCGGCCGATTGTCCGCCGATCAATCGGCCGACATACCGCCAGACATCCGCGCTGTATCCGTCATACAGCGCGGTCCAAGCATCTCGGCTGCCATTCCGCAGACCGCGGATCACGGCAAGTTGGTCAGGCTCGTCCAGCAAGTGACGCTCTCGTGGTTGAGGTCGAATCGTCAAAGACGAATTGTCGCGAGACGCCGCGAGGTGTCGCGGAAATCCTGAAAATCTGAACTTCGAGCAGAAGCGGGCTGTCGGAAAATGAAGGGCGAAAAATAGCCGCAGTGAATTGCCCCTCTTGTTTTGATTTTCCGCCCTCCATTTTTCGCCTGCTCCGAAGCTGCGGCTCAGGCATTTACAAACGCGCCGCGCAGCAAAGTCGCCTCGACAGAACCGGGAAACGTCACTCCCTCGAACGGAGACCAGCCGCATTTGGTGAATAACTCTTCGCGGCGAACGGTGTGTGGCCGCGCGAGATTGAGCACCGTCAGCGAGGCGGTGTAACCCGGTTCGATGCGGCCGAAGCGGAGCGGGGCGCAGTACGGATTCACGAATTCGCCCGGCTTGGCCGAGCAGAACGTGGCGACTTGCTCCGGCGAGAATCCTTGCTTCACGATCAGCCACGTCACGAACGCGCCGTAGGTGTCCAAGTGCGGCTGGCCGGAGACCCCCTTCGCCTTCTCTTCCAGCGTATGCGGTGCGTGATCGGTGGCGAGGTAATCGAGCGTCCCTTCGCGCAGCGCGGCGAGCATCGCCAGTCGATCGTCAACGGCTCGCAGCGGCGGGTTCATTTGCATCAGGCCACGATTGGCGTCCGTGATATCGGACTCGTCGTAGTAGAGATGATGCGGTGTGACTTCGGCGGTGACTCGCAGACCGCGTGACTTTGCGGCGCGGATGAGAGGGATGCCCGCTCCGACCGAGTAATGACACAACTTTCCGGTGAGGTCGTACTTCTCGATCATCTGCAGCGCGAACGATGTGGCCGAGACTTCGCACTCCGGCGGTCGGCGTTGCTCGTGAGTCGGCGCGGATTGATGCAGGTCCATCAACTCCGGGTCTTCGCAGTGAAAGCTGACTGCCTGGCCGCGATACGTCGCCAGCGTTGCATCGAGATCGCTGAGCTTGCGAAAGAACAATTCGCCGACGCTTGGACCCATATAAACCTTATAGGGCACGGATGTCGTCAGCGGCTGTGTCCCCGGCCCGATGCCGGCATAGAGCGTGATATGTATCGGCACATTGCGCCGCCGCACGACCTCTTGCTTGGCGGCATAGGATTCCTCGTCGATCGGCGGGATGTGATTGTTCGGCATGTCGGCGACATGCACGACGCCGCCATGCACGGCCGCTCGCGAGGCGGTCGAGAAATCTTCTTTGTGGCATTCATGGCCACTGACATCGTCGCGCGCGTGAATGTGGATGTCGCCGAACCCGGCGAAGATCAGGGAATCGTCGGAGAAGATGCGGTCGGCAACACCCAGATGCGGGCCGACCTCGACGATGCGATCTCCCTCGATCCGCACTTGGCTGGAGACGATCCGTTCGGGACTGACAATTCGGCCGGCAATCAACATGAGCGTGTTCCGTAGCCACGCTCGCCAGAGCGTGTTGAATTTCTTGTTTAACCCCTACGCCAACGGCGTGGGCGGATCGAGGAATAACGACCGCCGTTCGCGCGCACGCCGATGGCGTGGCGGTTAAACGACGTATGAACGCGACGAGCACTCGTTGCTCCGGCGGGACGCGGAGAATACGCTCCGATCCGAAAGACTCAAGCGGTTCGCGGCACTTCTCGGATCATCTCATGGACATCACGCAAGTCGCCCACTGGGAGATCGAACGCAAGCTGGGTGCCGGCGGCATGGGGACCGTTTATCTCGGCAAGCATCGCGAGACCGGGCAGCTCGCGGCCATCAAAGTGCTGCCGCCGTCGCTGGCTCGCGAGGAAGGTTTCGTCGAACGCTTCAAACGCGAAATCGCGTCGATGGAGAAACTCAAGAGTCCGCACATCGTCGAGTTCTTCGAGAGCGGCAACGAGGGGGACACCTATTACTACGCGATGGAGTTCGTCGATGGCGAGACGCTGACCTCCCGTCTGAAGCGCGACAAACGCATTCCTTGGCAAGAGGTTATCGACTACGGCCTGCAAATCTGCCGAGCACTCAAGGCGGCTCACAACGCGGGAATCATCCATCGTGACCTCAAGCCGTCGAACTTGATGCTCTCGAACGACGGGACCGTGAAGCTGGCTGACTTCGGAGTCGCACAAGTCTTCGCCTCGCAGAAGCTGACCATCACCGGCGGCATCGTCGGCACCGCCGAGTACATGTCTCCCGAACAAGCCAAAGGTCAGCGAGCCACCAAGAAGAGCGACCTGTATTCGTTGGGTGCCGTCCTATATGTGATGCTGACCGGCCGCCCTCCCTTCAGCGGCAAGTCGTCGCTGGATGTGATCCACAAGCATCAGTTCGGAGTGTTCGATCGCCCCGGCTTGATCGCCACGGATATGCCTCGGCAATTGGAAGAGATCGTCTGCAAGCTGCTCGAAAAGGAACCCGACAAGCGCTATCCCGATTCTTATGTGTTGTCGCTGCGGCTGGTGGAAATCCAGAAGCGATTCGCGTGGCAAGCCGCACAGAACGCCGCGGCCGCGGCCCCGGCCGGAGCCGCCGCAATCGGAGCCGCGGGAGCAGGAGCTGGCTCGTCGATCCCCAAGGTCGGCGATGTGACCGAAGCCGGAAAGCTCGCGCGAGTTGGCGATGAAGTGCCGCTCGCGCCGACCGTGTTGATCCCCGATCCGTTCGGCCAGCAGGTTCCGTTGGGAGCCACGATCGCGACACCAGCGGCTCACGCCTTGCCGCAATCACCCGCGCTGGGAGCCACTCTCACGTCCCCCGCTCCGCAACGTCCCAGCCCCGAATCCGAAGCGACACGTCAGCTCGGCGGACAAAGTCACGGACCCGGCACGATCATGCGCAATCTGATGCGCAAGGCGATCACCGAACAACAGGTCGGCGGTGCCCTCGCTCGAACGTTGGATAAGTTCTGGGTTCAGGTCGCCGCGCTCGTGCTGCTGATTTCCATCTGCGTCTGGTTCTTTCTGAATCGCGAGCCGACTCCCGACGAACGCTTCCATCGCGCGATCGCCATCATGGCCAATAAGCCCAGCACCGAATGGATGAACGCGAAAGACGACTTCCTCAAGCTCAAGGAATTGAACCTCGAAATCTGGCAAGACAAGGTCGATCCCGAACTGCGGCGAATTGCTTTGTACGAAACTCAATTGCAACTCCGCACTCGTAAGAGGGAATCCGGTTCCACGTCCGAACCGGAACGCCAACTGGAACTCGCCAGGCAGGCCCTGATCCGCGGAGATCATGCGCTGGCGAAGCGCAAGCTCGAAGCCCTGTTGCCGCTCGTTCAAGGGCAGCCGGATCCGAAAGGCATTCACTTGTCCGCTCAGGCTTTGCTGGATGAACTCCGCGACAACCGCGCCAAACGAGCGGCCGACGGCTGGTTGCGATCCGCATTGGAGCGAGCGGAACAACTCGCGGCGGACAACAAAACGGCGAAGGCCATCGCGATCTGGCGGTCGATCATTGAACTCTACGCCGACGACCCAGACGCCGCCGGCCATGTTCAGAAGGCCCGGACAAATCTGCACGCCAACTCGGACAGCATCCAGACGACGACCGACGAATCTTCAATTCCCGAAACAGACACTCCACCGAAAGCGGAACCGCAATGACCGACCTCGACCTGAAGCAGCACATCCGCAGCATCCCCGACTTCCCCAAGCCGGGCATCATGTTCCGCGACATCACTCCGTTGCTGGCTCATCCCCCCGCGTTTCAAACCGTGATCGACCGCTTCGCCACCCACTTCCGCGACCTCGGCGTCACCGCGATTGTCGCCGCCGAGGCCCGCGGTTTTATCTTCGCCGCTCCGCTGGCGCTGGAACTCAATGCGGCGTTCATCCCCGTCCGCAAGCCGGGCAAGCTGCCGTTTCAAACCAAGGCGTTCTCCTACGACTTGGAATACGGCACCGACGAACTGCACATGCACATCGACGCACTTGGCTCTCACGACCGCGTGCTGATCGTCGATGACCTGCTCGCCACCGGCGGCACGATGCTGGCCTGCATCAACCTCGTCGAACACCTGCAAGCCACCATTGCCGGCTGCGCGTTCGTCGTGGAACTCGGCTTCCTGCAAGGCAGGCAGAAGCTCGCCAAGTACGACGTGATGAGTTTGATCAACTACGCCGATGAGACGTGACGACTGCTTGGCTCTTGCGTCGAGCCGCTTCCAACCGGCGAACAAAGGCCGCGTGTTCGCGCCGAGCCGCTCCTCGGTCCACGGCCGCGCGAAGGCGGTTCGTGTCTTGATCGAGCAGCGCCGCACCGTCGATCCATAGACCCGGAAACTCACGCGAGCGGGAAATCCCCTCGCGAACCGGTCGAATCATCTCCCCGGACGGAAAGTGGAACCAATGCAGTTCCCGCTCCTCCACACACAAGACCAAGTATTCCAGCACGCCCGTTCGCTGGTAGTCCTCGCGCTTCTCGTACAGGTCCAGATCGCGCGAGCTGTGAGCAATCTCCGCCACCAGTTCCGGCGGCCCGGTGACATAGCCGTTGTCATTTACGGTCGAATGACCGCCACATTCGGGCAGGATCCGCAGTGAGAGATCGGGCTGCGGTTCGCTGTCTTTGTCCAAGATGGCGGTCGAGTTGTCGAGCATGTCGGTGCCGTGAGTCGCCGCTTCATAATGCTTCAGTGCGTACGAAAGCTCGCCGTGATACGCGCCATGTTCCCGCCGCATTGGTGACGCCATGTAGACCACTCCTTTGACGAGTTCAAACTTCAGGTCATCGCGATACGCCTCGTACCGCTCGTGGAAGTCGGATTGCGACAACCGTTCGCCGTTCATCAGCGTGACCGGCATCAATCGCTCGGCGGGCATCACGACCGGTCCTCGTGAAACCGCTCGTTGGCGAACGCGTGTCTTCAGCAGTTGCATCGAATGGCTCCCCAGAGATTTCATCCGCGATCCGTCGGATCATTTCAGTCCACGAAAAGATGCCGTGCGCACTCTACAGGCCAGTATGCCATGCACCACTTCGCCATGCACGTCGGTCAAACGAAAGTCGCAACCAGCGTATTGGTAGGTCAGCACAAAGTCAGGTTCGACACAGGAGCTTCAGGTGACGGGCGGACCACCCAAGTCCTCCGGCGAGCGGGGTGGCATTGGTGAGTCGCGCGGCGTTCGCCCGCTCACTGGCGAGAGCGGCTACGCTGAGCATGCCTACGCGGCCGAATGCCTCGATGTGCTAGTTCTGCCGACCGTCTCCGTGCTGTTGATCGGGAGTCAGTTCGACATCGTGGCGGGCGGGTCGGAAAGCGTGACCGTGCGAGCCAACGTCAGCGAGAACGTCGAGGTCAGCGATCAAAACGGGGTGCTCACATCTCTGCCGAGCGTGAGTGCGTCGGCTCTGGCAACGGCACGCTCTTTGGCAATGACGGTAATGACACGCTGGATGGCCAAGGCGGCAACGATGTCCTGGATGGCAGGAGCGGCGACGATCAACTCGTGTGGGGCGGGGCGAGCGACGGGAAAGACACGCTGTTGGGAACGAGTGGCTCTGACCCCGCCGTCGTCAACGGGACAGGGGCGGCGGACTCACCGACCGTCTCGCAGAATGCGGCCCGGCAACTCACCGTCACGCAAGGGGCCGCGTCGCTGGTCTTCAATGCGATCAGCCTCTCGAACGTCGTCCTCAACGGCAACGGCGGGAATGACTCGATCACCATTGGCGCGTTGCCGAAGACTCAAACGGTCGCGCTGATCGTGAATGGCGATGATGGCAATGACACAATCGACGTGGGGGATGGCCACGACACAGCCATCGGCGGCGAAGCCGAAATGTGGCGCGACGCGGAGCGTCGTGAATCGCGACGCGGAGCGTCGCGCCACAATCGCTCCAGGCGAGCGGGGTCCGCCGAGGCGGATCAGCGTTGGTAGATCGGCAAGTAGCCGTTGTCGATCTGCAAGATCGTGGCGTTCATCGCCGTGTTGTAGACCTCGCCGACGTGACCGTCTTTCCAAGCGCCGTTGGCCGACTGCTTGCTGAGGATCTCTTTGCTGGTTTCGGCGAAGTACTTATTCCAATCCTCGTCCCCCAGCCGGTACACGACTTGAGCATAGTAGTAGTGTGAGTAATGCCAATGTCCGAAGAGCTGATTGCTCCCCGCCTTGCCCGGCCAGACGTTTTGGCGGCAGTACTCCAGCATCTTTTTGACGTGGTCAGACTCGCCGTATTCGCCCGCGTTGAACATCGCGGCACAGGCGGCGGCGGTGATCGGCGGGCGAGCGCCTCCGCCACGAATGCTGTATTGCACGCCCCCTTCGGGAGTCGTGCAGTCTTGGATGTACTTCTTGGCTTTCTCGATGACTTCCTTCGGCACGGGGATGCCCGCGTTGCGGCAGGCTCGCAGACCTTGCACCTGCGTGATGCAGGTCGAGCCTTCATCAAAGTTCGGCTGATCCTTGGCCGAGACATAGCCCCAGCCACCCCGATCGGTCTGCGCCTGAGCGGAAAACTCGACCGCCTTGACGAGCACACGCTTCAAGTCCGCACGGCGTTCGGAGTCCTCTTCCTCGCCGTAAACTTGCGAGAGGAACAGCATCGAGAAGCCATGCCCGTAGGTGTAATGATAGTCGTCCTTGAAACCGATCAGCCCGGACGGCTGAGCCATGTCGAGCAGAAAATCGACCGCCAGCCGGATGTTCTTCGAGTACTTGCCGCGCGTGGTGGTCGAGCCTTCGGCCAGCATCGCATTCCCCGCCAGCGCGGTCATTGCCACTCGGTACTGCCCCTGATTCGCTTCCCAGTAACCTTGCCGCCGCTGCTCACGCGCGAGGTAGTCGAGTGCTCGCGAGACCGCCGTCACGACTTTGGGGTCTTTCTTCTTCTTGACCGCCCACGCGGAATCGGGGAGCAGAAGCAGAGCCATCACCGCCACGATCACCGCTTTTCGACACATGATGCCGCCCCGCTCGCCAGAATGTTTCGTCAAAACCCGCGTGAGGTATATCAACTCGCGCGCCTCACCGAATAGGGCGTGGTGAAGTCGCAAGCCCGTAGCTCAGGCGGCCCGCCTGAGTCGTTGCATCTGCCGACGCGGACGCAGGCGAGCCGCGGATGAATGACGGCGAGTCGCTGTTACGAGAATCAATTGGATTGCAGGCGCAGCCGGGGCCAAGGGATGCCCGCGTTCTGGCGAACGCGGCTACGGTCGCAGGCGGGCCGCCTACGCGACGGACGGCACACACGCCGCCATCACCCGAGCGAAGATGTCTTCGGCGATGTCCGAGACGGTGCGTTGCTCGGCGGCGCGGACAGATTCGATGCGAATCCAGTTCGGCTCGCGAGCGGCGAGTTGCAGATACACGTCACGGACTTTTTGAAGATAGTCGGCGTCGGCTTCTTGCAGGTCGGCCGCCTTGTCGGTGTAGCTGCGGGCTGGCTTGGCGGCGATGTTGAGCTGAGCAAACTCGACCGGCACATCCAGCATCACAACCAGGTCGGGACGCGGCAGCGCGAAGACGTCGAATTCGATCCGCTCGATCGTCCGCAGCAATTCGTCGCGAGCGAGACCGTCCAGCTTGGCTCCTTGATGAGCGAGGTTCGACGGCACATAACGATCGCAGATGACGAAGTCCGACTGCTGGAGCGCATCGGTGAGCACGCTCTTCGATTCAAACCGATCGGCCGCGTACAGCACGGACGCGAGAAATGGATGCACTTCGTGGAGTTGTCCGAAACGGCCGTTGAGGAAATCGCCAATCGCGTGGCCGAAGAGAGTCTCGCGATAACGTGGGAAGCTGAGCAGTTGGACGCGATGCCCGGCGGCCGTTAAGCGGTCGGACAGTTGCCGGGCCTGCGTTCCCTTGCCGGATCCGTCGATGCCTTCAATCACAATCAGCGGAGCCACGATTGTCTCGCCCTCGTCTCCGTTCAAGAGGCCATCTGAGCGATCGCCGCATCGCGACTCTCAGCCACGCAGAAGTAACTCAGCAACTTGGCGGTGCGGAGGATCGAATCGACTCCCGGCGTCAGACCAAACAGGATCAACTTGCCTTGGCTACGGTGCAGCTTGCGGTGCAGCGTGATCAACTTGCCCAAGACGGAACTGGTGACGTATTCGACGTTCGACAGGTCGAGCACGAGCTTCAGCCAGTTGTATTGCTCGACGAGCGAGAACAACTCTTGGCCCAACTGCTCGATGTTCTCTTCATCGTTGAGCATTCGCATGGTGAAGCTGGCAACGAGCACGTCGCCGTGTTCTTGAAGGGTGAGGTAAGTGGGCTGATCGGGCAGAGGCATGAATCGCACCTCGACATTCGAGTTTCATCAGGAACCAATCGGCTCGCGGGCATCCGACCCAATGGGACTGACTTTGCCGACGGAGTAGCAGGCACATTCCATGTGCCGTTTGCAATTGTCAGGCTGACGGCACATGGAATGTGCCTGCTACTTTCTAAAGGCAGAGCCATTGGGGGGGCGGGATTCTAGGCACTCACCGGCGAAGACGCTCGCCCGGTGAGGGGCAGAAAGTCGGGTTGCGAGCAAATCGTTTGACTCGGTGCGCAGAGCGAGGCCCGTGACCAAGTGTCCGAAATCTCGCTCGTCACCCGGCAGTTCGACCGTCACATAACGACGATCCGTCCCCTGCGCGAATCCCGGCCGAGTCTTGGACAGCCCCTCGACGAGCACTTCGACTTCGCGGCCGACCAGCGTCGCGGAGTACTGCCGAGTCAGCTCCGCCTCCTGCCGCGTGAGTTCCTGGCAACGCGCCTTCTTGACCGGCGCGGCGACGGAGTTCGGCATCAGAGCCGCGCGAGTGCCGCGACGCCGACTAAATGGGAAGACATGAATCTTCATGAATCGAGCTTGTCGGCAAGTGTCGAGCGTCTGCTCAAACTCCTCGTCAGTCTCACCCGGAAAGCCGACGATGATGTCGGTCGAGAGGGCCGGGTTCGGCAATCGTTCGTGCAGCTTGGCGACCGATTCGAGGAACTGAGCGACCCGATATCGCCGCCGCATCCGAGCAAGGACGGTATCCGAACCGCTCTGCAACGCCGGATGAAAGTGCGGGCAGAGATGCTCGCAAGCAGCGGCGGCCGAGATGAAATCGTCACTGACTTCCGCCGCTTCGATGCTCGACAGACGCAATCGCCAACGGCCGGAAATGCGATCGAGCCGCTCCAGCAAATGCCACAACCGAAACGGTGCTCGCCCCGATCGGCCGCGAGTTGTATCGACTCCGTAATGACCGACATGAATTCCCGTCAGCACGATCTCTTCGTAGCCGAAGTCGATCAGCCGTCGGACCTCGGCTTCGATCTCTTCTGGCGAGCGGCTCTCCAATCGGGGTCTCACATGCGGAATGATGCAGTAGGAACAGCGCAGGATGCAGCCATCTTGAATCTTCACGAACGCCCGCTTGTGGCCATCGAAGCGGCTGATGCCGGAGGGAAACTCGACGACTCCCAATCGCAGCAGCACATCGGGGAGTTCGCGTTTGTCGGGGACGACCTCAATGACGTTCGGCAACCGCGCGACCGAATCAGGATCGTGAGTCGCGTAGCAACCGGTGACGATCGTCTGACAGCCGGGATTCTCTTTCGCCAGTTGTCGGACAACCTGTCGGCCGCGCGAGTCGGCGTTCTCTGTCACCGTGCAAGTGTTGACGACGCACAAGTCTGCCGACTCGAACTCGGTTGCTTCGCGAAAGTCGGCGCGCAGCAATGCCTCTTTGATTTGTTGCGTCTCGTATTGGTTGACCTTGCAACCCAGCGTGACCAAGCGACATGTCCGCACGGCTCGTCGTCCCGTCCATTTCCAGAATAAGGGGGGCGGAGTATATCGGTGTCTCGCAGAAGACAACTGACAGACCGGGGTCAGGCATTTCGGAATTTCGGAATTGGCCCCGGCCAATTCCGAAATTCCGAAGTGCCTGACCCCTGAGCGCGAGCGTGGCCACCACGAGGAATTCGGAACGTGTCGATGCGCCGTCTCTTCCTGGGCAACTTTCATTTCGAGTCCGAATTGTCTGCCGCGCGCGGCTGGACTCCTCCCGCGTCGTTGCGGCGAATGTCGGCTGAGCGTGCTCCGGCTTGGATCTCGCTCGCCGAAGAGGGGGATCTGATTTGGACACCGGAACCGATCCCGGATTCCTTCTGGGAATCGCTCGCCGAGCAAGGACTGCCGCGAGTGCGCAGCGTGAGCAAACCTCCGGCGGATGACTTCGAGTTGATCCCCTGGGGTTGGTCGTCGGGGACGCGAGCATTTGGATCTCGAGCATCACGACCGACTGACGAAGCCGTGCGATTGGGGAACTCACGCGAATGGTCGTTTCAACTGGAGCAGCAACTGAACGTCGCGTTGCCGGGAGCCGCGCGGATCACACGGCTCGAAGAAGTGGCCGACGTCGTTCGCGCATCCGCCTGTCAATTCGGTCAGTCCGAGTCTGAGCACTCCTGGGTCATCAAAGCGAACTTCGGCATGGCCGCTCGCGAGCGAGTGCTCGGCCGAGGCTCGACGCTGACGATCGCGAACGAGCGCTGGCTGCAACGACGACTTCAATCGGACGGAGCAGTCTTCTTCGAGCCGTGGCTACGGTGCCGCGCGGAGGTCGGGATTCAATGGACGTTGCCGATCCTCGGTCACGGCCAGCCCGAGCTTCAAGGGGTCACGCCGTTGCTGACCGATCCGCAAGGTGGCTATCGCGGCAGCGAGTTCTCATTGGACGCGAGCATTCCGATCGAATGGCAACGCGCGGTCGATGTCACTCAAGAAGCCGCGTTGCGACTGCAACAGCTCGGCTACTTCGGCCCTCTGGGGATCGACGCGGCGATCTATGAAGACTCGGCGGGACACGCCATCGCGCGGCCGCTGCAAGACATCAACGCACGCTACACGATGGGACGACTGGCACTCGGCTTTCGTCGTCTGCTGCGGCCCGGCGAACAAGGAGTCTGGCAACATGGCCGACGCGAAGAGAGGTTCGGTTCGATGACTCGCGAGATCGACCTCACGCCGTCGCTGATTGGAGAGACGTCGCCGATGCACTCGTCGCGAGTACTGCTCACCAACAGGCGGCGTCCTTTTCATCCCGCGCGAGGCACCTTAGATTGGCCGCGTCAATTGAGTTCCCGGCGCGATCGGTAGCCGACAGTGCGGGGCTTTTCCAAACTTCTTGAGGAGAGTGCAGCCATGAAACGGCAATGGTGGATGGTGGCAGTGGCGGCGATCGTGTCCTGTGTCGCGATGATCGGCTCGCAAGCGGACGACAAAAAGGATGGCGAGGGTTGGGTCAGTCTCTTCAACGGCAAGGATCTGTCGGGCTGGAAGAAGAACGAAGACGGCAAGTTCGAGGTCGTGGACGGCGCGATCAAAGTCAGCGGCAAGCGAGCACATCTCTTCACCGAAAAGGAATTCAAAAACTTCGAGTACAAGGTCGAGTGCAAGACCACCAAGGGAAGCAATTCCGGCTTGTACTTCCACACGAAGTTTCAAGAGGACGGCTGGCCCGCTCTGGGTTATGAGGCTCAGGTCAACGTCACGCACACCGACAAGATCAAGACGGGCAGCCTCTACGGCGTGAAGAACGTCGAGCAGGTCGAGGTCAAAGACGACGAATGGTATGAGACCTACATCAAGGTGGTCGGCCGGCACATCACCATCAAGATCAACGGCAAGACGACGGTCGATTGGGAGCAGCCCGAAGACTTCAAAGACAAGGCTTTTCCCGGCCGCAAGGTCAGCTCCGGCTCGTTCGCGATTCAAGCTCACGATCCCAACAGCGTCTGTTACTTCCGCAACATCCGCGTGAAGCCGCTGGCCGACTAACCGGCGGATCGGCGGAAGGCGAAACGTTTAACCGCTACGCCAACGGCGTGCGCGTTTGGTCGTTGGTGACTACGATTCCACCGCGGCGCGCACGCCGTTGGCGTAGCGGTTAAACATTTTCCAGAAGCTCGTGAGACGAATACTCCATTTCCCCCCGGCCTTGTCATGCTGCTCGGCTACAACACGAATGGCTTAGCGTTTCATCGTTGGCAAGACGGTCTTGAACTGCTGGCCGAGGTCGGCTATCGCTCGGTCGCGATCACCGTCGATCAGCATTGTCTCAACCCGTTCGCGTCGAACTTCACGAGCGAACTCGATGAGATGCGCCGCACGCTCGAACGGTTGCGGCTCCGATCGGTGATCGAGACCGGTGCTCGGTTCTTGCTCGACCCGCGTCAGAAGCACGAGCCGACGTTGATCTCACCAACGGCCGAGGGCCGCACGCGCCGCGTTGATTTCTTGCGCCGCTGCCTCGACATCGCGAAAGAGTTGAATTCCGACGCGGTCTCGTTTTGGTCGGGCGTGTGTTCGTTGGACTGTCAGACGCAACCAATGTGGCACGACGCTCCGCGTCGTGAATCGCGACGCGGAGCGTCGCGCCACAATGCACACGCGCCGATGGCGTCGCAGTTCAACGACGAGGTCTCGCAATGGCTGCTCGACGGTTGCCGCCAAGTGACCGACGACGCCGAGCAGCGAGGAGTGCAGCTCGCCTTTGAACCGGAACCCGGCATGTGGATCGAGACACTGGAGCAATACGGTCAACTCGCCGAGCAAGTCGGTTCACCCCGATTCGGACTGACGATCGACATCGGTCATGTGCAGTGCGTTGAAGACGGCTTGATCGCCGACCACCTGCGGCAGTGGGCATCGCGGCTGTGCAATATCCACATCGAGGACATGCGGCGCGGCGTTCACGATCATCTGCGCTTCGGCGAGGGAGAGATCGACTTCCCACCGATCATGGCCGCGCTCCGCGAGATGGGTTACACCGGCTGCGTGAATGTGGAACTCAGCCGGCATAGCCACATGGCTCCCGAAGTGCTGCGCGAATCGTTCGAGTTTCTGAAACCCTGGATGTGAGTGATACCGCACCGGAGTCAGATGAAATGTTTAACCGCTACGCCATCGGCGTGCGCGGGCCAAGCGACTCGCGCGCCTAACACCTGTTCGGTCTTGTCCACAACGGACTACCTGAAACGCCATCGGCGTGCGCGGGCCGAGCGACTCGCGCACGCCGATGGCGTAGCGGTTAAACATCTCATTTAGGGCAGAGAGAGAGAAATTGTGAGAATCATACGACTCGCCAGCGTTGTCATGTCCTTCGCGTTGCTGATCCCGGTCATCATCCGCGCGGACGACTTCCCTCCCGAACTCGTCCGCTTTCAACAGCACGGCGACAAGCCGGTCTTCACGGCGGCGGGACCGGGATCTTGGGAGGTCAAGATTCGCGAACGAGGTTGGATTCACCTCGATCCGACGGCGAATGAGTCCAGCGCGAAGCCCAAGTATCGAATGTGGTACACCGGCTACGACGGGACTCGCGAGGGGATCAAGCGGCTGGGCTACGCGACCTCGGCCGATGGCATCGTCTGGAGTCGGCACAAAGACAACCCGCTCGTCGATCAGCATTGGGTGGAGGACGTGACGGTCGTGCCTCCCGTCGAGCAGGCGGCTCGCCTGGTTCCCGAATCGAAGCAGGCGAGCCGCCCGCTCTACGAATGGCAAATGTTCGCCGAGGGGCGTGACGATCAAGCTCAATTGCTGACCAGCCGCGACGGTGTGAAGTGGCAGCGAACCGGGCAACTCGATGTTCGCAAAACCAACGGTCAGCCGATTGAGCCGGGACCGTATGGCACTCCGACCGTCTGGTTGGAAGAGGGGGTTTGGCATTTGTTCTACGAGCGACACGATGCCGGCGTCTGGCTGGCGACTTCGCGCGATCTCAAGGTCTGGACCCACGTCAGCGACGAACCGGTGCTCCGTCCGGGACAAGGTCTGCACGACCGCGACCTGATTGCGATGAATCAGATCGTGAAGCACAAAGGACGGTATTACGCCTACTACCACGGCTCGGCGAAGGGAGAGACTCCCTCGTTGTGGAGCACCTGCGTCGCCGTCTCCGATGACCTGCGTTCGTGGAAAAAGTACGACGGCAATCCGTTGCTGCCGCGCGAGCGGAATCGGTCGAGTGGCATAGTGATCCGCGACGGCGATCGGTTTCGGCTTTACACAATGCACTCGGAAGTTTGGCTGCATGTCGGTCAGCCTTTCTAGGCCGCCCCTTGTATCTCGGCGCGATGTGACGAAACTCCCGCCACGTTTTGTGAGCCGATGGCGCTAGCCACGGGCCTCGGTGGGTGACGTTTGACGGCGAACCGCCCGACGCTAGCGCGTTCGGTTCACAACGCGAGTGCCGCCCGACGCTAGCGCGTTCGGTTCACAACGCGAGTGCCGCCCGACGCTAGCGCGTTCGGTTCACAACGCGAGAACCATTGGCCTATCGCCCCAGAATCATCGAGACCTCATTCATGACCGCTCCACCGATCAGCATCAAAGCCCGCCAGCAAGAGGGCGTCCTCGAACTCGAATGGTCGCACGGCACAAAGCGGCTGCCATTCCGTTTCGTGCGCGGCCGTTGTCCTTGTGCAAGCTGCGTCAATGAAGTGACCGGCATCCGCGTCGTCGATGTCGAAGACATCCCGATTGCGATCGCCCCCACCGGCATCCAATTCACCGGCAACTACGCGATCAAGATCGCTTGGAACGACGGCCACGATACCGGCCTCTTTACTTGGGAAAACCTCGAACTCCTCGGCAAAGAGCTTGAGGCGAATTGGACCGCATGAATTTGTGGCACGACGCTCCGCGTCGTGAGTTGCGACGCGGAGAGGTTGTGAAAGAATTAGCGAGCGGGGCGGCGTCAGCCCCCCGGTGGTCACGATGACCGCTGAATACCGGGGGGCTGACG
>JBJXEX010000330.1:0-14937 GCA_046156195.1 Planctomycetaceae bacterium | reverse complement strand
CGCCGCCCTGAGCGACGACAACCGCCTCGTCACTCATCTACAAACCCGACGCGGCTCCCCCTTCACTAGAAAACCCAAACCCCGCAAACTCTCGAAGGAAAAAATCAAAAGCTGACATGCACCCATCGCTTGCCGTTAAACGACTCAGCGAAACGACTCACCGAATCCAACCGCCGCCCAACACTCGGTCGCCGTCATAGAACACGACCGCTTGACCGGGCGCGACTCCGAATTGTGGCTCGGTGAATTGAACTCGCACGCAATCTTCGTCGAGCAACTCGACCTCGGCCGCCGCCGCTTGATGTTGCGAGCGAATCTGGGCATGACAGGCAAATCGCGTCGGAACATCATCGACCAGCCAGTTCAGGCGGTCGGCTTCCAACGTCGGCTCCATCAGATCGTCGCGAGTCCCAATGACAACTCGCCGAGTGGTCGGCTCCACTGAGACAACGTATCGCGGCGTCCCGAACGCGAGACCCAGTCCCTTGCGCTGACCAACCGTGAATTGTTGAAAGCCGTCATGTTGGCCGAGCACGTTGCCCACTGTGTCAACGATCTCGCCAGCCGTCTCTTGCGGGCCGCGATAACGATCCAAAAAGCCGACGTAGTCGTTGTCGGGAATGAAACAAATCTCCTGCGAGTCCGGCTTGTCGGCGACTCGCAGCCCGGTCTGCCGAGCCATGTCGCGAATCTCCGTCTTCTCAAAATCTCCGACCGGAAAAATCACGCGATCGAGAATCGACTTGTTGATCCCAAACAAGACATACGATTGATCCTTCGAGCGATCGCGGCCACGAGTCAGGACGGAGGCAGAATTCCCGTCGCTCGCAATCCGCGCGTAATGCCCCGACGCGATGTGGTCGGCCCCGACCGACTGAGCGAAGTCCCACAGCTTGCCGAACTTCAGCCAGTTGTTGCACATCACACACGGATTCGGAGTCCGTCCGGCGAGATACTCGTCGGCGAAATAATCCTTGATGCGTCCGAACGCGTCCTGAAAGTTCAGCGCGTGAAACGGAATATCCAGCGAGTCCGCGACCCGTCGCGCATCCGCCGCGTCCGACGCGCTGCAACAACCTTGCTTGTGAGACTTCGGATTGAGGATCGGCAAATCGGCGGTGAGCGACGTCCGGCAAACAGTTTCGTGACTGTCATCCGTCGCGCCCGAGCGCATAAACAATCCGATCACCTCGTAACCCTGCTGCTGCAACAACACCGCCGCGGCCGAACTATCCACTCCACCGCTCATCGCTAAGACAACACGCTTTGACATGGGAACCATTCATTCGTCGCAGACGCGACTCTTCTAGTCATCGGGAGGCTCGGCTGCTCCGAAACTCGTTTGATGGCGAGGACACCACCGAGCCTGCGCCTCGGACTAACGTAGCCGTGATCGCTTTTCTTGAGTAGTTCCTGGCGGTGTTTTGAGGACTTTTCGCGAAGTTGTATTTGGCTACGCCGCACACGGTGATCGTTGGTTTTGAAAACCGGAACACGCCGTCGCCGTGAAACGATCGGCTCCTCACACGGAACGGTCACGGCGTCGTTTTCACCGACTTCGCGGTTGCGTGTTGATTCCAAACGATCTTCGCCGTTCATCGCACTCCGCGACCGTCAGACGTTCGATGAGGCCACCGTCGCGCTCCGAGTGTTGCACGCTCACCTCGACGAGATGTTCCTCGCCACAGCGTTGCCGCAACCACTCGACAACACCGAGCTGAAACCGCAACTGCGGATAGATCGGCACCTCCAGCGCCGCGAGCGACCAGCGATCCAACCACAGCTCACCATCCACTGCGAAGCGTCGAGCCGACTCCGGCAAGCGCCGCGCTCCCTCGTCGGTCAGCGTCACGCCGACTCGCTCGTTCTGTGTCGAATACACGCTCCAAGCCAACCAGCGATCGCACAGGCCCCACCGCTCCGTGATCGGCCACACGCACGCGAAGCCAATTAACGTAACCCGAAGCGTTAGCGAGGGCGTGAAAGTGTTCGGCGGCGTCACTCCCTCGCTGACGCTTCGGGTTACTTGCGAAACATCGCTCGTACGCGCTCCGAACAACAGCCAGTCATGCCCAATGAATGCGATGTTCCACAACAACACACCCGGCCGATGTCCCAATCCCGTTGGTCCCAAGGCGAGTAGCAACCCGACATGCAGCGCCGTCGCCGCGATCAGTGCCGCTCGTCGTGTGCGCGGCCAGCACAACCCAACAGCCACAAGCAATTCGCCGATTGGCAGAGCGAATGCCAACCACCATTTCACACTCGCCGGCCAAGCCGCCGCGTTGAGCCCCACGGACTGAAACAACGCCTCGACCAATGTCTGCCCGTGTGAGGCAAAGAAGCTCGCATCGAACTTCGACACGGCCGACCAAAAATAAATGCTGACGGTCAAAACTCGCAGCAGGCGAGCGGGGGGCGTTGTGAAGACTGCCGCCATCAAAAGGAGTTGCCACGCCCACGGCTGCAAGCGGTGCTGATCGACCATGATCAACACGCTCAACGCGCAGGCAAACGCCAACCAAATGCGACTCGCGGACGGCCGCCACGCGATCGTCGCGAGTGCCCCCAGCAGAACTCCGAACGCCAGCCAATCCACGAACAGCGGCAGCGATCCGGCCCAACCGAACAACGGCACTTGTGGAAACTCCGACTGCGGAGTCCACAGCTTCCAGGTCGCTCCGAACAGCATCAGTCCCGCGAACGCCCACCAGCGGCGCAGCGTTGTTCCACAATCAAACTCAGCGGCAGAGTCTTCAGCGACCATGCTGCTGGAAATAGACGAACGCGCCGACCACGGCAAGCGCGAGCAATACCGCGAACGTGATCTTCCAGAAGCTGTAGGGCCGCTCGCCCTGCACTTCGCCGGTGACCGCGTTGACCAGCACTTGGAACGACTTGTCGCCGTAGCGATACGCCAGCAGCCACACCGGTAACAGCAGATGCTTGAACGTCAGCGCGTCGTAGCGGGTCTTGATCTCCGAGATGCGCTGCACGTCGCCACCGATCAAACCGCGCACTTCGTTCGCGATGCCCGCGTCGATCCGCTTTCTCGCGATCTGAAAACCTTCGTCGAGTTCCACTTCGTAGGTCCGAGCCATGAATCCGGCCAACATCTCCTGCGTGAACGGTTTCAGCTTCTCCAACGGCCAAGGTTCCAGACCATCCATCAAGTCGCGGTTCATCTTTTTGGTCGCGAGTGCCAACACGTCATCGAAGAATCGCTGATGATGGCCGCTGACCGATGTCCAAGCCGTGCGTTGCTCTTGCCGCGATTGGCCGTTCTCTGTCACCGTGACGTAATAGTGGTCGCCGCGTTCGCCTCGATAGCGGCTGAAGGTCATCGAGTCGTAGGTCCAGAACGGCAAGTAGACGCCGTTGAAACGCCCCTCGACACCGCGCTTCAAAAATTCGTTCGGAGCGAACCAGCGCGATCGCACCCACTCGGACAGATTCAACCGAGCCTTATTCTTCTCGACTTGAAACGGCAGGAGTCCATGCACCGGAATCCGTTTCGGCGAGTCATGCACCTTGTCGCGCTGGATCGGCGCGCCGCAGTACGGGCACTCGCTGCTGGTCAGCGAGCCGACGAAGACCACGTTCGCCCCACACCCCTCGCAGCGAACTTCGCTTTGCCCCGACGGTCCATCGCCGTCGGACTGCTGCTGCCACTCGCGAACCTTGGACAGCATCGCGTGAAAGTCCTGTTCGGTGATCTCAGCATCCGTCGCCAGTTCGATCAATTTCTCGTGCCCGCAGAACGGACACTTCAGAGTCTGCTGCCCGATGTGAAACTCAAGATCCGCGCCGCACTGCTCGCACGGGAAGACACGCCCCTTGCCGTCATCCACCGAACGGCCCGGCTGGTCAGGTTGGGAGTTGGCATCGGTGTCAGACATGAATCAGCCTCAACGTAGCCGTTCCGAGTTGTGTAGATACCAGCAAGGCTACGCCTCAGATCTTGTCCCATTCGCGCTCCGTTTCATTCGCGCGGACATCCAAAACTGCCGCGCGAATGAAATGGAGCGCGAATCGCTGCAAAACTTGACTCAACGGAAGCGACTTTCGGAAACGAAGGTGTCCAATGGGGAAAGCCGGGTGGGGCCGGACTAAGGGGCTGTGCAGCAATTAGCTCCGAGACTTCCATGATGCGACGGACCTCTGCGGTCTTCCAATCTCTTGCGGTGTTCCTGTCGAGCACCGCAAGAGATTGGAAGACCGCAGAGAAAGTCCCGGAACCAAATCCTGCACAGCCCCTAAAGTCTCGCTCCATTACGGAAGTGGCGGCGGAGCGGCTCCGAACAAGGCGGCGGTTTGAGGCACTTCGCCCGCTGCTTGCCAGTTGCTCATGCCCGCGCACCAGACGAGCGTCGTTCGATCAATCTGCGCGGCTTGAATTCCCGACTGAATCTGAGCCAGCGTGTACGGTCCCGCCGATTGTCCGCCGACCACCGCGTGCCATGTCGCCGCGTTGGGAACCGGCGGCGGTGCGGAAACCGGTTGAGCCATCGGGGCCGCTCCCATCTGAGCAAACCGCTGAGCCATCGCGAAGCCCATGCCCAGTCCCATCCCTTCGGCACCGCCGCCACCTGGGTTTTGGGCCGAGGCCATCATCGCATTGCCCATTTGATATTGCTGGTACTTGTTCATGTCGCCGACCACGCCCATGCTGGTCCGCGTGTCGAGCGCTTTCTCCACTGCCTCCGGCAACGAAATGTTGACGATGAAGAGCTGCGGAACCTCCAGCCCGTATTCGTCGTCGATCCGCTCGCAGACCAGTTTTCGTAATTCGACCGCCATCTCTTGATAGTGCGACGCCAAGTCCAGCGCGGCGATCTTGGCGGTCCCCAGCATGTCGGTGAACGCCTGCGTGATGATCGACCGCATCAGCTCCGAGAGTTCGTCGCTGTTGAACTCGCTGTTCGTGCCGACCAGTTCTTTCAGTAGAGCCTTCGGGTCAATGGCCTTGAGCACATAGGTGCCGAACGCTCGCAGCCGAATCGGGCCGAACTCCGGGTCGCGGAGCATCACGGGGTTGGGAGTGCCCCATTTCAAATCGGTGATCTGCTTCGTGCTGACGAAATACACCTCCGAGCGGAACGGGCTGTTGAAGCCGTGCTTCCAGCCCATGAGCGTGCTGAGGATCGGCAGGTTATCGGCCTTGAGTTCGTAGTGTCCTTCCTCGAACACATCGGCAATCTCGCCGCGATGCACGAAGACCGCCTTCTGCCCCGGACGCACGATGAGCTGCGCGCCGTTCTTGATCTCGTTTTGATACCTCGGAAACCGCCACACCAGCGTGTGTTTGGAGTCATCCACCCACTCGATGATGTCAACCAGTTCGCCGCGAAGTTTGTCGAACAAACCCATGATGTGATCTCCAAAACGGAATACGGACGGGACAACGGCGCGGAGTGTAAATGACGAATGTCGAAACACCCAATGACGCAGGGAATCCGAATAACTTCGTCATTCTTTCGTCATTGGGTTCTTCGTCCTTCGTCATTTCCACTGGCCTACAGATTCCACCACTCGATGTAGGCCGTGACGATCGTGTTGATCCATTCGATCTGACACAACAGCCGCAGCGGTTCGTAGAACGCGATGACCCAGTAATTGCGTTCGGTTGAGACGTGCATCCCGCTGAACCAGGCCCACCACATCGGGCCGATCGAGAGGACGTACAACGTCATCGACACCGTCAGCACGATCAATCGGCGTATGGCCCAGCGACGGAATTTCGGCCAGGTCAGCCCGACCGGTTTCTCGGTCGAGGCAGGAATGTCAGAGGGCGTTGGTGCGAGCGACATGTCGTGAAGCTACCGAGTGTGATTCGCAACGGCGAGCGTCCTCGATCCGATAGTTATCCGGTCGGCTCTTATGTTTGAGCTTCTGGCATCTCAGTCTCATGCGAAACCATTCGTCGCGCAGGCGGATTTGGGTCACGCAGGTCGAGAACCAAGTCCCGAAGTAGCGTGCGCCTCCGCGGAGCACCGAGTTCAGTTTCGCGGTCAAAGACTCAGCCAATAACACCTGCGGAGCACGGAGGAAGACGGATTCCCGCCCATCAAGAATCGAGTGTTGATGTTGACTCGTTTCCACGCGGAGCTTGGGAACGAGATTCCGTTCGCTTGCATCACTTCCACGTCACTCCCAGACTCCGCCGCCATGAAATCGAAATCACCGCTGCTGATCATTTTTATCACCGTCTTTATTGACCTATTGGGCTTCGGCATCGTGCTGCCGCTGCTGCCCAGATACGGCAAATTTTTCGGTCTCGACGGGCTGCTTGGCCCATTGATGGCATCCTTCTCGTTGATGCAATTTCTCTTTGCGCCGGTCTGGGGACGACTCTCGGATCGGATTGGCCGCCGCCCGGTGTTGTTGGTTGGCCTGGCGGGTTCGACAGTGTTTTATGGGCTGTTCGGTTTGGCCACGTCATTGGGCAAAGATGGCCAAATGCTGGGACTGTCGGTGATTCCGTGGCTGTTCATCGCACGGATCGGAGCGGGGATCGCGGGAGCGACGATCCCGACCGCTCAAGCCTACATCGCGGACTCGACGACGGCCGAGGGACGCGGCAAAGGGATGGCTTTGATCGGAGCGGCGTTCGGTATCGGGTTCACGTTCGGGCCGCTGCTGGGATCGCTGGTCGTGTCGAGCGAAGTCGATGGCCCGCCCAGTCCGATGGCCGGTTATTTGGCGAGCGGCTTATCGGCGTTCGCGTTTTTGTGGGCGGTCGCTCGGTTGCCCGAATCGTTGAAGCCGGGCAACGTCGCACCGCCGCGCCGCTGGCTGAACGTCGGAGCGATGGGCCGAGCCTTTTCGCAGCGCGGCACCGCGTTGTTGATGCTGACCATCTTTCTGACGACGCTGGCCTTCGCTCAGTTTGAAGTCACGCTGTCGTTGCTGACGAAGTTCTTTGGCATGGCGGATAAGTACAACTTCTACATCTATGCTTACGTCGGCCTCGTTCTGTCGTTGAGCCAGGGCCTGCTTGTGCGGCGGCTGTCTCCCAAGCTGGGTGATTTCCGAATGAGTCTCATCGGCACGATCTTGATGACTCTGGGCCTGATGCTGATTGCGATCACCTGCGGCCAAAAGTCGCTGTACCTGTTGGCCGCGATCGTCCCGATCAACGTGCTGGGTTATTCGGCGCTCACGCCGTCGCTACAAGCGATGCTGTCGCTACGAACGTCCGCCGATGAGCAAGGGGAAATCCTCGGCGTCGGTCAAAGCATGTCGGCGTTGGCCCGCATCGCTGGCCCGCTGCTGGGCATGTGGCTTTTTAGGCTCGACAAAGAACAGCCCGCCAAGAGCGTGGCCTACCCGTACTGGATCGGGGCCGGTTTGATGCTGCTGGGCGTGGTGCTGGTGCTGTCATTGCGAAGTCAGCCCAAACAGATCCCCAACGCTACGGACGAGTAGACTCGCATTGACGGTCTTGGAGATCAAATTCAGACTCCCGCCCCTTTGGCGAGCGGCAAAAGTGACTCGCCGACTTTGGTGCAATGGAGTGCCGCATGAATTGGTTGGCGTGGCGACAGCGGTTGGAATACCTCGTGTTTCGCGCATTGGTGTGCGTGATTCAGATGTTGTCGCCGCCTCGCGCGCGGGATTTGGCCGAGGGCTTGGCGTTCGTCGTGCATCGCGTGTTGCCACGCACGCTGACTCGGTACGACGTCGCGCGTGACAATCTGCGTCAGGTGTTGGGACCGGAAGCATCCGAAGCGACGATCGACGAGTGCATCCGCCGGATGTGGGTGCATCTTTTTCGAGTCATGACGGAGATCGTTCAGCTTCCTCGGAAGGCACGCGACAACAGCATTCTCGACGTGGTGCAATACGGTCCTGGTCGGCAGGCGGGCTGGGCCGCGTTCAATTCCGGGCGGCCCGTGATGTTGGTCGGCGGACATTTCGGAAACTGGGAAGTGGCGAACTCAGTCTTCGGCTTGTACGGCGTGTCGATGGGGATGATCGCTCGCGATTTGGACAACCCGTATCTGCACGAATGGTTTCGACGTTTTCGCGAGCAGACTGGCCATCGGATGTTCTCGAAGGACGGGGCGTCCGAACAAATGCTGCCGTTGTTGGCTCGGCGCGGACATATCGGACTGCTGTGCGATCAAGACGCGGGGCCGCGCGGCGTGTTCGTGGATTTCTTCGGCAAGCCGGCTTCGACGTTCAAGTCGATCGCGCTGGCGGCGCTGGAGTATCGGGCGTTGATCTGCGTCGGCGGAGCACTTCGGCTACCGGACAATTTTCGGAACGATCACACGGTCGGTCCGGCATGGTCGAAGTTTGAACTGATCTGCGAAGAGGTCATCGACCCGGAGTTGATCGACAGTCGCGATCCGGTGGGGGAGATCACTCGCCGCTACACGGCCGCTTTGGAACGGCTGATCCGTCGCGCGCCGGAGCAATACTTCTGGGTCCATCGCCGTTGGAAGAGCGTCCCGCAACAACGCCGCGCGGCCCGCAAGGCGGCGTGAACCCGCTCGCGCACATTGTGGTGCGACGCTCCGCGTCGCAAGTTCACGACGCGGAGCGTCGTGCCACACTTTCTCACCAGCGTTCGACCGGGCCGCTGGGAACGGGGATGTGCATCTCCGGGAGTTCTCCGGTGCGGTCGCCTCGCGTCGGGCCTTCGGCACTGAGCTTCTCAAAGTAGCGGTCCAACTCATCGGGCGAGCGGATGATTTGAAACTCGTGCCGCAACCGAGCTTTGACGTGCATCGCCTTCAAGCTCCAATGAGCCATCTTGCGAAAGCCGATGATCGCCGACTCGACGCCGTGACGTGCGACGAGATAACGGAATTGAGCCTGCATCAGCATCAGCCGTTCGTCGAATGTACCGCTCCGTCCGAATGAGCCGGTCGTTTCCCATTCGACGAGTTGTCGGAAGATCCACGGATTGGCGAGTGCTCCGCGACCGATCGAAACTCCGTGACAGCCGGTCTCGCGGAGCATGACCTCCGCATCGGCGACCGTGCGGACGTCGCCGTTGCCGATCACGGGAATCCGCTCGACAGCCTCGACCACTTGCCGAATCCCGTCACGATCGACACAGCCGGAGAAACCCTGCGCTCGCGTGCGGCCATGAATCGCGACGGCCGCGACTCCGGCTTGCTCGAACTGCCGAGCGAAGAACGGCGCGGTGATCTGCGTCGCGTCCCATCCCAACCG
Organism: Planctomycetaceae bacterium; assembly: GCA_046156195.1. Lineage (GTDB taxonomy): Bacteria > Planctomycetota > Planctomycetia > Planctomycetales > Planctomycetaceae > SXKJ01. The sequence continues at coordinate 5,751 of JBJXEX010000330.1, read as the reverse complement.
CATCTTGATCGAGACCGGAATCCGTACCGCTTCCACCACCGCGCGGACCAGTTGGATGGTCTCATCGGGGCGGCACATCATGCTGGCTCCCGAACCATTCGCGACGATCCGCTTCACCGGACAGCCCATGTTGATGTCGATCGAATGGACTCCGCGCGCTTCCAAGAACTGAGCCGCGTCTCGCATCGTGCTGATCTCACTCCCAAAAATTTGCACGGCAAAGGGGGAGTCTTCCGGGCAGGTTTCGATCAACTCCAGCGACCGCTGACTCCCAGCCAACAGGCCGCGCGCGTTGACCAGATCGGTGGTCGCCAGGCCGACGCCACCGATCTCGCGGACGATGCGGCGAAACGGCAAGTTCGTGAAGCCCGCCAACGGCGACAGCAAATAACGCGAAGCCAGTCGGAGCGAGCCGTAACTCACTGGCGGAGGAAAGGAGATGCGAGTCACAACGATCTTTGCCTCATTCAAGTCCGTGGTTGGTGGGGCGGGATGTTATGGACAAGCTCACCGCGTCGCGATTCACGACGCGGAGCGTCGTGCCACAATGCGGCTTCGCCGCGCTACGCCTTCGGCTCGCCGTTAAACGAGTTTCGGAGCCGCTCTCCATGTGGCTTGGATGCCTCACGCTCGGCGTGTTCGGCTTGATCGTATTCACCCTACGCCGTGTGCTCCGCATAGCTTGCCAATCCCGAACAACGGCCTCGACTGAATTGATCGTCATGTCTGTTGCCGCGAGACGCGCTCCTGCCGGTATCTTGCGACTCGTGCGTCGAAACGCGGCACGAACAAATCCGTGAGGCACACTTGCGAAGCAGGTCCGACCTTTGAAACCCGATATCTCTGTGACCCTCCCCCGGACCGACGACGCAACTTGGAGCCTGATTGTGAGCCAACACCATCTCCCTATCGAGCACTTCCTCACCCAACTGGATTCGGAGGAGCAAGATCGCTCGGCCGTGAAACGAGACGCGCGTCCGGAGTGGCTGACTCACTTCATCGACAGCATCGCCGATCTGTTCGACCCGCTGATCGGTGTCGCTCGTGTCGGCTTCGACTGCAACTATGTCGAAGGGGCTTGGGTCGTGGGGCTGTACCTCGGCTCGTATGAGATTGTCGGTGGCCGACACGATGGCGAAGCGCGGCACATCAACTTCGAGTTTGATCTGCAGCAGCTCATGGCCCACTTCAGCAAGGTGAGCGAACTGGTCTGGAGCGCGTTCCCCTCGCCGCGCGACACCCGCTCGTCCTGGGCGCGCAGCTATGTCACGATCGCCGGACAAGTCGCCGAGCAGACCGTCCGCCTGCAAGTCTTCAGCGTCCCCCCCGTCCATGCCGAGATCGGAATGAGACGCTATCCCGATGGACGCTTCGAGCCAGCGTGACCAAAAGTAGTAGGCACATTCCATGTGCCGTCAGCCAAAAGGCAGCGGACGGCACATGGAATGTGCCTGCTACTTTGTTGCCTGAATCAGCCCCTGATCCAACAGCGCTTGCACAAACTTCTTGGCGATCGGTCCCGCCACTTTGCCACCCGATCCAGCTTGTTCAAGCACGACGACAAATGCAATTCGCGGACGATCGGCCGGAACATAACCGGCAAACCAGGCATGATCCGCGCGACCTCCGCCGATCTCCGCCGTTCCCGTCTTGCCGGCGATCTTGACCTCTTTCATCCGGACGGTCTTGAAGCCGGTCCCTTGGGGATGAGCGACGACTTGCTCCAGGCCTTCGCGCACGCGAGCCAACGTCCCCTCGGAAAGTTCGCTGAGCCGGTGACGTTGCGGTTCGATCGTCGCGGACAACATCGCGTCGATCTCTCCGGCCGCGCTGATTTCACGAGCGACTTGCGGTGTCACCAGCCAACCATCATTGGCGACCGCGGCCATCAGCCGAGCAATCTGCAACGGCGTGACCGTCAGCCGAGATTGCCCGATCGCGAGGCCCAGTGTGTCGCCGTCATACCACGGTTCGCGGCGAGCCTTCGTGGTCGATGCGGTTTCTGCAATTCCGTCAGCCTCCCAAGGCGAGGCCGGCTTCAAGGAGTCAGCCTCATCACCGATCGGTCGTTCGTGGCTGACGAGTTCAATCGGCGAGCGCGTTCCATTGCGAGATTTCGGAGCGGCTTCAGGCGGACGCGGGACATGACCTCGTTGCTCACCCGGCACGTCGATGCCGGTGAGTTGCCCGAATCCGAATTCGTCCGCCCAATGCACCAGCGGCTGCGGTCCCAGCGTTTGAGCCGCTTTGAAGAAGTACACGTTGCACGACCGCGCGAGCGCATGAGTCAGATCGGTGCCGGCGTGAGCGTGACTGTGATAACAACGAAACTTGTTCGGATCCTTGAGATAGCCGACGCATTCAATCTCCCGATCCGGGTCGATGCGATGTTTTGCGGCGAGCTGATGACTCTCCATAACCGCAACCGCCGAGACCGCTTTGAAGACAGACCCTGGAGGCAGCGTCATCTGCATGGATCGTGAAAACTGTGGTCGTCGCGGATCGGACTCAATCGCTTGTCGGAGTTCCGCGCTGTCGGCCAGCAACTCGTTGACATCAAACGTCGGAGCCGTTGCCGCCGCCAGGATCGCTCCCGTCTGCACGTCGATGGCCACGATGCAACCACCCGGCGGCCGCGAATTCTCCGAGCCGTCCGCCTGTGGCGGACGGCTCAAATCATCTCCGACGACCTCTTCCAACAGCTTCGTCGCCTCGGCTTGCAGCGCGATCGAAAAATTCAGCACGACATCGCGTCCCGGCTTGGGCGGCTTGATGACCTCGGTTCGCACGATCGTGCCGTGCTGATCGCGGACAATCTTTCGTTGGCCTCGCACGCCGTGCAGGACGTGCTCGTAAGACTGCTCGATCCCCGTGCGACCGAGCGTGTCACCTGCTTGGTAATCCAATGGTCCACCGTTGGGATGGCGATCACGCAGCGATTGCAGTTCCTCCGTGTTGATCTCGCCCCGATAGCCCACCAAATGCGGAGCGATTCGGCCGAGCGGATAGATTCGCTGACTGGTCACGTCGGTTCGCAGGCCGGGATATTGTTCGGGATGCGTCTCGATCTCGGCGATCGCTTCCAGCGAGACATTGTCCAACAGCAGGTGATAGTCCGATTGCTCCGAGATGCGCAATAGATCACGCCGTTCTCGCGTGGGGGGCGTGGTGAGTTCCTGCTTCACGACCTGCCAAGCACGTTGAATCGTGGACGGCACTGGCTCCAAGAAATCGCCGTGACGCTGCTCGCTCCCTTCGACGGCCTCGCGCCGCTCCTCCACCAGCCGATAGATCCGTTCGACGCGCTGCTGCACTCGGCCGCGCAGTTCGGCCAGTTTGTCCGGGCGAAGTTCCGTTAGCTCGGCGAGCGACTGCCATAGCTCTTCTCGCCGCGCGAGGACTGCGGCTTTCGCTTGCTCAACTTTGATTTTGTCACGGCGCTCGGCGCGGCTCAGCCGAGCGACCGCGGCATCGCGCAGCCACAGCTCATTCGGAGGTTCTTCCAGCCAGCGGTAATGGACCAGCACGCGATATCGCTCTTCATCGAACGCCAGCACCGTCCCATCGGCCGCGAGAATGCGGCCATGCCGAGCGGGAATCAGCTCAACCGATTGCGTCTCGCGCCGAGTCTCGACGGCGAAGCCCTCGGCCACGAAGCCCTGAAGATGCAGCAACCGTCCCGCCACAACCAGCAACGGCAACGCCATCGCCACGAACAACCAAACCATACGCACCCCCGGCTCTGCATCGACGTCGAAAGCCGAGCCGCAGCGAGTCGGGCCGCTGTTGAAAAGAGGTGTGGGGCGATTACGCATGGTGATCTCTCACAAACAAAACTCAGTCGTTTAACCGCTACGCCAACGGCGTGCGCGGTTCGGTGCCGCGTGCGCGGTTCGGCGTTGCGTGTGCGAGTCTGCGTCGCGTGCGCGATTCCACCGCGATTCCACCGAGCCGCGCACGCCGTTGGCGTTGCGGTTAAACATTTCACACCAATCCGCGGGCCGCTTGCCTGGTTGGAGGCGTTCGGAAACTGCTCAAGGCAACGCACAACGTCAGTCCATAGGCCGCCTCGCCGGCCAATGTTGTCAAAGAATGCAGCGTCACCGCCGGACCATCCGACAAGAGGCTGCCCAGTCCGCGCGACAGCAACAGGCCCGTCGCAATGACGGAGAACTTCCAAACGATCCGCGGCCAGCGCGAGCGAACATCCGCCTCCGGTCGCAGAGATAACAGCGTCGCCGCAGTCAGTGTGGTCGCCAGCATCTCGACACCGAATCGTCCGCTCGAAAGGCCGTCCGCCAGTAGACCGATCAGCGCGGCCCAGACGATGCCTCTCGCATCGGCGAACCACGACAACGCAAGGACCACCGGCAACCACATCAACGGTGGCTGGCAATCGCCAATCGACAACGCCGCTCCGCAAGCCGCTTGCGTCGCAAGTGCCAGATACGTCGTGATGAGGAGGATGAGATGTTGCATGGTTCCAAATTCCGCTGTGTCCCTTGTCGTGGCTCTACAAGACTCGTTGGTCGAAGTGGAGGGTCATTGTTGTTCTTCATCCGCGGCCCGGCTTTGCCATCCGCGGGCAGTCTTCCCCAAATGACTGCCCGCAGATGGCAAAGCCGGGCCGCGGATGAAAGAGGGCGAGTCACGATTGCCAGAGTCTTTTGGATTGCGGGCGCAGCCCGGACCAAGTCCCCTGGTCCGTTAGTGATCGTTCATGGCACGAGCGCCCTGCCGCTCACAGTTTCAATTCCCCAGTCGTTTCGGATTCATCGTCGGCCGCACGATGCTGACCGACTGTGTGGTTTGCGGATCGATGGCTGGTCGGACTTCGATTTCCCAATGCGTGGCTTCGGGAGCGAGTTCCGCTCGCGTCACAGTGCCATAGAACAACGGCGTCTCGAATCCCCCCGGAGTTTCCAACGAGAAGACTTCGTCCCCTTCGCTGACCGGTTCGGTCGCGCGAATTTTGGTCAGCGAGCAAGTCGCCAGTCCGTCGCCGTGCAAGATCCCTTCCGCGCCGAACACCAGTCCGTTGGGAGTGACTCGCGCGAGACGTGCTCGGCCGCGAAAGCGTTTGTCAGTCAGCGGCACCCAGGTGCTCGACCAATGTCCGACGTGCTGCACCTTGCCGATCACGCAGCTTCCTGCGAACACCGGCAGGTCGGCGACAAGTCCGACATCCTCGCCTTGATCCAGCAACTTGGCATTCGCGTCGAGGACAAGTGACGCCTCGACGACCCCGTTCGTCCGGCCTCGGTCGAGCAGCTTGCCGGATCGCCACGAGGCGGCCAGTTCGTCGCCGAGCACATGGGCCTCGACCACCTGCGGCACAATCAACGGCGGCGGATCGAGCGGCTGCCGAGCCTCATCATGCCGTTGCAGAGCCAACAGCTTTTGATCACGAGTCCGCTGATGTGCGAGTCGCTCGCGGCGCAACTCGGTTTGTGATTCTGAAATTTGAAATCTGAGATCCGAGATTTGTGATTGCAGTTCACGCTCATCATCACCGACGAGATGTTGCCGGAGTCTCCGAGCAGCCGACTGCTGAGTTGCAGCGGCGAGTTGAACTCCGGGTTGCAGGCCATCGCGGATGGAGGCGCGCAACCAATTCTGGACGTTGAGCGGTGCGAGACTCAGTCCGATCGCGGTGAGCAAGCAGAGAGTGGTGATGAGTTTCGGCATGGGATCGGATTGGGGTCAGGCACTTCGGAATTTCGGAATTGGCCAAGGCCAATTCCGAAATTC
>JBJXEX010000426.1:0-9433 GCA_046156195.1 Planctomycetaceae bacterium | reverse complement strand
CCGAACCGTCCCGGCCGCTCCTACGAACGTGAGGCGTACCATCAACGCCCGAAATCGTCACAATTCAAAAAACGCAAACCGAAAAACGACCTACCCGAACGCCAAATCTAAAGTCAGTGCCATTGGGCTGACGCCGCCGCGCTCGCCTAAGCATGGGATCACGCTCGCGCGTAGGGGCCGGAGGCTGAGCCTTTGAAGTGGCGGAAGCCGGCTTGGATGGTTTGCCTCAGGATGTCGGCGGCTTGGGGGATGTCGTCGCGGCTGATGTCGAGATGTGTGCAGGCACGCAAGCGTTGAGGGCCGGAGGCTCCGATTTTCACGCCTCGCTCCAGCAGTGCGGCGGAAAACTGCGCGGCGTTGCCGAGTTTCGCATCGACCTCAAAGAAGACGAGGTTGGATTCGACGTCCGCGACGGCTACCGACAGTCCGTCGATCTGGGCGATCGCTCGGGCCAGCGACTTGGCGTTCTCGTGATCGACGGCGAGTCGTTCGACGTTGTTTTCCATCGCATAGACGGCGGCGGCGGCGACGATGCCGGCTTGACGCAGCGCGCCGCCGAACAGTTTACGGATGCGGCGAGCCTTGCGGATGTCGTCGCGGTTGCCGACCAGGACCGAACCCATCGGGCAACCGAGTCCCTTCGAGAAGCAAATCGAGATCGTGTCGAAATGTCGCCCAACATCTGCGGCGGAATAGCCACCGGCGACGCAGGCGTTGAAGAGCCGCGCGCCGTCCAGATGCGTCTTCAGGCCGTTGTCGTGTGCCCAACGACAGACACGGGCGAGTTGCTCCAGCGGCCAGGCTCGGCCTCCTCCGACGTTGGTCGTGTTCTCCAAGCAGAGCAGCCGCGTGATGCACAGATGCTGGTTGTCGGCTTTGACTTTGCCTTCCAGGTCCACGACGTCGAGCATCCCGAATCGGCCGGGAATCTGACGGCACGTCACGCCGGAGAGCGCGGCGGGTGCGCCTCCCTCGAAGCAGGCGATGTGGCCCGTGGCTTCAATCAGCAGCTCATCTCCGGGAACGCAGTGAACTCGGACACCCATCTGATTCGACTGCGTTCCCGAACAGGCGAAGACGGCGGCTTCGTGGCCGAGCCGTTCGGCCATGAGGGCTTCCAGCCGGTTGACGGTGGGGTCTTCGCCGGACATGTCATCGCCGACCTCGGCGCGGGCGATGGCCTCGCGCATGGCTGCCGTCGGCTTCGTGACCGTGTCGCTGTAGAGATTGATCAGCACGTTAGACATTCAGAGTGCTCCTGCGTCGTGGATTAGAGTTGTTGGCATCGTTGTGGTCTGCTGACGCCGACACAACTCGCCGATGCAGAACTGCAATTCCGCAAGTTGTCGCAGCAGTTTTTGAGAGGCTTGTGTGGTCATTGAACGATCGTGCGGAAATGCAATTGTCGGAACGATGGCTCAGCGTACTGGCGATGGTCGCTCAGCATCAAGACGTTGCCGATGGCGGCTCCCTGACGGTCGCGGCTCTAAAACTTCACGGCCTCTCCGAGGCTTGGCTCACGGCGCTGCTGAAATCGTTTCGATCAGTTCGGCTGGCGCGATCTCGCGATCTCGGCGCGGCAGCGCTGGCTTTGAGAGCGGGTTCGGATCGATGGTCATCGGCAAGACGATCGGAGCGGTCCAATGCCGCCACGTTCGGGACAACCACGGGACGAGTTGGCTGGGAAGTTGCGCGGTGGTCGATGTCATCGGGCTGGCGGATTCCGTGCGAGGCAGTGTCGGCAACGGCGCGGAGGTCAGCAGTTCGACCAGCGTTGATGCGGAGGTCAGCAAGATCGCGGGAGCGTTGTTTCGAGGATCGCTGGAGATGTCCGAGGGCGGAATCGAAGCGATCGTTGGGCCGAGTGTTTCGCGTCGCGCGATGGTGGTCGATGAGTTCTTCGCCGCGAGTGTGCCGCTCGGGGATGCTTCGAGTCGGTTGTTCGATCGCACTGTGGCGAGCTCCGCGCGGTTCGTCGCGGGGCCGTTCAAGGTTGTCGAGAGAGTCGGCTGTGGCCCGGTGGTTTCGCCGCGCAACAACACTGCGGTGGGTGACAGTGGATTCGTCTCGACTGACGACGCGTTCGGTGCGGGAGCCTTCACGTCCTCGGAGAGCGGAATGGCAATTGGCGCGGCGGGTGACTTGCCGGGGAGCCGCGCACGTTCGACGTTGTTCGCTGGGCGAGCGGCTTCGGCCGTGACGGCGGGATGTCCGACCGGTGAAGTCATCGGCCGCACGCGACGATCGCTCGGCAACGAACTGCTGAGCAAAGTTGGCTGGCCGACCACCAACGATTCTGTTCGCGGCAGACGGACAACCTGCGCGGGCAATGTTGCTTCGCGGGCGGGCGTGACGGTGATGGTCCCGATCAGCGCTTCTGGTTCTGCCAGTCCGACGGCGGTCGTGTTCCGCACGGCTGCGCCGTTGCGTGCGAGCGTCTCTCGCCGCGAGTCGCCGTTCGTTGTCGAGGCTGTCGAGGCTGTCGGCACGAGTTGAGTAAGTCGTGGGTTTGGAGCACGCAGCGTTGCTTGATTCGCGACGGTGGGGGGAATCGCAGTCACTTCGGCAGAAGCGGGAACAAACGCTTGTTTGATAGTCGTCGTCGGCGCGAGTCCGAGCGGCGTTTCGATCACGGGGGCGACGATGGCCAAGAGGGTTTCCTCGCCGGAGCGTTCGAGTGGTTTCGTCAGAGCTGAAGGGACAGGCTGTCTCGCGAGAACGGTGGCTTTTGTTCGGCTCAGTAATCGTTGATCGATACCGTCGATGCGGACCAATTCGGATCTCTGTCGGACGGTGACTCGGTCGATGGGCCAGCGTGCGCCGGGTCGCAGTGTGATTGCGTGAGACGGCGGGGCGATCGCGTGCGGCGCATCGGTTCGCGCGGTGCTGGTGCGGTCGAGCTTCGGCAGCTCATTGGCTCGCGGCAGCGCGAGGTCCGCGAGCAGTGCGAAATCGTCTCCCAGTTCGCTCATCGCGATCGGGGGATGTGAAGTCGGTGGATCGGTACGGTCGGTCGGCAACACAAAGAACGCCACGGAGGCCGCGACCACCACGGCCAGCACTGCCCACCGACGTCGCCTGGATGGTGCCACTTCGGTCGGAGTCGCCGCAGGTGAGTTGCCCGAGGCCGGCTCCGCAGACTTGGCCACTGTCAACGGATTCACAGCCGGCACTGACTTGGAAGTCTGGTCGAGCGGTGCGGCGGTCCAACTTTCCAGCGGATTCTTGGCCGGCTCGCTGCGCCGCGGCACTGCGCGGGGCGGGGCAGTGGCGCTCTTCGTGGTCTCGGTAACGGCGACAGGACTTGCACGACGCGACCAACTCCACGCAAGCAGTACTACCAGAGTGGCGAGGATCGGCAACAACTCATGGCGAGAACCAAAGGGTTCGAGGTGCACGGTGCTGTAGCTCAGACGAGTCACGACGAACTCACCGCGCGAGCGGAATATCTGCTTCGATCCCTCACGCTTGCTGGCGAACACCAGCGACTGACCGTTCGGAGCGAACGCGGCATCGACATCGTCCGAGTCGGATGCGAGTCCGTCGCTCAAACGCTCGGCCGTTCCCTGACGGTCGCGGCTCAAATCTTCACTGCCTCGCAACGGCGCGCGGAACAAATCAAACGGCGCGGACTCACCCGCTCGCGCGCCGCGATTCGAGGCGAACAGCAACCAGCTTCCGTCAGGCGAGACGGCCGGGCTGCGCTCGTGGTGATCGGGCGAGTTCACTGCCTGAACCGGCTGAGGCGGCGACCACGCGGAATCGAGCTTGTCACGTCGCGTGACGAAGAGATCGGCACTCGTGTCGGGGACGACGCGCACGAAGTACATCGTCAGGCCATCGGGTGTGAGTGCCGGATCGAACTCGGCGGCCTCGGTGTTGATGGCGGGGCCGGCGTTGCGCGGTCGCGACCAATGATCGTTGGAATGGACGGACTCGTAGATGTCGAAGCCGCCCTGTCCGCCGGAACGATTCGAGGCGAACGCGGCGGCGAGTCCATCGGCGGACAACGTCAAGCGGCGGTCGTCATCGACACTGTTGAGTTCTCGCACCAACTCCGGCTTTGACCAATGCTCGTCCGCGAACTGCGAACGAACGATGTCCGCTCGCTGCCCGGGCCGCGCGCGAGAGAAGTACAACGTCTGACCGTCATCGGCGAAGCAAGGGCCGGAGAGTTCGGTTTCGTCGGCGAGCGAGCCTTTGCCCGACAGCTCGCTCAATCGCTCGGCCGAGCGAAACGCGAGTCGTCCGCCTGGCGTGTTGCTGTCGGATTCGACGGCAACTTCCTGCAACTGCGGCCTCGGCAATGACCAAGCCAACGCGACGAGGGCGATGAGCACAACGAGCCAACGCCCTCGGCGAGGTCGGCTCGGTTTGACGGATGAGTCGGGGGGCGGCATCTTCATGGCAGCATTGGATTCGTTGCCGGTGTGCTCGGCAAGCCGACAAGGACGTACTCGATGAAGTCAGGGATGCTGCTGAAGATCAGTGGTCGCTCGTTGTTATCGGGCGCGAGTTTGATCGTGGCGCTCACATCGAGTGCGTCCGCTCTGGCCGCTCTGCGCTGGCAGCGTGCCGCTGAGCCGTGCGTCTGGATCAGCAATCCGCTGGGTGTCGGCGAGTGGGCCTCCGTCGTTTGGAATGCGGGGCTGACAATCTTGATGGGGATCGCGGCGGCCGGTGTGTTGCTTCGCGAGTTGCCGTCGCGCTGGTCAGGCGCGGTGCAGATCGGATTGATCGCTCTCGCGCTGCGAGCGGTGTTTGATGTGGTCCTGTTTTTTCGCTTGGTCGTCCACGGCGAGATCGCCTCGTCGTTTCCGGTGCCGCTCAGTTTGGGAGTGCTGTTGGTGCTCGTCGCCGACGTCTGGCTGCTGCGTCGCACGACTCCGCCAGCTCACGCGCGAAGTGGGTGGACGCTGCTGCTGTCGGTCGTCGGTGTCGGACTGGGGCAAGTCATGCTGATCGGATTGCATGTGCTGACATTCGGCTCGACCGATTACCGTCGTGACGCGGACGTCGCCGTCGTGCTGGGCGCGCGAGTGTACGCGGACGGAACGCTGTCATTGGCGTTGACCGACCGGCTCGACACGGCGGCGGAACTGTTTCGCTCAGGGCGAGTCCGAATGATCTTGGTCAGCGGAGCGACCGGCATCGAAGGGATCAACGAAGCGACCGCGATGCGAAGCTATCTGCTGGATGCCGGTCTGCCGGAGGATTGCATCCTGGTCGATCCCGAAGGCCGGAACACGCTGGCCACCGCGCGCAACACGCGACGATTGATGAGCGAGCAGCAACTGACATCGGCTCTGATCGTCAGCCATTACTTTCATCTGGCTCGCTGCAAGCTGCTGATTGAGGAGCAGGGCATCTCGGCCGTCACCGTTCCGGCGCGCATGAGTCGTCGCTTGGTCCTTGAGGCGTATTACGTTTCTCGCGAGTGCGTGGGATATCTGTGGTACGCGCTGACTCGGCCGCTGCGTACGGTCGCGACTGCGGAGCCGTCTTAGTACTTCACTTCCCACGCGATGCCGGGCGTGCCGTCGGTCGGATGAATGTACGCGCTGAATTGGCACTTTGAGTCGTCGCACTGATGCTTTTGAGCGACGGCCTTGCCGATCACGAAGCCCAGCGCGGCTCCGAAGACGACATCCGAGAGATCGTGGACCCGTTCGTCGATCCGGCTGAAACCAACCGCCGTCGCCAGCGCGTACGCCGGTAGGCCGACTTGGCAACCGTAGTACTCGTCCAACACCGCCGCGATCGCGAACGTGCTGGCCGTGTGGTACGACGGAAATCCGTAACGACCGTTCTGAAAGGTGTTCGACGGCCGATCGGTATTCGTGAAGAGCTTCAATGCCGATGTGCTGACGCCAGTGATGGCCGACGCGCTGAGCATTGTTCCCATCAGGTCGTGCAACTCTTCATCCTGCGCCCAGACCGAGTAACCATAGACTCCCAGCATGACAGGGGCCTGATACTTCACTTCGCCGACGCCACCGAGGAATCGACTCCCTTCGCCCCAACGCAGCGGATGCTGCGCCACATTGTCTCGGACCCGTTGATCGATCTCGCCTTCACGAAATCCAATCGCCAACCCGCCTGCCGCTGTCAGGATGAGAGCATTGTTCCAATTCGCGAGTGCTTGCGTGTCGGACCACAACCTCGGCAGAGCGTGTTCGAGGTCGTCGCCGATGCTGAATTGCTGGCAATCCTCAGCCGGGCCGTCTTTCGAAAGCGGATGCTCGGAACACAGACAGGATTCGCTGCTGACCAATGGAGGAGGCTCCTCATTCTGCCAGCACACCAGCAGAAACGGCGACATCAGCCGAAAATCTTTAACCGCCACGCCATCGGCATGCGCGCGAGGCGTCGTCAACCGCGAAGACTCCCACGCCGATGGCGTTGGGGTGAAACAAGTCCATGTGCCGTCCTCATTCTTGTCAGGCTCATGCTCGGCTCGCTCGGCTGAACCGAGAGCGAGCGGCCGACGGCTCATGTTGTCGGAAACCTGCGGCGCAGGGGCTGGCCGATCGGGCACCGATCGCAGCGGTGCCGACTGACACCCCGCTAACAGCAGCCCAAGCAGGCCGATTCCGAGCTCCCAGCGCAGGATCTCGACACGTTTGAAATTCGCGAACCTTCGCGCAGGCATGATGGCTCCGTCCCTGAAACCGGTCTCCGTCTAACATCGGCTCGCCCCAGTGGCACAAACGAAACTGTCGGGATCGTCACCGCACGGTTGCCTCAATGACCCCAATTACCAAATGGTGGTTGAGCCTCCAGAGCCTTGATGTTGCTGGGAGACTCGCGGAGGCGAGCGTCATTCATTGTGAATCACCGCTCCCTCACGGTCGCGGCTCCAAAAACTTCACAGCCTCTCCGCGTGGGCACGAGAGAAGATTCACTCGCGCGGCTACAATCCGCCCCCAACATTCAGGAGGTTCCATGCGCGTCGGCTTGTTTATTCCGTGTTACGTCGATCAATTCTTTCCGCAAGTTGGGATGGCGACTCTCTCGGTCCTCGAACGCTTCGGCGTGGAAGTGGACTTCCCGGAAGCTCAGACCTGCTGTGGCCAGCCGATGGCGAACACCGGACTGTGCGAGCAAGCTCGCCCGTTGGCCGAGCGGTTCTTCGACATCTTCTCGCCTTATGAATATGTCGTCTGTCCGTCGGGAAGTTGCACGGCGATGGTGCGGCACCATTACGACGACTACCTCTCCGGCCGAGCCGGCTTCGAGTCGCTCAAACTGAAGACCTTCGAGCTGACCGAATTCCTGACGGATGTGCTGAAGGTCAGCCGTCCGCGCGGGAGCTTTCCTCACAAGGTCGGCCTGCATCAAAGCTGTCATGGCCTGAGAGAACTGCGACTGGGCAGTTGCAGCGAGCGAGTTGGTCCCGCCTTCAACAAAGCCAAGCAATTGCTGGAAGGCTTGGAGGGGATCACGTTCTCCGAGCTGACTCGTCCCGATGAATGCTGCGGCTTCGGCGGCACGTTCGCGGTGGCCGAGGAGTCGGTCTCAACGATGATGGGCCTCGACCGCCTGCACGATCACGAGCGAGCCGGCACCGAGGTGCTCACGGCCAACGACATGTCCTGTCTGATGCACCTCGACGGATTGATCCGCCGCCAGAAGAAACCGATCCGCGTGCTACACATCGCGGAGATCCTGGATCAAAGCGGCGCGGCGTAATCCGAAGGGATAGACCTCTTCGATTCCGAAACTTGTTGCCGATGCGTCAAGTTTTGAGAGTTCAACTCTCCGCTTCGCAAACGGTGAAAGCCTTGTCCCGATTCCTTTGATGGATTCGTTTCAGACACAGAATTGGCTTGTCCGTCAAAGGCATGAAGGCGACGTGAGAACATCGAAGCCTGAAAGCGGCCCCGCAGCTCAAATTGCGCCTTTGACACAAGTTGTTCTTCCATCTTTCCTCCCACTTCGCGTTCTTTGCGACCTTCTGTTCAAAACTGTGTTTTGAACAGAAGGTCGCAAAGAGCGCGAAGTGGGACAAAGTCTTGCGGAATAACTCGTCAAACGGCCTAGGCACCGTTGATTCCGAAAGTCGTTGCCGTTGAGTCAAGTTTTTAGGAACACAATTTGGGAACACTAATCAACGCTAATCCAACCACAGTTGTTGTGTCATTAGAGTTGATTGGTGTTCCGTTTGTTCGTAGGTCTGAGGCGCGGCCTCGTTGGACTTTTTGGTTGCGGCTCCGCCGGGCCAAGAAGCGTTCGGCTCTACGTGCGGATCGACCGGCCGCCGCACAATTTGGTTCTGATTCTTGTCGCTCTGCGAGGACTTTTTGATGCAACGACAAATCCTGGGACTCATAGGTGTCTTGTTCTTGGTCGCAGTCTTCGTGCTTGTCTTCGTGCTCAACCGCGAGCCAAGTCGCAGCGCACCGCCGCCAGCCGCGCCGAATCCAACAAAGAACCCTGCCCCCACCAACGAGCCTCCGTTCGTGTCGCCGGTGAAAGGAACTGTCGTGTCCCCGATCAAATCCGACGAAGAAGTCATCTTCTATCCGACCCTGGCATGGTTTGCCGGCATCCCCCATGAGCCGGAAAACAACAGCAATCACTTTGAGATCGAGATTCACGGCTGCATCTTCGAAGCCGGCAAACACGCCGCCGGAGTCAAGCTGATCCGAGAACTCACCGGCATCGACGAATCCAAACTCAGCACTGAAGAGGCAACGCTCTTTCAGCAACGAGCCGAGTTGTTCGCCCACGATCACGAACGCGGAAAGGCCATCCCCGTCCGCATTGGCGATCAGACTTACCTGCTTCCCGAATCGGAATCGAACGGACATTTTCACGCGCGCATTCGGACGCATGGCCATTTTCTCGAAAAGGCATCGAGCGAGACTTGGCGCGAACTCAAAGTCGCGGCGGTCCTGCGCGACGGAGATAGCCGCGAGTTCTCCGGCCAAGTCCATCTCGCTCCAGCCGAAACGGCCGTTGTGCGAGTCATCTCGGACATCGACGACACGATCAAAATCTCGCAGGTTTGCGACAAACGAGCGCTGCTCATGAACACCTTCTGCCGACCCTTCCAACCGGTCCCCGGCATGGCCGACATGTATCGCGATTGGGAGAACACCGGTGCCCGATTTCATTACGTCTCCGGCAGTCTGTGGCAGCTTTATCCGCCGCTGGCCGAGTTCATTCGCGATCACAATTTCCCAGGCGGCTCGTTTCACATGAAGCTGTTCCGAGCAACCGATCGCTCGGCGAAGAATTTGTTCGGCTCGCAAATCGAATACAAGAAGGGCGAGCTCACAGCACTCTTTGAAAAATTCCCGCGCGACCGGTACGCCCAACATGGGCGTGAACTTGTGGGGTGGAAGTCCCCTGTATGAAAACGGGAGTCTCACGGGAGGGCAAGATACCAATTGTCATTCTGCGAGACAAAGTACGAGGCGAGGACAAC
>JBJXEX010000329.1:0-20490 GCA_046156195.1 Planctomycetaceae bacterium | reverse complement strand
CGTCAGCGAGGGCGGGGCTCCAAGCAACGCCGAATTCAAAGCGTTTTGGAGCGTCCGCCCTCGCTGACGCTTCGGGTTAATTGCGGCTTCGCCGCCTACGCCTTCGGCTCGCCGTTAAACGATTTTGAGAGCAGGACCGGGGCTGACGCGGCCCCGCGCGCCTGTCTCATTTGTGGCCGCGCGAGCTATAACTTGTCGCGGTCAGACGTGGTGACGGTCTTGTGAGCCGGCTTCGCTGATCCTGCGAGACTCAATTGGCTGGAAGGGGATTTCATGGCGAGGTGCTTCGTGACGGGTGGGGCGGGGTTCATCGGCAGTCACTTGACCGAGGATTTGTTGGCGGCCGGACATCACGTCACGGTGCTCGACAATCTCTCCACGGGTCAGTCGGAAAACCTGAAGGGGCTGGAGGGTCATCCTCGGCTGACGTTTCAGGCCGGTTCCATCACCGATCAAATGCTGGTGACCGAACTCGTTCGCGACGCGGATGTGATCTATCACTTGGCGGCGGCGGTGGGAGTCAAATTGGTGGCGGACGATCCGGTGCGGACCATCGAGACCAATATCTATCCGACGGAAATGCTGCTGAAGTTGGCGGTGCAAGGGGGCGGAAAGCCGTTCTTTCTGGCCTCGACCAGCGAGGTCTTCGGCAAGAATCCGAAAGAGCAATGGACCGAAGAGGACGACCTGCATCTCGGCCCGACGTCACGGCCGCGATGGGCTTATGGGTGCTCGAAGGCCATTGATGAATTCCTGGCGTTGGCCTACCACCGCAAGCACGGTTTGCCGGTGGTGATTGGCCGGTTCTTCAATGTGGTCGGGCCGAGACAAGTCGGGCACTACGGCATGGTGATTCCTCGGTTTGTCGATCAAGCCCTCAGCGGTGGGCCGGTGGTGGTGTATGACGACGGGGGCCAGATCCGGTGTTTCGCGCATGTGCGTGAGGTCGTCGCTTCGATCATCAAGTTGATGGAGACACCGGCGGCTCAAGGGCAAGTTTTCAATATCGGTAGCGATCGGCCGTGGTCGATCCGACAGCTTGCGGAGGCGGTGATCGCCAAAGTCGATCCATCGGTTCGTATCGAGTATCTGCCGTACAGTCAGGCCTACGGCGACGACTTCGAGGATGTGCGACGCCGTGTGCCCGATGTTGGGCGTCTGTTGAAGACGATCGGATCGACGCCGCAGTTGGGATTGGAAGCAATCCTGGATGACATCATCGCGTGGAAGAGAACGCGGAAGTCGGCGGATGTGCGTTCGTAATGGGGGGCTACGGTGGAACTCGTCAATGATGCTCGGTTGCAGGAGATGGCTTGCGAGCCGGTTCGGGAATTGTTTCCGGCGGCTCGTCGCGATGCCGTGAGACAGCCGCTCGTGGTGCTTTTGGCTTTTTTGCCAGGGCTGCTCGTGTTCTGGAATCCGAGCCTGGACGAGCTTACTTGTGAAGAGGGACTGCGGGCGCTCGATGTTGGTGCCCGATCCACGGCGCAGGACTGGATCGGGGCCGCCTCAGGTGATCCGTCCCAACAACTCGCTCCCGCGAAACCGTTGGCGACGTTGTTGACGGCACTGGGACTGAAGCTGGATCTGTTCGCTCCGGAGAGCCGCCTGCTGTTCGCGTCGTATGTGAGTTCGGTGTTTTTGCTGGTGAGTCTCGGCGACATGGCGAAGCGGGTTGGTGGGAGTCGCTTCGCGTTGCTGGTTGTCCTGCTGGCCTGTGGACATCGCGAGTATTTTGCGTTGAGTGGCGGACTACCGTCGCTCGCGTTGCCGTTGGCGTTTGCGGTGTTGTCGTTTCATGGATTGTTGGCTCATCAATTGAAGAGCGATTCGTGGATCTCGTGGTCGTTGGTGGGGAGCGGCTTGGCCTTGGCCGCGTGCTGGCTTTCGGGCGGCGAGTTGGCGATGGGAACTTGGAGCGTTCTGTGTGTGCAGAGCGTCTTCTGGTGCCGAGAAGCCGAGTTCGCTGGTGCGCGGACTCTGTGGCGACGCCGGATTTGGTGGAGGCTCGGCCGGTTGGCGATGAACCTTTCGTCGCTGTTGGTGATTTCCGGAGTTGGGTTGGTCGTCGTCGGCGGATGGCAGTTGGCATTTTCCGAGGAACTCGATTTCCTCACCGTCGTGGGACGTTGGTCGGCCATTCCGGGGATGTGGACGACGGACTCACGAGGAGCCTTGGCTGCTCAGTTTCTGTTGCGGGTGAGCGGAGCGTGGCTCGGTTTCGTAATGCTGGGTGCGATGCAACTTGCTCGTGGCGGACAAGCGGGACATGAGCAAGCGGGCGGTCGTCGATTTCTCTGCGTCTGGTTGGGAGTCGCGAGTTTGTGGTGTTGGCTGACGTGGTCGCAGCATGGCGGAGAATTCCTCAACACGGTGAGTTGGCCGGCGTTCTTTCTGCTGTCGCTGCTGTTCTTGGCGGCCTGGGGATTGGAGGCGGTGTTGCTCCGCGAGTTTGGCTTGGCGAGCGTCACGACGGCAGTCTTGGTGACGATCGGAGTTCAGACGGTGCCGTTCTGGCCGTCACGCATTCCAAGTTCCGTAAGTGGCCAAAAGCTTGCTCTTGGAGTTTTGCTGACGTCCGGAATCGTTCTGTTTGGAGCGTGGCTGATCCGTCGTCTTGTCGCGTCCGAGCATCGTCGCAGCCTGACGGTCGTGGCGTGCGTCGCATTGATGATTGCCTTGGACGTTGTTGTCGGAATGCGTTCACGTCCCCCGTTGGCAGACGATGAGCGTGAGTTGCTCGCGATTCGGCGGCAGCTCGCGCAGGGGACGCCGCCGAGAGTTTGTTGGCTGGTGACCGATGGTCCGTCGCCGGCTCGGCTGCGATTCTTTTTGCGAAGTCTGTGGCCCGGTGTCGAAGTCCGCGAAGCGCGCGGCGAGGAAATGGCCTCGGCCAATCCTTGGCCAGATGCGGAGATTCCACCAGGGCAGCGCGAGATTCCGATCGAGTCGAACCGCTCGTTTGCGATCGTCGTGACTTGGGGCAGCCCGCGACTTCCGACGGAGACTTGGCGTCGTCGCGGTCAGATGCTGACACCATCGGCCGCTCCGCATTTTCTGCAAGGACGACCGCTCAGGGCTTATCGCTGGGCGTTGCGATCGTCGCCGCCATCGCAAACTCTCTGAGCCGATGGCGCTAGCCACGGGCCTCCGCAGGTGACTGTCTGCGAGTGAATGGCCCGACGCTAGCGCGTTCGGCTCACAGCTTGTGAATCGCCCGACGCTAGCGCGTTCGGATCACGGCTTGAGCTTCACCGGTTGCAGGGACTTCACCACCATGAAGTCGGACTTGAGGTCGGAGCGGTAGTAGCGTTCACCGGCGAGGCCCATCGGTTCACCGACATACCTGCCGAGGTCCACGCCCTCACCCTGCAGGTAGGCCAACCGCTGACCGTTCGGGTGTAGCAGCACAAACTTGGGAGCACCCGGTTGAGTGGCTCCGGATCTCTGGATGATTCCTGCTCCGCGAAAGCCGTTCTTCGTGGCGGAGTTGTTGGACGCGGGGGAGTTGCCGGGCACGGGCGAACGTGTCGGTGGTGGCTGGCGATTGTTCGACGGAGTCGGTGGCTGCGGACGTGGCGGTGACTGCGGACGTGGCGTCGCTGCGGCTCGGTTCGGCCCGCCGGGCTGAAGTCGTTGCTGAGCCGCGGCGAGTTCCGCGTCGCGCTGATTCGTCTTCGCCATGATGCTCGCGAAGTCGTCGTAGTCCGCTTTGATCCGTTTGTATTTCCCCAGCGAGGCCAATCGTCGCGCGGCTCCGGTTGAGGTGGATTCCTGAGCTTGCAGTGCTTGCAGCTCGGCTTCGATGGCGGTGAAGTCCCAGTCGTGTGTGTTCCGTTGGAGCAGTTCTTTCATCTGTTCGTCGATGGCCGCGAGCCGCTGTTGGCCGTTGGCATCCATCGTCACGAGCGACGAGGGAAGACCGGACTCTTTCTTGGGAGAGGCCGACGGAGAGGCCGGTGAACTCGACGACGCGATGTCCTCGTCGAGGTCTCTGGGAGTTGGTGCCGGTCGCCGTCCAAGTTCTTTTTGAGCCGGAGCGCTCTGTCCGACCGCCGATGACGATGAAGCGGCCGACTCCGCGCTGCTCGGTTCGAGGCTGGCCAGGTCCACGCGAGAGACGTTGCCGTCGGCGACAGGATCCTCCGCGCGAGTGCGCGTGTTCGGGGCGACCAATTGTTTTTCGGAGGTGACGATTTTCGATCCGGGGATCCAGCGGAAGTGTCCTTTCGGAGACCGGATGCGGAAGTAGGCGATCTCGCCCCGTTCGTCACGCAGCGTTTTCTCGCTGAGGATCTCGACGGTTTCGCCGGGTTGCAGTCGGCGCTGCTCGACAGAGTGATCGTCGCCGAACGACGTACCGACCCAAGCCACGACTTGGCTATCGCCGGTGATGACACCGCGATCTC
Source organism: Planctomycetaceae bacterium (assembly GCA_046156195.1). GTDB lineage: Bacteria > Planctomycetota > Planctomycetia > Planctomycetales > Planctomycetaceae > SXKJ01. Next base: position 16,081 of record JBJXEX010000329.1, on the reverse strand, counting down.
CTTGGCGATTGACGTACTCTTGCCGCACCCACGCGAAGCTGCCCGGCGGCGGTTCGATCATGAACCAACCGCCGTGATCGTGGCGAATCACGGTGACGTGATCCCCTTTGCGAAGCCGGCTGGTCGGATAGTACGGCTTAATGCCGGGTCCGCTGCGCGCATAGACCTCGTCGTCCGCGATGATCGCGTCGTAAGGAAATTTTTCAGTCCGAGACTGAGCGGTCGCCTTGTTGGTGAATACCACCAGCGACGTGACCAACATCAGCGCGATAAAGAACGTGCGCATGACAAGTCTCCGGGAGGTGAATGACGAATGACCCAATGACGAAAGAATGACGAAGTTCAAATGACGAAAATTCGAGATTCGTCATTCGACCTTCCTTCGTCATTGGGTCTTTCGTCATTCGACATTCGCGAAGGGGTCGGGTTGATATCGAAATCTTGAAAAAGCCCTCAAGGTCAGTCCGGCTCGCGGACCTCGACCTCTTCTCCGTCGGGACCGAGCAAGTACGCGATGCGACCGGCTCCGGAAACGGGCGGGATGAAGGGTTCGGGGTGAGAGGGATGCAGACAGGCTCCGAGGGTTCTGACGCGATCCAGAAAGGTGTCGAGGTCAGGAACCTCGAACGCCAAGTGAACCGGGCCGGGTAGGAAATCGTTCCAGTCGCTCAGTCGCTCGCCGGCGCGAACGCTGAAGAGTTCGAGGCGAATCTCTCCGAGTTTCAACCAAGCCATTTCGCGGCGTTTGAACGGCCGGCGCGAGAGAAGTTCCGCACCGAATAGCTCGGTGTAAAACTTCACGGCTTGGTCCAGATGTGCGGTTTGCAGGGCGACGTGATGCACGCGGCAGACGCTTGCTTCTCCATCCATTTCTTGAGTCCTCGTGGCCAAATATGGCACACGCGAAACAACTCGGGCCGGTCATTCCGACTTGGAGAGCTGCTCCAGTCATCGAACCTCGCCTTTTGCAGTTGTCGTACTGTCTGGGCAAACTGCGCCGGCCCCGTCGCAACTTGGGTCGCGGAAGTCGCAAGACTTCCGATGCTCGGAACTCTTGGGAGTTCCGCCTCGATCTGTGGTGACTTGTGGCGAAGACGGCCGTCTCTCACTATCTGACTTTGCGACAGACTGATCGGTGTCGGCAATTCGACTGACCGAACGGAGTCGTCGCCATCAGGAGGATGAGTTGGCATGAGAGTTTGGCCAGGCAAGCCGTCGCCACTGGGAGCGACGTGGGATGGGGCGGGAGTGAACTTCGCCCTCTTTTCCGAGCACGCGCAGCAAGTCGAATTGTGTTTGTTCGATTCAGCCGACTCAAAAACCGAGTCTCATCGAATCACGTTACCGGAGCAGACCGACCAGGTTTGGCACGGTTATCTGCCGGATGTGCGGCCGGATCAGCTTTACGGATACCGTGTGAGCGGGCCTTACGAGCCACACTCCGGGCATCGTTTTAATGCGCATAAAGTGGTGCTCGATCCCTACGCGAAGGCGATTGGGCGGGATGTTCGATGGTCGGATGCGATGTTCGGATACACGGTCGGGCACTCGGCTCAGGACGTCTCCTTCGATGAGCGAGACAATGCCGAGGGTGCTCCGCTGGGAGTGGTCGTCAACGATGCGTTCATCTGGAGAAACGACCGGCCCCCCAAGACGCCGTGGCACAAGACGGTGATTTACGAGACTCATGTGCGTGGCTTCACGATGCGGCATCCCGACGTGCCCGAACATCTGCGAGGCACCTACGCCGGGCTGGCCACGAAGCGGGTGATCAAGCACCTGTTGAAGCTCGGCGTGACGGCGGTCGAGATCATGCCAGTGCATCATCACGTCGATGACCGGCATCTGGTCGAGAAGGGGCGCACGAATTATTGGGGCTACAACTCACTGAGTTACTTTTCGCCGGACATGCGATATGCGGCCGCGACCTCGCCGCTGGAAGTCGTTCGCGAGTTCAAGCACATGGTCCGCACGCTGCACAGCTACGGGCTCGAGGTGATTCTGGACGTGGTCTACAACCACACCGGCGAGGGGAGTCAGTTTGGCCCGACGCTTTCGCTGCGGGGCATCGATAACGCCAGCTATTATCGTTTAGTGCCGCATGACCGACGTTACTACATGGACTTCACCGGTTGTGGTAACACGCTCAATATGGTTTGCCCGCGAGTGCTACAACTGATTATGGATAGCCTGCGGTATTGGGTGACCGAGATGCACATCGACGGGTTCCGTTTCGATCTGTGCTCCGCGCTCGCTCGCGAACTGCACGAGGTGGATAAGTTGGGAGCGTTCTTCGACATCATCCATCAAGACCCGGTGCTCTCGCAGGTGAAGCTGATCGCCGAACCGTGGGATCTCGGCCCCGGCGGTTATTTGGTCGGCAATTTCCCGGTCGGCTGGACCGAGTGGAACGGGAAGTATCGGGACAACATTCGCCGCTTCTGGTGCGGCGACGGTTCGGCCGCGTCGGAGTTCGGATCGCGTCTCTGCGGCAGCAGCGACTTATATAATCACAGCGGACGTCGACCGTATGCCAGCATTAACTTTGTGACCTCACATGACGGATTCAGCCTGCAAGACTTGGTCAGCTACAACGAAAAGCATAACGAAGCCAACGGCGAGGAGAATCGGGACGGCGAGCAACACAACATCAGTTGGAATTGCGGAGTCGAAGGCCCAACCAACGATCCCGATATTCTCGCTCTGCGGCTGAGACAGAAGCGGAACTTCATCACGACGCTGCTTCTCTCTCAGGGCGTCCCGATGATTCGTGGCGGAGATGAACTCAGTCACTCACAGCAAGGCAACAACAACGCCTATTGCTTGGACAGCGAGATCAGTTGGTTGAACTGGGTGCTCTCCGCGGACGAGCAAGAGTTTTTGGAATACTGCCGCAAGGTGGTCGCCGTGTGGCGTGAGCATCCCGTGTTTCAACGGCGACACTTCTTCCAAGGCCGCCCGATTCGTGGCGGCAACGTGCGTGACATCACTTGGCTGACCGCGCATGGAAAAGAGATGACCGACGCCGACTGGCACGCCGAGTCGGCACGCTGCCTCGGAATTCAGTTGTCCGGCGACTTGATCCGCGAAGTCGATGAGCAAGGCCAGCAGATCACCGACGACACAATGTTGCTGCTGCTGAATTCTTCGCCGAGCGAAGTCTCTTTCATGTTGCCGGCCGCTCCCGAAGGTTCCGGCTGGTGGCCGGTGCTCGACACCGCTCATCCGCTGCGTCGCCCGACCCGCAAACTGGGGGGAGCGTCGCTGAAGCTGTCTCCGCGTTCGATGATGGTCTTGCAACTCAAAGAGTCATTGAAGCAGATCGTTCGACGCGCGGTGACACGAGCCGTTCGTGGTGCGAGCCTCAAGAAATAGGCGTCACCCGCAATGGCCTCGCGGTCTGCGAAAAATGAAGGGCGGAAAATCGCCGAGCCTGAAACGCAACGGATAACAGACAGGGAAGCTCACGCTTGCGTCACGGAAATCTTCTCACGAAAACAAGACCTCATTCGTCATTTCCCCCTGGTGCCTCATGCCTGCGAACGACCTCGACCGATTGCTGGTGGCTCAGATTCGGCGCGGCGAGCCGGGTGCGTGGGAGGAGTGCATCGCTCGCTTCGAGGGACGATTGCAGGCGTTTGTGGAAAGCCGACTGGGCAATCGCGCGACCAGCGAGGATGTCGTCCAAGAAACATTCCTCGGCTTTCTGATCAGCTTGCCGAATTACGATGACACGACGCCGCTCGAAAGTTTTCTGTTCTCGATCGCCGCTCATAAGCTGACCGACGTGCTTCGCCGCAATGGTCGGCGGCCGGAACTGGCGCTGTTGCTGGAAGACGCGGACGGCAACGCTCGCGAGCCGGCCGGACCGGGCCGCGCCGCCTCCAGCTTGTTCCGCAGCGTCGAGCGGCAATCGCGCGAGACCGCCGCTCTGGCCGACGCCTTGCAACGCCTGATCTCGCAATGGTGGGAACGGGGCGAGTTCGAGCGGCTCAAGTGCATCGAGCTGTTGTTCGTACTCGGCTGGAAGAACAAAGAAGTCGCCGAGCATCTCGCGATCACCGAGCAAGACGTTGCCAACCACAAACATTTCGTGGTCGCGAAGCTCCGCGAGTCGGTCGAGAAGTTTCGCTTGGACGCGGAGCGGCTGGCCAAGCTGGGGCTGGGGCTGGGGCTGGGGCTGGGGGATTCGTAGCTCAGGCGGCTCGCCTGAGCTACGGGCCGTAGATGCGGCAATTCGGCAGCGAGTCGTGCAGCCTGTTGAAGCCGGCTTTGGAAACTTTCGTCTGGCCCAGCCAGAGGGTTTCCAAGCGGCTCAACGTGGTGATGTGATCCAGACCTTCGTCGCCGATTTGCGTTTCGCGAAGAGCCAGGCTCTGCAACAACGGCAAGGCTTTCAGATCGGGCAGCCCGTTGTTGGTGATCGCCGTCTTGGACAGGATCAGCACTCGCAGGTCTTTCCAATACTGCAGCAGCAACAGCCCGCTGTCGGTGATCTTCGTGCCGCTCAGGTCGAGCCGTTGCAGCTTCGTCAGCTTCTTGAGGTGATCGAGTCCGAGATCGCTGATCGGCGTGTCGCTCAGGAAGAGCGCTTGCAGTTGCGACAAGCCAGCCAGCGAGACGAGTGCCTTGTCGCTGATCGCCGTGGTGCTCAGGTTCAGCGATTCCAAATTCGTCAGCGAGGCGAGGTGCTCGATCCCCGCGTCGGTGACGTTGCACCGCGACAGATCGAGACGACGCAGTGACTTCAACGGCTTGAGCAATTCGAGGCCGGCGTTGGTGATGGCGGTCTCCTCGAAGTTGATGCCGATGATCTCGCCCTTGTCGTTCGTGAGGACCTCGGTGAAGGTCGTCAGGGCCTTGGCGATGTCATTCTTGTGCTCGGCTAGCGCCTTCAGCAGCGGGTCGGGCGAGAACTCGATGTGGCACTTCGGCAACGCATCTTGCAGCCGGTCGAGATCCCTCTGCGGCAAATGCACGCCGTTCAATCGCAGCGTCTTGAGCTTGGTCAGCCCCAACAGGTGCTCCAAGCCGTTGCTGGCTTGCTTGCAGTCGCTCAAGTCCAGTTCGGTGAGATTGGTCAGCGGCTTGAGCTGCACCAGTCCAGGCCCGTTGACTGACGTGTTGCCCAGCCAGAGCACTTCCAACTGATTCAGGCCGCCGAGCGCCTTGAGTCCCGGCCCGGTGACTTGTGTGCCGCGCAGCCCCAATCGCCGGAGCTGCCGCAACTGCGGAACCACTTTCGCCAACTGATTGTCGGTCATCACGGTGTTGGTCAGATTGAGCACCGTGAGCTTCTTCAGTGCGGCCAGATTCGCGATCCCCGATCCTGTGACCTTTGTATTCGACAGGTCCAGCAACGAGAGATTCGTCAGCGACTTGAGCTGCGAGGCTCCTTCATTCGTGACATTCGTCTGAGTGACCGAAAGCTCCTGCAACTGCGACATCTCGGCGATCAGCTTGAGTCCCTCGTCGCCGATGGGAGCACGGTCCAAGCGCAGCACGGCGAGCTTCTTCAACCGGGACAGCAATCGCAGCCCCGTCGGCGTGAACTTACCGCCGTGGATCGTCAGCCACTGCAAATCGGCCAGCGCGGCGATGTGTGTCAGCCCGCTGTCCGTGATCGGCGCATCAAGGATTCGCAGCACGAGCAACTTCGGCACTTCGCTAAGCGTGGCCAGATCGCCGTCCTGCACTCCGGTCGACAACGTCAAGCCGCTGGCATCGCGAGTTCCGTGCGTGAACGCCACATCGGCGTTCGGCAACGCGGCGGCCGCTCGCAACGCACCCGCCGTCGTCACGCGCGTCCCGCGAACATACAGCGTTCGCAATTTCTTCAGCCCGTAGAGTTCCTCCAACCCCGCATCGCTGACGACCGTGCCATCCAGCCAAAGCTCCTGCAACTCCGGCAGCCCGCGCAGGTGCTTGAGTCCCGCGTCCGTGACTTTCGTCCCCAGCACGCTCAGCTTCTGCAACGACTTCAAAGTCGCGACTTGCTCCAGTCCCGCATCCTCGAACCGCGGATGCCCGACGTTGATCGCCACCACCTGCTTCGTCTTGTCGTCGAGCTTGACCTGTCCAATCGCATTCAGCGCGGCCGGCATGTCGCCGCGCGCTTCGGCCAGAGCGATCAGCAACGGATCGGTCGGGTAGGCGATCTCGCACTTCGGCAACGCTCGCTTCAGCTCGATCGCTTGAGCCTCGCTGACCTGTGTGCCGATCAAATCCAATTGCTCCAGTTGTTGCAGATCTTTGAACGGGTCGAGCGATCCGCCTCCCACACGAGTCCAGCCCAACGACACTCGCTTCAGATTCCGTAGCGAACGGATCGACTGCAAACCTTCGTCCGTCACCGCCGACTCGCGCAGGCTAAGCAATTCCAATTGCTTCAACCCAACCAGTGAACGCAATCCGGAATCGCCGACTCCCGTTTGATCCAGCCACAGCGACTTCAAGTCGTTCAGCTTGCCGATCGAATCCATCGCCCGATCGCCGACTCGCGTGCGAATCAAACTGAGCGATTGCAGCTTGGTCAGCCGTTCGAGTTTGACGGCCCCCTCATCGGTGATTGCCGCGCCCGCCAGCGTCAGGTGATGCAGCTCGTTGATCACAAACAGCACGTCGAGCGCCGCATCGGTCGCGGTCGGAGGCAACGCCAGCGCTTTCAAATTCACCAGCGTCCGCAACGGCTCCAGTCCCGCGTCCGTCACCGAAGTCGCCTGCAACGTCAGAGCCGTCAACTCGACATGCTTGCCGAGCACCGGCATGTCCCCATCCGACACCGCCGGGTTGAGCGTCAACACACCTTCCGCCCACAACCCTTTCGGAAACGCGATCGACGTCTCCTTCCGTCGCTGTGCCAGATTCAGCACACCATCAATCGTCACCGCCGTCTGCGATAGGTCGAGTTCTTGCAAGGTGTCGAGTAGCGCGAGCTGCATCAGTCCTGCATCCGTGACTTTCGTTTCGATGGCCCAGAGCACGCGCAGCTTCTTTAACTCCGCAGCCAACGCTAGTGACGCATCCGTCGCCGCCGGCGGCAACACGAGCACCTCCAAATCGACCAGTTCCTTGAGACCGCTCACCCCCGCGTCGCTGACCTCCGTCTTCAGCAAGTTGATCGACTTGAGTCCCGTCAACTTGCCAGCCAACTCGATCACACCCGCGTCACTGACTTTCGTCCCCACCAGATTGAGGACCGTGAGCTTGTCGAGCGACTTGAGCTTCTCCAGCCCCGCATCGGTGATCGTCGTGTTGCCGAGATACAGCTCTTCCAGCGACTTCAAACCAGCCACGATCGTCAACGCTTCGTCCGAGATCTTGGTCCCGCGCAAATCGAGCGCGACGACACTCGTCAACAACTTGAGCGGCTCCAGCGACTCGTCATTGCAGCGCGGATGATTCAGCAGATTGACGTGAATCACCTGCCCGGCCTCATCGGCTTGCACCGCCGCGCCGAAGTCTCGCAGCGTCTTGGTTGCCGCCGCTTCAATCTCCGCCTGCTTCTTGGCGAGTTCCTCAGCCGTCGGCTGCGGCGCGATCTTCGGAGGCAACGGTGCCGGCCGAGCCACCGGCACAGGTGGGGGCGGAGGCGGCGGCGGTGGCTCTTTCCCGCAACCGGCGAGCATCAAGCTCAATCCCACGACGACGGCAAAACAACCAACTTTCGCACCGGCTCGGAGATTCATGTCCGCCTCGTCCTTTTCAACCAGTTCGCTCCTCAGCGCGGGGCCAAGTGCAGGGTCGAGGCTTGTTATACCTCGCGCGGCCAGTAACGAAACAGGTAAGCGGGGCAGCCTCGCAGATCACACCACCATGTCGGCGGCAGACGCGGCTCAAGCGCGGGAAAGTACTTATCGACCAGTCCAAGGTCCGCCGCCGCACGCAAACTCAGATCGCCCTCGGCGAAGGGCAACTCGACCGACTTCAACAACACAAACCGGCTCGCTGGCCATCGCACCGACACCCAGCCCGCCAGCGAATCGCTCGTCACGTCCCACGAATGCGGCAGCGTTGAGGTCACATCCGGCGCGGCCTCTTCAATGCTGACGAAGGACATCAAATCGAGCAGCGGCACGCGACCTCGCCGCCACACTGATTCGGCCGCGGCGCGGTTCGAGACCAGTTCCAATTCCGGCATGAGCGTCAGCAGCAACCGCTGATTGAGTCGAATGGAATCCAGCGCCAGCCAATGCGACTGCTCTTCGCTCAGGCCATGAGTGCCGTGCCATTGCCGCACTACATCAACCACGGCACCGCCGCCGCAGATCAACAACGGCCGATCACCGCCGAGCATCGCCAACACCGCTCGCAACCGATCCGGCAACTCCGCCAGATCGAGCAGACTGCCGCCAAGTTTCAGAACCGCGACGGACATTTTCGATTTTCGATTTTCGATTTTCGATTTTCGATGAGGAATCGCCCACAATCAAAAATCAAAAATCGAAAATGCAGTCAGTCAATGATTTTGTTGATGCCGTACTCGACGATGCCCCGCGCACCGGCGAGCTTCAGAGCCGGGATGATCGTGCGGACCAGCGACTCATCGACGATCGTGTTGACGTCCACCCAATCGGGATCGGACAGCGACGAGACGGTCGGCATTTGCAACGCCGGCAGTTGCTTGAGCACATTGGGCAAGTCTGTCCGGCGGACGTTCATCATCAGGCCGACTTTGCCCTCGGCATTCAGACAGCCGGCGAGCATCAGGACGAGGTTGTCGATCTTGTTCCGCTTCCAGGGATCGGCGGCCGCGGACTTGTTGGCGATGAACCGCGTTGTGCTTTGCAGCAACTCTTCGACGATCCGCAGATTGTTCGCTCGCAGCGAACTGCCGGTCTCGGTCACTTCGACAATCGCATCGGCCAGCATCGGCGGCTTGACCTCGGTCGCGCCCCAACTGAACTCAACCTTCGCCGTCACGCCGTGCTTCGCCAGATAGCGAGTCGTCAGGCCAACCACCTCGGTGGCGATCCGCTTGCCTTGCAGGTCCTTGACCGATTTCACCGGCGAGTCATTCGGCACGCACAGCACCCAGCGAACCGGGTTGCGGCTGACCTTCGAGAACATCAGCTCGCAGATTTCAACCACATCGGCGTTCGTCTCTTGAATCCAATCGAAGCCGGTGATGCCCGCGTCGAGCACCCCTTCCTCAACGTATCGCGCCATTTCCTGAGCACGGATCAACAGGCACTCAATCTCCGGATCGTCAATCGTCGGGTAATAGCTGCGCGATTGAAACTTGATGTTGTAACCCGCCCGCTGAAACAGCGCGGCGGTCGCCTCTTGCAGGCTGCCGGCGGGGATGCCGAGCTTCAGAATTCGGTCTGCCATGAAATCTCCCAAAACTCTTCTGAGGCTAATTGCTCACCAACTGATTCCAACTTTCCACGTCCAAGACTCGATCCAACAATTCGTCGAGCCGAGCCTCTTCTCGGATTGAAAGAATCGTCTCGCGAATCTTGCGAGCCGGCTTGCCCAAGCGTTTGGTGCCGATCCGCAAAATGTCTTCGGCACGACCTTCGACACGACCCTCGACTCGACCCTCCACTCGACCTTCCGCCCATCCTTCTGCCAGTCCTTTGGCGCGTCCTTCATCAACGATCAACTGATAGGTTGAGGACTCTCTCATGATATCGCGAACTCCTTGCAACACGGTTTGTGCGAAAAACTGGTCGTATCGTAATCCCACCAGCACGAAAGTCGCAGTCCAAAGCTCGGCTTCGATGGCTCGTGAGACTTCTTTACGGAAGCGCTGAGCCATCCGTTTCACGAGGTTGGGAATCTCCTTCTTTGAAACTTTACTAACCGGGACCAGCGGCAACACACCAACTCCCAACGACAGCAGTTTTTGAGCGGGCAACTCCCAAACCTTGATCACTTCGTAGCGGAAGTCTGTTTCGCAGCCGCCGAGTGGGGACTTGGCTCGATAGCGCCCAGTGTTGGCTGGTCCCCAAGCGGCTCGATCCAGCAACAGCACGCTGGTATGAACACATTGCCGATGTCGTTTGGTCAGTCGCCCATTGCCTTCGTACATCCGAATGTCGATGTATTGATCGTAGTACGATTGTGGTTCCAGATGCAGGACAAACGGGTCCGGCCCGCCGACTTCCAGAACCCGATCCGCGATGGTGGCGACCGTGGAAACGTCGCTGTCGACGACCCGAACCGGAGTTCCGCGAGGCACACCCAAGAGCTCTGACCAATCTTGCGGAAAGGCAGAGATCGGATGCTTCATCGCCAAGTCAATTCCAGGCATGGCGAACTCCGGCCTCGAATTACTTCTTGTAAACCACCTTCGGATCAAACACGCGATCGCCGATGACGGTGACGTTGCCGGTCGCCGGGTCGACGCGGCGGAAGAAGCAGCTCGTGTAACCTTCGTGGCAAGCCGCTCCGCCGATTTGATTCACTTTCACCAGCAGAGTGTCGGCATCGCAGTCGAAATAGAGTTCTTTCAACTCCTGGACATTGCCGCTTTCCTCACCTTTGCGCCACAGCTTCTGGCGACTGCGGCTGTAATAGCAAACACGACCGGTCAGCAATGTTTCTTGATAGGCCGTTTGATTCATGTAGGCCAGCATCAAGACCTCGCCGGTTCGGACGTCTTGAGCGATGACCGGGATCAATTCGGATTTGGAAAAGTCAGGACCAGACACGGAGTTGTTCCTTGGGGAGTGTCGCGCGAGCGAGCCTCATAATGACGAATGACGAAATACCCAATGACGAAGGAAGCCCTGAATCCGAATGACGAAACTTCACATCGCGACGACACACAACGACTGATAGCGAACATCGATTGCTTTCCGGCATTCGTGCTTCGTCATTCTTTCGTCATTGGGTACTTCGTCATTCGGGTTTCGCACTACAGATACTCGTTGATGATGTTCTCGATCATTTCCTGCCGGCCGCTTTCGTTCGCATCGGGGTTGCCCTTGGCGAGCATGTACTTCTCCAACTCGGCGAAGTTCGTCTTGCCCTGATCGATTTGCTTGCCGATGCCGCTGTCGTAGCTGCGGTAGCGCTGTTTGACGATGTCGGCCAGGACTCCTTCTTTGCGGATCGCGGCGGCGATCTTCAGGCCGCGAGCGAACGCATCCATGCCGCCGACGTGTGCGTAGAACAGGTCGAGCGGTTCGAAGCTCTCACGACGGACCTTCGCATCGAAGTTCACTCCGCCCGGCGCGAGTCCCCCCTGCTTCATGATGACCAACATGCACTGCGTCGTGAGATAGATGTCGGTCGGGAACTGATCCGTATCCCAGCCGAGCAGCAGATCGCCGGTGTTCGCGTCGATGCTGCCGAGTGCTCCCTGGATCGAAGCGTATTCCAGCTCGTGCATCATCGTGTGACCGGCGAGCGTCGCGTGATTCGTTTCGATGTTCAGCTTCACGATCCCTTCGAGACCGTTGGCTCGGACGAAGTTCAGACAGGCGGCGGCGTCGTAGTCGTACTGGTGCTTCGTCGGTTCTTTCGGCTTCGGCTCGAACAGGAACTGTCCCTTGAAGCCGATGTTCTGAGCGTGCTCGTGAGCCATGTGCATGAACTTGGCGAGATGATCCAGTTCGCGTTTCATGTCAGTATTGAAGAGGTTCATGTAGCCCTCGCGGCCACCCCAGAAGACATAGTTCTCGCCGCCGAGCATGTGCGTGATCTCGATCGCCTTCTTCACTTGAGCGGCCGAGTACGCGAAGACATCGGCGTTGCAGCTTGTCGATGCGCCGTGCATGAACCGCGGATTCGAGAAGAGATTGGCCGTCCCCCACAACAGCTTGATGCCGGACTTAGCTTGAGCCGCCTTGAGCTTCGCGGCGACCTTATCCAGGATCTTGTTCGTCTCCGCCAACGTCGCGCCTTCCGGGGCGACATCACGATCGTGAAAGCAGTAATACGGCGCATCGAGCCGGCTGATGAAATCGAACGCGACATCAACTCGCTTCAGAGCATTCTCGACCGAGTCGCTGCCATCGTCCCAAGGCCGGGACATCGTGCCGGGGCCGAACGGGTCGGAACCGGTGCCTCGGAACGTGTGCCAGTAGCAGATGCTGAACCGCAGCCAATCCCGCATCGTGCGGCCTTCGACGACCTTGTCCGCTTGGTAATGCTTGAACGCTAAGGCTCCTTTTTTGGCCTTGGGATCGAACGGGATTTTGGCGGGGATCTTCGAGAAAAAGCTGCTGGCCATGAGGTGCTCGGCTGTGAAAAAGGGGGGACGGATCGACTCTGAGAATCGCGCGGGAATGATCGACTTTCGCGCGGGGCGAGAGGGTAGCGGCGGCCTTTCGGACTGCCAACGATCCCATCGAACGGTTCACGAAGATTTGCCTTGCCGCCAATTTTGCCGATGCGGTACAAGCCCGCCCCTCGCCGTAGTAACCCGATGCGTCAGCGAGGGCAAACGCTCCGAGCGACTACGAAATGGGAAGCGTTTTGGAGCGTTCGCCCTCGCTAACGCTTCGGGTTACTTTCTACGAAATGGCAAGGATGCCCATGCAGAACTCGCGTTGGTGGAATGCGGTCGTCGGCGGCGTCAGCGGACTGACGCTGGTCGCGGGAGTCAGTCAGTTTTGGCTCAACGCGGGGACGTCGCTGCCGTCTCAAACCGCGTTGCTTGCGACGTTGCTTGCGGTGCTGATCGTGAATGCCGTGATGCCCACTCGGTGGCGCACTGGTCTGCTCTCGCAAGCGGTCCAACTGTTCGTGATGTCGGCTTGGACGGCCATGTTGCCGAGCCTGTTTGTGATCGCATGGAGCCTGATCGAAGCCACGAGCGTCGATCTTTCCCGTTCGCTGATCGCTCAGTGGGGCGGTCTGACGGCGATGGCCTTCGCGACGTTGAGCGTGCCGATGCTGTGTGCGCTCGGACTGAATTCCACCGGACGTCAAACCGTCTTTGGAATTTCATTGGCTCTCTCCGTCGGAATCGGTGGCATTGGACTCGCGACGTTCATCGGCCCCGACGGTTGCGGACTGTTCGCGGCGACGTGTGGATTGATCGCGTTCGTGGCGGCGATGATCGTTCACTCTCGTTCCCACGCTCCAAGTGAGATTCCTCGTTCCCACGCTCCGCGTGGGAACGAGAAAGCGGAGCATGGGAACGAGAAAGTTGTGGCCCTGTTGGCGGTGGGCCTCTTATGGGTGCTCGGCCAGCGATTGGTCCGGCAGCTCGTGCCCGATTCGTTCGCTCTGATGACGATGGAATGGGGGACGTTAATCGCGGGTGTCACCATCGGCCGAGCGTTGGCTCGCGATGATCGGCGAGGCGGTCTCATGGCTTGTGCGTTGGGATTGTCTGGCTGGATATGGCTGTGCCTCGCGTTGTTTCCGCTGGGTGTGCGACTGGCGTTATGGGAGAACGCGACGATCTCACAGGTCTGGCTGTTGCAGTCCGTGCGACTGACGATAGTGGGACTCGTGCTGGGACCGATCGGGCTGAGTGCGGGCGTGTTGATCGGGCGGAATAGCTCTGCCGTTGCGATCGCCGCAGCGCTTGTTTCGACAATGGTTGCTGGCTGGTTGTTGCCGATGGTCGGCGTGTGGGGCTTCGCGCTGATGGCGACAAGTGTGCTCTTGGGCGTGGCGGTTTGGAGTAAGACGCTGAGTGCGGATGGAAAATGGAAAATGGAAAATGGCAAATGGCAAATCAGAAGCGAGGCCAACGGGCTGTCGAACGCGATGGGTGAGCAGGTTCATTGTTCGGATCGTCTTGATGCCTTGCGGACAACTGCTGGAAGCAACTTTCAATCTGCAATTCGCCATCTGCAATCTGCAATCCGCAATTCGGCATCTGCAATTCGCCATCTGCCATCTGTCATCTGCGGTCTGCCGTCTGCCATTCGCCATCTGCTATCTGCCATTCGCCATCTGCCATCTGCCATTTGCAATCGCCTCAATGACGTGACCCGCCCCAGGAGAATCACGCTTAAGACACTCCGTCAGATCGTGATCGCGACGACATTGCTCTTCACGGTGAGCGCTCCGGCTTGGGTGCGATATCGCCCGGAGTTGCCGGCAAAAGTGTTGTTCGACACGAGCGTGTTCGTCGCCTCACGAGGCCAGGTTCCGTGGGAACAACTGCCGGTGCTGGACGAAGGCCGGGCGGCGTTTGTTGTCGAGGGAGATCGCGGCACGTTGACGGCTTGGAAGTTTTCCGGCTCGCGATTCCTCGTGCGCGAGAACGGAGTGCCGAAAGGGACACTCGCGACGAACGTGGAACTCGCACCGCGATTCGTGCCGGATGTGTTGCCGACAGTGCTGCCGCTGGTGACTCACGAGCGACCGCAGAGTCTGCTGTTGCTCGGCCTGCGAGCGGGTGAGCCGGCCGCAATCGCCACGATGTTTCCGTTGCGGCGAATCGTCTGCGTTGAGGCAGATCGAAGTGTCCTGGCGTTGAGCCGATCATTGCTTTCGAGCGGCGATGACGGCTCATCCCTGACCGATGATCGGTTGGAGATGCGCGTCTGCGATCCGGCTCTTGCTGTACGAACGATGCCGGAGCGATTCGATGTCATCGTGGCTTCAACGGATCAACCGTCGTTGCCTCAGTCCGCGAATGGATTCACAGTCGAGTCGTTGCGTGCGGCGGCGGATCGCTTGAACGACGAGGGGGTCTTCGCGCTTCGATTTCAGCACATCGACTTCGGCCCCAGGTCCGTGCGAGTGTTGGCGAAGACGATGTCAGCCGCGTTTCGCGAAGTCGCGGCGGTCGAGATCACTCCGGGAGAATTGCTGTTTCTCGGCACGAATAGCGAACGCGGGTTTGCTCGCGAAGGATTCGTCGAACGCTGGCAACGCCCGCAAGTGCGGCGGTTGTTGGCGTCGGTCGGCTGGGACTGGAGTACTCCGCTGCGATTGCCGATGCTGAGCCACGAGGCGCTTCAAGAACTCGTCGCTCGGTCGGGAGCCGTGGTGAATGTCGCCTCGCGATCGACGTGGCCGTTCCGGTTGCCGACGGAAGTCATGCGTTGGGACAACAAACTGCAACAAGTCCAAGCGGAGCTGATTCCACACGAACGCTTCTTGATGGTCTGGGGCGGCGACGAGGCGAACAGCGCCGACGTCGCGGCGCGGCTGAGCGAATGGGAACTCTCGCGAGCGATCATCCGCCGGCACTCGGACGAGTTCTGGGCGTATCGCAAGAGTGTCAAAGAGCACATGACAAGCTCGCCGCGAGCCATGATTCAACAAGCGGGACACAGCGCTGGCGACTCCGATTTACATGCGGACGACAGGCAGCGATTGAGTTACTTCCGCACGATCGGCGAGTTAGCGAAGAACACACAACTGACGGAAGCCGACTTCGATCGCTTGCGCCGCTTCGAGTCGCCGTTCGATCCGCTGGTCAGCCCGTTCCTGCATCAAGAGCTGGTCGAGATGATGCCCCGTTGCTCGGAGCGCGACGCCGTGGCCGAGTTACATCATCGCCTAGCCGCGATCTATTTCACGACGCCCGCCGATCGGTCGATTCGCAACGTGGCCGATGCGCTGCAATTCGTGAACTCGACGCCGACCGCGATTCCCGACCCGGTCGAGCGATTCGATCAGCTCAACGGGTTGTTGCAGATGCTGCTGGCTCGCTGGACCGCGCGGGGTGAGTTTCGTCCCACGTCATCGCGCGTCGCGCTCAACGACATCGAACGCAGTATCGCCGCCACCGAGACAACCTTCGTGACGCTCAAGACGCTGGCGGCCCAAGGCGTCGTCCCGGTTGAGGAGTGGCAGGCTCGCCAGCAACATCTCGAACGTCGGCTCGTCCGCCCGCTGCGCACCTATCGCGGCCAAGTCTTGCAGCACTACGTCAAGATCGAACGGACGAAAGAGGTCATTGATCAAAGCGATACGCTTAAGACTCCACCGGAGTAAGCTCAAAAAATCGCACCAAACGGGTCGCCTGTTCTGCAAACGGTGAAAGTCTCTTTTTCTAAGAAGATTTTCGGCACCGATAGCGCCGTCGCGTCTTCCTGTTTTGAGTCGGGCCTCTGCAAGAATCGTTGGTCGAAGTGGAAGATCATTGTTGTTCTTCATCCGCGGTTCGGCTTTGCCATCCGCGGGCAGCCTTTTGAGGAAGACTGCCCGCGGATGG
>JBJXEX010000316.1:0-47213 GCA_046156195.1 Planctomycetaceae bacterium | reverse complement strand
AGTCCGCTGGATGGAAGTCCGCGACTGGCTCCGCGAGGCGACCGACAACGGGAAGAAGAAGGTGACGCAGATCGTCTTCGAGGGAGAACGCTTCGACGTCATGAGCATCCGCCGCTGGCGCGAACGGTTGCTGAGTCTGTCGCCCACGATCGAAATGGCTTTGCATTGATCGGCCAAGTCCCGACTCGACTGCGGCAGCACAGCCTTCGCTCAACGTCGCGGAAGTGAGTCGATCGGTTGATCGGCTGACCTTCATCACGCAGGACATCATCGAACAGACGCTCGGCAAAGTTCTGGCCGATTGCTTTGAAGCATTGCGTCGCGAGCACCCCGTTCAAAAGCCCGCGCACCGCCGACGAATGGGACTCCTACGTCGCCGAACATCGTGCCACTGTCGCGCGCCACTTCTACGAACTCGCCGACATCAACGCCCGCGTCGATGGAACGCCCGCGAGTATTTTCGGAGCGGTCATTTGGGAGAGGACGAGGCGTCATGGCGACGCCTTGAGCCATCTCAGCGTCATGCTCTGCGTTGTCAGTAGCCGTTCTGACAACGCAGAGACGCAAAGACGCGGAGAGCAGAGTGACGCTCCGGACGCGACGTTTGGCTGGCTGCGGGGCTACACTCGTGCCCCACTTTCGTAGGAGCGAGCGAGATGACCGAAGCGACCGTGCGCGTGTTGTTGATCGATGATGATTCCTCGACGTTCGACCTCACTCAGGAATTGTTTCACGAGCGGTATCCCGGTCGATTTTCGTTTGATTGGGCTGGCTCGTTTGCGGGGGGATTGGCGGCGATTCGTGAGGCTCGGCATGACGTGTACCTTGTGGATCATCGGCTCGGTGGGCAGCGTGGCGTGGAGTTGGTGGCGGCGGTCGCGGCGGAATGTCAGGCTCCGCTGATCGTGACTTCGGAGCACGAGAATCACGAACTGGATGTCGCCGCCCTCCGCGCGGGAGCGGCGGATTATCTGGTTCGGGACGTGTACGACGTGGCTCATTTGGAGCACGCGATTCGGTACGCGCTGCAACAGCACCGGTTGTTGACTCAGCTCGAACAAGAGCGGGACTTGCTGCGAGCACTCATGGAAAACTTGCCGGACAGCATCTACTTCAAGGATGCGGCCAGCCGGTTCTTGCGGATCAGTAAATCGAAAGCCTTGCGATCCGGCTTGAGCGACGCGGTGGAAGCGGTTGGCAAGACCGACTTCGATTTCTTCAAACCCGAAGACGCTCAGGCCGCGTTCGCCGACGAACAAGAAATCATGCGCTCCGAGCAGCCGATGATGGGCAAAGTCGAAAAGCACATCTGGCCCGACGGTCGCACGAGTTGGGTCGCGACCAGCAAGATGCCGTTGCGAGACAAGCAGGGGCACATCATCGGGACGTTCGGCATCTCGCACGACATCACCGAGCAGCAGCAGGCGTTACAGGCTCTGCGAGACAGCGAGTTCCGCACACGGATGATTGTGGAAACGGCGTTGGACGCGTTCGTCGCGATGGACCACGAGGGGATGATCATCGACTGGAACGCGCAGGCCGAAGCGACGTTCGGCTGGGCCGAGCGGGATGTGCTGGGCAAATCCGCGGTGGAGATCATCGTCCCGGGTCGTTTTCGCGTGGCGTATCAGGCTGGCTTGGAGCGTTACCTGCTGACATTGCAGTCCAAGATTCTGGGGCAGCGTTTGGAGCTGACAGCTCTGCATCGCGACGGGCATGAGTTTCCGGTGGAGATGACCGTCTCGGCGTTGCGGTTGGATGAACGGCGATTGGAGAACGGCGAGCGATCGTTGGACGGACGCAGCGAGTTGCCGAAGCTGGAACGGTCGGCGCTCTCGCAAGACAGCGTCGTCTTCGCGGCGTTCATTCACGACATCACCAAACGCAAAGCGGCCGAGGCGGCCCTGCGCGAAGCCAAGGACTCCGCCGAAGCGGCCAATCGTGCGAAGAGCGACTTCCTCGCCAACATGAGCCACGAGATTCGCACGCCGATGAACGCGGTCTTGGGCATGACCGAATTGGTGCTCGACACGCCGCTCACCGAGGCTCAGCGGGAGTATCTTTCGACGGTTCGTGAATCGGGCGAAGCGCTGCTGCGGGTGATCAATGACATTCTCGATTTCTCCAAGATCGAAGCGGGCAAGCTGGACTTGATCCCCGATGTCTTCAGTCTCCGCGAGATGCTGGGTGACACGATGAAATCGCTGGCGGTGCGTGCTCACCGCGAGCACTTGGAGTTGGCGTTTCGTGTTGCGGCCGATGTGCCGGACACGCTGGTGGGGGATGCCGGTCGCGTGCGGCAGGTCGTGGTCAATCTGGTCGGCAATGCGATCAAGTTCACTCCCAGCGGCGAAGTGGTGCTGGATGTCAGCCTCGCGGAGAACGGGTTGTCGGAGATGCCTCCCGGCGGTGCGACATTCACTCCGACGATCCTGCTTCACTTCTACATCCGCGACACGGGCATCGGCATTCCGCCGGAGAAGCGGTCGCTGATCTTTGAAGCGTTCGAGCAAGCGGATACCTCAACGACTCGACGATATGGCGGCACGGGATTGGGACTGGCGATCTCACTGCGGATCGTGACGCTGATGGGGGGCCGTCTCTGGGTGGATAGTGAAGTCGGGATCGGCAGCACGTTTCACTTCACGTCGCGATTCGTCGTGCCGCCGGTGCCGTTGGAGCCGACCACGGCTCGGTCGGTGGTCATGCACGGCACACGCGTGCTGATCGTCGATGACAACGCCACCAACCGCTTGATCTTGGAAGAGATGCTCCGCAACTGGGGGCTTGACCCGGTCTGCGCGGCGAGTGCCAAACTGGCGATCGAACAACTCCGCGCGGCGACCACCGAGTCACGACCGTTTTCCATCGTGCTCTCCGACCTGCACATGCCCGACACGGATGGCTTCATGCTGGCGGAGGCGATCCGTCACGAACCCGCGTTGGCTCGCACGATGGTCTTGATGCTGACCTCCGGCGACCGACCGGGTGACGCGGCCAAGTGTCGTGAGCTGGGGATCTCGGCCTATCTCTTCAAGCCGATCAAGCAGTCTGAATTGTTCAACGCGCTGGTGGCGACGTTGGGGATCAATGCTCCTGAAGATCATCCGCAGCCAGTTGCCGCCGCGCCGCTGGGTGGGTTGCCGGCGCTGCACATCCTGTTGGCCGAGGACAGTCTTGCGAATCAAAAGTTGGCGGTCGGCTTGCTGACCAAATGGGGGCATCAGGTCGCGGTTGCCAATGATGGAGCCGAAGCGATTCGCTTATGGACGACTCCGCCGGAGGGCCGCCCGTTTGATGTCGTGCTGATGGATGTGCAAATGCCGGAGATGGACGGGTTCGAGGCAACGGCCGCGATTCGCGAACGGGAACGCGAACGGGGATCTGCGGTCGGTGGACAGGGCCGGCGCACTCCCGTCGTGGCCATGACCGCGCACGCCATGAAGGGAGATCGCGAACGCTGTCTGGCCGCCGGCATGGATGGCTACGTCGCCAAGCCGATTCGCCAGCACGAAGTCCTGGAAGTGCTGGCTCATGTGCTCACCGATTCGGCGATCCCGTCACCGGCAACCACCGAATCGTTCGCGGAGACGCCCCTCTCAGAGACCTCTCTAATGGCTCCGCCCACTCGGCGGCTGAACTGGAAACAAGCCCTGCGGACGGTCGCCGAAGACCACGAACTCTTGCGAGAAGTCCTGACGGCGTTTCTCGAAGAAGGCCCGGAATTACAGGCCCGATTGCAATCCGCCTCCGCCTCCGAAGATTGGCTGACGGTGGCGAAAACCGCACATACTTTGCAGGCCGCATTGCGGCTGTTTGGCGGCGAGGCACTCGACTTGGCAATCGCCCTGGAGAGCCGCTGCAAACTCGGACTCACCGCAGAAAGTCGCGTCCTGTTTGAAAAGTTCAGCAAAGAACTTGAGAATGCCCTGACCGAAGTTCAAGACGTCTTGAACGGCAACTCCGCGATCTCTCGCGGGGACAGTTGAAATGTTTAACCCCAACGCCATCGGCGTGGGCGGGTGGGCCAAACGACTCGCACGCACGCCGATGGCATTGCGGTCAATCGCACCCACGCCGATGGCGTTGCGGTTAAACATCTCATTCATCACCGTGAGCGGTAATACTTCCGGGCAGATGGCTCGACTGCCCTCACTCGATTCCCTCATCCGACACAGGCGAGCCGCCTGTGTCTACGAAGTTCAGACTCATGCGTACCGCTCAGCACACCGTACTTGTTGTGGATGATTCCGCCATTGATCGCCGCTTGGCGTCCGGTCTGTTGGAGCGCGATGGTGGCTATCAAATCCTGTTGGCCACCAGCGGCAAAGATGCCCTGCAGGTGCTCAAGTCTCAGCCGATCGACCTGGTGCTGACCGATCTCCAAATGGATGAGATGGACGGCCTGGAACTCGTGGAAGCCGTCCGAGCCGATTATCCGCTCACCCCCGTCATTCTGATGACCGCGCTGGGGAGCGAAGAAATTGCGGTCAAGGCTCTGGAACGCGGTGCCGCCAGCTACGTTGCCAAACGCCGATTGCAACAAGACCTGATGGAGATCGTGGATCAGGTCATCGCCAACTCGGACGAGAACCGGCTGCAATCGCGATTGATGCACCGCTTGGCTCGCAATGAATTTTCATTCGTGTTGTACAACGATCTGTCGCTGGTCCATTCGCTGGTGAAGTATCTGCAACACACGCTGCGCTGCGTCCGTCTGGCGGATGAAGTGGATCGCCTCCGAGTCGGCATCGCGGTGGAAGAGGCTCTGCTCAACGCGCTGTACCACGGCAATCTGGAAGTCAGCTCGCTCTTGAAAGAGACCGATCCCAATCTGTTTGAGGAAACCGCTCGGCAACGCAGCCTCGAAGAGCCGTATTCCAAACGTCGGATCTTCGTGGACGCGGTCGTTTCGCGCGAGGCCGCCCGATTCATCATCCGCGACGAAGGGCACGGCTTCGATCCCGCGATCCTGCCCGACCCCTGCGACCCCGCAAACCTCGAAAAAGCCAGCGGCCGAGGCATCCTCCTCATGCGCTCGTTCATGGATGAAATCATCTTCAACGAGCAAGGCAATCAAGTCACCCTCGTGAAACGCGGAGTCCCCGAAGAGGCTGGCGAAGAGGACGATGTGGCACCACGAAAATAGATTCCGGAGAAAATTCGCCCGACGAATGAAGGGAGACGACGAATGCGCCCAATAATCAGGGCATTTGTCGTCTCCCTTCATTCGTCGGCACCTTCACTTCCAGTGGGATTGGTTGAAGTCTAAGGCTGGCCGAACGAGTTGACTGATTCACGGGGCCAACATGTACCTGAGGATTCCGATCAAAGGAATCTGGTCAAAGGAATGAAGCGAATGAGTTCGGGCCATTTTCTTGGCGTCGCGGTCGAATTTGTTCGAAGCGGTAAAAGTGACGGAAACTTCCTTTCTACCGCAGTGAAGCGAAGAGCTTGGCCCGGCGGAGCGGCAACCAAAAACACTTCTTGATCGCGGTTGGGAGCCTCCGTTGGTGACAGGCCATTTTTTGTTGATCCGTGGCGGAGCAAAGCCGCCCCACGGATGGAGGCCCACTTCGCCACACCATCCCGCAGCACAAGCCGCTCTTACTCAGGCTCCTCGCTCAATCGAAACCGAAAAGTTTCTCACCAAAACAAAACTTTCACCGTTTGCAGAGCAGAAGTAGGGCGGACACTCCTTCATCGGACTCGCAGATTTGTGTAGATACCAATGGGGCAAGCCCAACGGTGACGTTTCCCAACTGCGAGTTGTGTGGAACAACGAGGGCCTCGCACACGGATGAAGACGAGTGGAATCACTTGATGGGGAACCTTCAATTGTGCCGGGGCTGTCGGCACAATCCCGCGACTATGACGCATTACATTGAACGACTGCACTCGGCCGTGCGACGCACGGGGACCGCGGCTCTGGTGGGACTTGATCCGCGATTTGATCAGCTTCCGGCGAAGGTGATTGCCGCAGCTCGAAACCGCGCGAGTTCCGAACGCGCGATTCAAGCCACGGCGTTTGAAGAGTTTTGTTGCCGGATCATCGACGTGGTTGCGCCACTGGTTCCGGCCGTGAAGCCGCAGGCGGCGTTCTTCGAGGAGATCGGGCCTGACGGCTGCGTCGCGCTGGCGAATGTCATGCGACATGCTCGGCGAGCAGGTTTGATCGTGATCTGCGATGCCAAGCGCGGTGACATCGGCTCGACGGCGGAAGCGTATGCTCGGGGTTACTTGGCTGGAGCCGATCCCGATGCGGCGGCTTGGGGGGCGGATGCTCTGACCGTCAATCCGTACCTCGGTCGTGACACGCTGGAGCCGTTCGTGAAGGTCGCGGCCGAGCGGGGGGCCGGCTTGTATGTGCTCGTCCGCACCAGCAATCCCGGAGCGGGGACGTTGCAGGATCGGGTGACTGACGGGACTCCGGTCTATCGGCACGTCGCGCGGATCGTTGAAGAGTTGTCGCTCTCGACGCTGTGTAAGTCGGGCATCGCGGGGGATGACTTTGGATGTGTTGGAGCGGTTGTCGGGGCGACGTACCCGCAAGAGTTGGCCGAGCTGCGTGAAGTGATGCCGCATGTGCCGCTGTTGGTGCCGGGGTATGGAGCTCAGGGAGGGAGCGCGGCGGACGTGCAGGCGGCCTTTCGAGCGGATGGGTTGGGCGGGTTGATCAACAGTTCGCGAGCAATCAACTTCGCTCACACGCGCGAGCCGTATCGGAGCCAGTTCGGGCCGGATCGCTGGGAAGAGGCGGTTGCCGCGGCGACGCGCGACATGATCGCCGAATTGCGATCCAGCTTTGAGACGTAGCCGTGAAAAGGTTGTTTAACCGCCACGCCATCGGCGTGCGCGCCGGGTGATTGCGGCCGCGATTCCACTGCGGCGCGCACGCCGTTGGCGTAGCGGTTAAACATCTCACGACAGGCAGTCCGAGTCATCAACAAGAAGCTCAACCCGTTCTTGCGAGCGTGGCGACCACGCGCGGTCGAGTCACAAGCGGCACGACCGGCCTTCTCGTCACGGTTGACAGGCCGTGACTTTTGCGAGCATTGCGACCGCGATGAGCGATCCGCGTCCTGCGAGCGATCGGTGTTTCGTGTTTGACCCTTTCTCGGTGATTGACCGTCGCTCCGCGATTGACCCGTGTCTCGCGGAGGACCGGCGTTTCGAGTGTGATCCGTGTGTCGCGGAGATTGGGCATGTCTGCCGCGAGGTCTTTAAGAACTCCGCTTGCCATTCCGCGAATCATCAGATTGCTCGGCGCGCCGGTCGATCCGAGAAGAACCGGCGCGGACAGGTTAGACCGCAACTGATGTTCGCGAGGCAGTGCTCGTAGTGGCCGCATGGATGTGGCCGCTCGTAATGACCGCATTGATGCAGTCGAACGACCCGGTCAATCGGGTCGCTCCGAAGCTGTGAGTTTTTCGAGCCGCGACCGTCAGGGAGCGAGCCTTCGTCCTCATCGATCACCGCTCTCTCACGGTCGCGGTTCGAAATCTTCACCTCCTTTGCGAGCAAACTGTCTGGCCCCGAAGAATCGGGGCACGACCAACTTTCAAACTCAAACTCAATCTGACAGCCGGGGTCGTGTCGGATTCGTCCCGACCGCCTGCGTGAAAACGCAGGGGACGAATTTGAAACACCTGCGACCAGGTCCGGCTTGTTTCCACTTCCCGAAGGAGTGTTGCTATGCGCTTTGCATTTTGGACGGAGAAACTGCGCCAACGGATGGCGGGATTATCACGACGTCGCCCCGTTCCGCAGGTCCATCCTCAGGCCGAGCGGTGCGAGGCTCGCTGTTTGCCAACGGTCTCCGCGTTGCTGTTCACGGACCCGTTCAACACGTTGCTCAAAGATTTGACGATCCAGTCAGACAGCAACGACGACATCACGGTGTCGGTCAGCGGGGGCTTCGTTCAAATCACTTCGGGGAATGGCGGCGGTGCTCAAGTCGCATTGCCGGGACAGCCCACCAATCTCGATCCGGCGACACTGGCGAGGATCGACATCATCGGCAGCGATGACGTCAATCGCATCACGCTCAGCGGAGTGAACACCACCAATCTCTTCAGCGCGACGCTGGTCGTGACGGTCACTGGACGTGACTCGAATGACCGCATTGATGCGACCGGTTCGGACATCGCGATGTCCTTTTCGGGAGGCAACGGGGCTGACGTGCTGATTGGCGGACTTGCCAACGACACGCTGGATGGGAACGACGGAGCAGACACGCTGACCGGCAACCTCGGCGATGATTCGTTGCTGGGTGGTAACGGTGCGGATTCGATCTTCGGGAATGCCGGGCTTGATTTGATCAACGGCGGTGACGGAGCCGACTCGATCGCGGCTGGCGACGACGCCGACAACGTGAACAGCGGCAACGGAGCCGACACCATCGACGGTGGACTCGGCGACGACATCCTCAACGGCGACGGCGGCAACGATTCGATCAATGGCAACGATGGCAACGACTCGATCCTCGGCGGAGCGGATCAAGATTCGATCCAGGGAGGTGCCGGCAACGATACGGTCAACGCTCAAGGAGGCACTGACACGATCGACGGTGGTGCCGGAACAGATAGCTTGCTGGGAGGGGATGGGACCGATTCGATCCTCGGCGGCGACGATAACGACCTGATTTCTGGCGACGCTGGCAACGACACCATCAGTGGAGGCGACGGCGATGATTCGCTGTTAGGTGGAAGCAGTGACGATTCCATGAATGGCGATACGGGAAACGACACAGTTCTCGGACAAGCTGGCAATGACACACTCCTTGGCGGAGGAGGTTCGGATTCGCTTGACGGAGGCGCGGGAAAAGATTTGCTAAGCACGTTCGTCCCAACACTACGCATTGGCGACGCGAGTGTCATGGAAGGTAACAGCGGGCAACGGTCACTGAGTTTCACAATCACCCTTTCGTCAACTTATTTCCTGCCCGTGACAGTCTTCGTGGCAACGCAGGACGTCTCTGCGTCGGCCGGATCAGACTATGTGGCGCTTGCCGCTTCGCAGACAGTGACATTTCTCCCCGGTGAAACCTCGAAGACAGTTGCCGTGACCGTCACTGGTGACGCCAACTTGGAGGTCGATGAAACCTTCTCGGTGGTTCTGTCGAATGCGTCCGGGGCATTGATTGTCGACGGTATCGGGACAGGGACGATCATCAACGACGATGTCGGTGGTGCAGGCAGCTTCGGACTCGGCAATATCATCCTGCAAATTCGACCGTTTACAGGGTCGGTGGGTCAAATCTCTCGGATTTATGAATTCACCCGCGCAGGCACGCTCCTCCGTCAGATCAACACACGGCCGACGGATACCGATTGGCGTGACGTTACGTTCGACGTCAACGGTAACCTCGCAGTTTACAATGGCACCTTCAACCCAGTGTTGACGACCTTCAATCCGGTGATCAATACGTTCACAGATCTGCCCGGACTGGCGGGCTGGAGCACGATCAACAATCTCACTTATGGTGGGATAGCGGCGTTCGGAAACTTCGTGTTCGCGGCGGATATGGCCACGGCCGGAGCTGGCGCACCCAACGGAATCCTTCGATTCGATCGCGTCACGGGGGTCATCACACGATTCGGCAGTTCCTCGGCGAATGGGCCTGGAGATGTGATTGATCTCACGATTGGGCTTGATGGCCTGCTGTATGTCCAAGCTCCGGGAACAAGTCCCGGTGGCAACGTGGTCACTGTCTACGATCCCACCACACTGCAACAAATTCGATCGGTCGATTTACAGGCTGACCTTCGAGCGATTGCGGTGAATCGCACTGGCGAGATCTTCGCCGTCGGGCAGAGCGGAAATGTCCGTCACTATGCCTCCGATGGGACGTTCATCAACACAATCGTCACCACGTTGACTAATCCAGGGCGTTTCGACCTGGATCTCAGTCAGGACAACCGCAGTCTTTTGATTACGTCCGGCACTTTTGAACTCGGAGTGCTTGACCTTCAGACTGGTCTGACAAATGTCTTTAACTATCCGTCGCCTGTTCCAGGCGGTCTCGGTCCATTTCCCGCGTTCGCCACTTGGGCTGAGTTGCCGCTGGGACCGACGACGAACACTCCGACACCTCCAACCGACACGGGAAATGACACTCACATCGGGGGCGACGGCGATGACACCATTCTGGCGGGTGACACGGACGACCTCCTGAATGGAGGTTCTGGCAACGATTCGATCAATGCCGGTAATGGCAACGACACCGTGTTCGGTGGGTCTGGAGCAGACTCAATCACTGGCGGCGATGGCAACGACACGCTCATGGGACAAGGGGGCAACGATCTCATCGAGGGGAGCGCGGGGGACGATCAATTCGTCTGGAGCGGAGCGGCCGATGGCAAAGATACCGTCTCCAGTTCGTCCGGCTTCGACACGGCGTCTGTGAATGGGACCGACAATGCCGACATCTACACGATCGGACAAACCACGACCGGACAACTGATGGTGACGGAGTCCGGCGTCTCGTTCGTCATCGCCTCGAACATCGTCAACGTGACCGTGAACGGCAACGATGGCGATGACTCGATCACAGTCGGTTCGCTCTCCAAGGTGGCGGGGACCATCCTGACGATCAACGGCGGCACCGGAAACGACGGACTCAGCGCGGCCAGCGCTACGCTCGGCCAAGTGCGGCTGGCGATCAACGGCAACGCGGGGAACGACACGCTGACGGGGAGCGCGGGCAACGACACGCTCGACGGAGGCGACGACAACGACTCGCTCTATGCCGGAGCGGGCAACGATAGCGCGATCGGCGGCTTGGGTGACGATGTGCTCAGTGGCCAGGATGGCAACGACACGCTCAACGGTGGCGATGGCGACGACTTCGCCGTCGGAGGCAACGGCAACGATGGGCTGCTCGGTGGACTCGGCAACGACACGCTGCAAGGCCAAGCGGGCAATGACACGGTCCAAGGGAATGACGGCAGCGACTTCCTCAGTGGACTGACAGGCAACGATTCGCTGTTGGGAGGGACCGGACTCGACACGCTCGATGGCGGCGACAACGACGACACGCTCGATGGAGAATTCGGCGACGATTCGCTCACTGCCGGCTTGGGCAACGACAAGCTGCGTGGCGGTGACGGCAATGACTCACTGGATGGCAGCGACGGCGATGATGAACTCAACGGCGGCGATGGCGACGACTTGCTGGTCGCAGGAGCTGGCAACGATGGACTCGACGGCGGAGACGGCAACGATGTGATGAACGGGGGCGGAGGCAACGATGTGCTCGCGGGCAAAGACGGCAGCGATTCGATGTCTGGCGGGTCCGGCAACGACACGCTGCTGGGGGGCGACGGCGACGACAGTATCAACGGCCAAGGAGGCAGCGACGTCATCGCGGGCAACGAGGGGATCGACACCCTCGTGACCGATGCCAGCGATATCGTCAACGAGTTGTTTGCTTTCTCGCAAACGCTGTTGGACAAGCTGAATGGAGGTTGATTTTTGATTTTTGATTTTCGATTTTCGATTTTCGATTTGCCATCTGCCATCTGCCATCTGCCATCTGCCATCTGCCATCTGCCATCTGCTCGGCCGCAGCGGACGGCTCCATCGAAAATCAGCCATCCAAAGAGCGGAACGATTCGAGCGGCCGTGACGTCCGCCGAGCGATTCGTTTGCAGCTCTCCTTCGGGCGACCCGGTCTGGCGGTCAGACCGGGTCGCTTTGTTTTTTGACCACGATCGGCTTCACATCTTTTTGCCCTCCATTTTTTTCCAGAGCATGAGTTGGCAAAAAAATGGGGGGCAAAAAAATGGAGCGTGGAAGATGAACCGCGTTTTGATTGGTGGCTGCGAAGACGGCACTGTGAGCAGGCACAGATTGTTCTGAGCAATGCGTCCGCTGTGAGCGACCCGCGCCGTATGAGCGACCGGTGTCGTGCGAGCGATCTGTGCTCAGCGAGCGACCAGCATTTCGGATTCGATCCGTGCTCCGCGACTGATCCGCGTTTCGTGTGCGATCCTTGTGTCGCGGAGATTGGGCATGTCTGCCGCGAGGTCTGTGAGAATGCTGCGGAGCGATCTGCAATTCGCCAGTTTGCCCAGCGCGCCGGTCGATCCGAGTAGGGCCGTCGCGAACAGGTTGGACCGCAATCAATGTTCGCGAGACAGCGCTCGTAGTGACCGCATTGATGCGGTCAATCGAAAGCGCTCGTAGTGACCGCATGGATGCAGTCGAGCGGCAGCGCTTGTAGTGCCCGCATTGATGCGGGCGAGCGACAGCGCTCGTAGCGACCGCAGTGATGTGGTCGAACGACCCGATGAATCGGGTCACTTCGAACTTTCCTACTTTCAGCCGGGGTCGTGTCGGATTCGTCCCGACCGCCTGCGTGACCACGCAGGGGACGAATTTGAAACACCCACGACCAGGTCCGGCTTGTCTTTTTTTCTACCGAAGGAGTGTTGCTATGCGTCTGACTTATTGGATGGAGAAACTGCGCCAACGGATGGCGGGCTTATCACGACGTCGCCGCGTTTCGCCTGTGCATCCTCAGGCCGAACGATGTGAGGACCGCTGTCTGCCAGCGGTCTCGGCGTTGTTGTTCGTGGACCCCTTCAACTCGCTGCTCAACAATCTCACGATCCAGGCTGATAGCAACGACGATATCACGGTGTCGGTCAGCGGCGGGTTCGTTCAGATCACATCGGGGAATGGCGGTGGTGCTCAAGTCGCATTGCCGGGGCAGCCCACGAATCTCGATCCGGCCACGCTATCGCGGATCGACATCATGGCCAGCGATTCGGCGAACAACATTGACCTCCAGGGAGTCACGACTGGCAACGGCTTCAGCTTGTCGTTGCTGGTGAATGTTGATGGAGGCGACTCGGCGGACTTCATCGACGCGCGGGGGTCCGACATCGCCATGACGCTGATTGGCGGCAATGGCAACGATACTCTGAACGGCGGCGATGCGAGCGATCGGCTGGAAGGCCGAGACGGGGCCGATTCCTTGTCTGGATTCACGGGCGACGACACCGTGCTGGGTGGCGGCGGCGCGGACCTCATCACCGGTGATGTCGGGTTCGACTCCATCCTCGGCGGCGACGGGGCTGACAACATCCTTGGTGGACAAGATGCCGACAGCATCGACGGCGGCAACGGAGCCGACACCATCCTCGGCGAAGTGGGGGACGACACCATCAACGGTGATGGCGGAAATGATTCGATCAACGGCGGAGCGGATAACGACTCCATCCTCGGCGGAGCGGATGCGGATTCGATCGACGGTGGGACCGGAAACGACACGATCAACGCTCAGGGGGGCAACGATACGATCCTCGGCAACGCCGGAACCGACAGCCTGTTTGGTGGCGATGGCATCGATAGCATCCTCGGCGGCACCGAGAACGACACCATCACCGGCGACAGCGGCAACGACATCATCACCGGCGACGCGGGGGATGACTCGATTCTCGGTGGCAGCGGAAACGACTCGATCGACGGCTCGGATGGCAATGACATTTTGTTCGGACAAAGCGGTAACGACACGCTCTTGGGCAACGCCGGAGCCGATTCGATCGACGGCGGTGCGGGGACCGATCTGTTGTTTGCCGAAATCGCCACCGGCTCGGCCAGCGCGTTGATCTCGAACGACACGCTGCTCGGAGGAGACAGCAACGACACGCTCAACGGAGCGGATGGCAACGACCTCATCAACGGCGGCGGCGGCAGCGATTTGGTCAATGCCGGCGCGGGCAACGACAGCGTTCTGGGGGGCGCGGGAGCAGACACGCTCAACGGTCAGAACGGCAACGATACGCTCAACGGCCAAGGGGGCAATGACCTCATCGAGGGGAACGCGGGAGACGATCAATTCGTCTGGGGCGGAGCGGCCGATGGCAAAGATACGGTTTCCAGTTCGTCTGGCTTCGACACGGCGAGCGTGAATGGGGCCGACACCGGCGACGTCTACTCGATTGGACAAAGCTCGACCGGGCAACTGACGGTGACCGATTCCGGCGTCTCGTTCGTCGTGTCGTCGAACATCGTCAACGTGATCGTGAACGGCAACGGCGGTGATGACTCGATCACAGTTGGTTCGCTCTCCAAAGTGGTGGGGCTGGTGTTGACGATCAACGGCGGTGATGGGAACGACGCCATCAGTGCGGCGAGCGCGACGCTCGGCCAAGTGCGGATGGCGGTCAACGGCAACGCGGGGACCGACACGCTGACCGGGAGCGCGGGCAACGACACGCTCGACGGCGGTGACGACAACGATTCGCTCTATGCCGGAGCCGGCAACGACAGCCTGACGGGCGGCTTGGGAGACGACATCCTCAGCGGCCAGGATGGGAACGATACGCTCACCGGAGGCGACGGCGACGACTTCGTGGTCGGAGGCAACGGCAACGATGGGCTGCTGGGGGGACTTGGCAACGACACGCTGCAAGGTCAAGCCGGCAATGACACGGTGCAAGGGAATGACGGGAACGACTTCCTCAGCGGCCTGACTGGCAATGACTCACTGTTGGGCGGGACGGGACTCGACACGCTCGATGGTGGTGACAACGACGACACGCTCGACGGCGAGTTCGGCGACGATTCGCTCACCGCTGGCTTGGGCAACGACAAGCTGCGTGGCGGTGACGGCAACGACTCGCTGGATGGGGGCGATGGGGATGATGAACTCAACGGTGGAGATGGGGACGATCAACTCATTGGCGGTGCCGGCAACGATGGCCTCGAAGGGGGCGACGGCAACGATGTGATGAACGGCGGCGCGGGCAACGACGTGCTGTCGGGGAGCGACGGCAGCGACTCGATGTCGGGCGGTTCGGGGACCGACACGCTGCTGGGGGGCGACGGCGACGACAGCCTCAACGGTCAAGGGGGCAGCGACATCATCGCGGGCAACGAGGGAAGCGATACTCTCGTGACCGATACCAGCGATGTGGTCAACGAGTTGTTTGTGCTCTCGCAAACTCTGATGGACAAGCTGAATGGCGTGTGAATTGGATTTTCGATTTTTGATTGTGATCGCTTCGAGCCTGTGAAGATTGTGAGCCGCGACACGCAGGGAGCGGCGATCGTTCGGAATAGAGGACCGCTCCCTGACGGTCGCGGCTCTAAGAGTTCCTTGGCTCTCCGCGGCTGCGGACGGCAGCATCCCAAAAATCGAAAATCAAAACTCATCAGTCCAAAGAGCGGGACGATTCGAGCGGCAGTGACGTCCGCCGATCGAATTGTTTGCAGCTCTCCTTCGGGCGACCCGGTCTGGCGGTCAGACCGGGTCGCTTTGTTTTTTCAGGGGGAGTCAAAACGCTTTGGTGGCGAAATCGAATCGACGCCGCCATGATGGCCAGACCTGCCGAGAGGTGGCCCTTTCCAGAGAGACGCGACGGAGCACAGGGCAAACGCCACACTGAAGGATTTCATTGGTGTCAGCCCCAAGGAGACTTCGATGACTGATCGTGAGCTTGATTCGGCGCTGGGTTCCTCTGCGATGAACTCCCAGACGGAGACTCCGCCCGTCAAGGTGGTGGATGAGGCGGAGTTACTCCTGAGTGTGAAGCAGGAACTCGAAGCGGTGCGACAGAGTTCGCAAGCGGCGTTCGACCGCGTGTCCGCGGAGTTGCAACGCTGGCAACGACCGCGACCGGAATCGACATTTGCGTCGCCAGATGTCTCTCAGAATGTTGCCGATTCCTTAGCGCGTCTGCTTCGCAAACAGGAGAGTTTAGAAGCTCTCCTCCTGCGTGAGACGTTGCCGGATTCGCTTCCCGCCGACAGTGCGCGTCCCTCGCTCAACGGTGATTCTGGCACCGACCGCGCTTCTCACGCCGACGCCGAAACTTCTTCTCAAGCGCCGGCATGGGCGGCTCAATGGCAAACGGCGATCAATGAACAAATCGCCGGTTGGGAGAGCCGACTTCAAACTCTCGTCGAGGAATTGAAACAGCGACTGCCACCTCCGAGTCCCGCTCGGGTCCCCGCGATTGTTGTGGAGCCTGAACCCGTTGAACCGCCGCCCCTCAATCCGGTGATTGAGCCGAATGACGCGCGATCGCAAACGTGGCTGCGCGTGTTGTTGGGGAATGTCTTGTTCGGCAACTCAGTGTTGCAGGATTCGATCCAATGGCTCGAACAACAGGCTCTGAGTGGCAATGGGGACGCACTGCTGCTGCTGGGGCAATTGCTGGTCTTTCGATTTTCGAGTGCCGATCGAAAGCCCGCGTTGCTTAAAGATGTTGGCGAAGCGTTCTACCGTTGTTTTCCCAAGAGCCTTGATGCGAGCGATCCGTTTGAGGAGTCCTTGGCGGCCTGGCTGGCGACGGAGTGTGAAGCCGCAGGACTTCCCAATCGCATCGAGTTGGTGCATCTGGGAGAACGCTTTGATGCCAGCAAACATGCCCCAATCGAACGTGGTGGCATCGAGGTCACTCGCGTCCTGGGATGGGTCGTCCTGCGCGACGGAGGGCGTGTGTTCTCGAAGGCGTCGATTCAAGCACGTTGAATTGTTTAACCCCTACGCCATCGGCGTGGGCGATTTCGCGGTTGACGAGCCGTCGCACGCACGCCGATGGCGTGGCGGTTAAACAAATCATCTCCATTCGCGTGCGGCGACAAATCCATTTCGGCTCACTTTCGATTGCGAAGACTCCGCGATAGTCTGCTCGCCGCTTCACAGCTCCCATGTCTTCTGCTTCACCCCTTGAAACAACAACAACAACCAGACAAGCCGCGAAAGACACCTGTTCGCGCGGGATGACTTCACATGCCAAGCAAGTTCGAGATTCCCACCTCCCCTTGGTCGCTCACCTCCGAAGAAACCCTCAAAGCGCTGGCCACAAATGCGACGTCCGGTCTGACCTCCGAGGAAGCCGCGCGTCGCAAGCAAGAGCTGGGTGCCAACGATATCCCCGAGCCTCCCGAAGAACCGTTCTGGAAGAAGTATTGGGGACAGCTCACAGGTGATGCCGTCGTGCGATTGCTGCTCATCGGTGGCGTCGTCAGTTTGCTGCTGGGTGATTTCCTGGAAGGGGGGGCCATCATCCTGATGTTGAACATCATGGCTGGCTTTGGACTCTGGCAAGAAGGGAAGGCCGATGATGCCGCGAAGTCGCTGCGTAAGTCGGAGAATCCTCTCACGCTTTTGATTCGCGACGGCCAACGCCGCGAGGTTCCCGTCGTGGATGTCGTCCCGGGTGACATCGTTTATTTGCCCACAGGTGCCATTCCGCCCGCCGATGGACGAGTCATTGCCGCGGTGCTCGCCGAAGAAGATGACAGCATGTTGACGGGCGAGCCTCCGCGCCCCGTGAGGTTGGAAGCGGTCGCTGCGGCAACGGTGGTGAACGATCAACACAATATGGTGTTTCGCGGTTGCGGTATCGTTTCGGGAAACGCGACGGCCGTCATTACCTCCACCGGCGTGAAGACGAATGTCGGACAAATTGCCGAACGATTGTCGGAAGCCGAGAAGGCCGCGACGCCGCTCGATGAGCAGTTGGAATCCTTGGGCGATTCGATGGCCAGCATCTTCAAATGGCTGGCGTTTGTGGTGATCGGGGTCGGACTGATTCGAGAGTTCGCCGCGAAGGACTTGGGCAGCTTGGATTGGACAACTTGGGAGACTTGGAAGACCGTCATCGGCATCCTCAAGGCGGCATTCATCAATGCCGTGGCGCTGATCATCGCCGCCATTCCCGAAGGTCTGCCGGCGGTGTTGACCATCACGCTCGCCATCGCGACGCAGGTGATGAAGAAACATCAGGCTCTGGTGAAACGCCCCAAAGCGGTCGAAGGGGGCGGCAGCATGAATCTGCTCTGTACCGACAAGACCGGAACGCTGACCGCCAATCGCATGTCGGTCGAATACTTGTACCTCAACGGAAAAATTTTCGGTGCCAGCGAATTCAATGGCTCGGCGTCACGCGACCCGATTTCAGAACGCGCGCTGCGGATCGCCAAGCTGTGCAACAACAACTCCAGCGTCACCGAGTCCGCGCTGTTGCAATGGATCTCCACTTCAGGCTTCGATGCGACAGGTGATGTCGGCGACCGAGTGACAGAGCATCCCTTTAGTCAAAACCTCAAGCGGATGACGACGATTCATCAATCGCCCTCCGATGGCCGCTATCACATTCTCACCAAAGGCGCGCCCGAACGCTTGCTGGAACTCTGCCATCAAGTCCACGTCAATGGGCAAGACGTGCGGATGGGTTCCAGTGAAAAAGCCGCGATTGAAACGGCAATCGCCGAGTTGGCCGGTCGCGGACTGCGAGTGATTGCCGTCGCCGATCGTGTGGCTCCCAATGCTCAGGCCTTGGAACGTCACGAAGCCGAAGCCGAACTCACGTTTGTCGGACTGTTCGCGATCATGGACCCGCCGCGAGTGGATGTCGCTCCGGCCGTTGCGACTTTGGACAAAGCCGGCATTCGCACCGTGATGGTGACCGGCGACAACTCGTTGACCGCATACCATGTCGCCAAAATGGTGGGGATCGTGCATGAGGGAGACCCGTTGGAAAAAGTCGTGATCTCCGGCCACGAACTCAATCAATACATGCCCACGTTCCCGCAGGGGGCCAAGCCGAAAGAGAAAGAGGAACTGCTGGAGCAGGCTCTGGACAAACTGCCCGAAGCGTTCGTGCAACGGCTGCGCAACGTCGAGGTCTTCGCACGCGTGGAACCGGCTCACAAGGATTTTATTGTCCGCGCGCTGCAGCGTGCCGGTTTGATCGTCGGCTTCGTCGGTGACGGCGTGAACGACGCGATTGCTCTGCGACAAAGCGATGTTGGATTCGCGATGGGGAACGGCACCGATGTCGCGAGAGAAGCCTCGGATGTCATCCTGATGGATAGCCGCTTTGGAACGATCCCGAACGCGGTCGAAGAGGGACGTAACGTCCTGCATCGGATTCGGCTGTATTTGTCGTACATCCTTAGCGGTAACGGCTGCGAAGTCGGAGTGTTTGTCGTG
Source organism: Planctomycetaceae bacterium (assembly GCA_046156195.1). Classification (GTDB taxonomy): domain Bacteria; phylum Planctomycetota; class Planctomycetia; order Planctomycetales; family Planctomycetaceae; genus SXKJ01. The sequence continues at coordinate 28,258 of JBJXEX010000316.1, read as the reverse complement.
GCTTATGCGTTGGGATGGGACATTCCCTTGACCGCGTTGGTGCTGCTGGTGATCAACTTCGCGACCGACAGCTTCCCGGCTTTGGCGATGTCGTTTGAAGCGGGCGAGCACAACGTGATGAGCAAGCTCCCGCGGAAACGCGACATGCCGTTCATCAATCGGGTGATGTGGGGGCACATTTGGGTTCAAACGCTGGTGGCGACCATCGTCATCATGGGCGTTTATTACTACGCCTTGAGTCAAGTTCCGGCCTACTTCAGCGATCGGAAATCACTCAGCAAGGAAGCTCTGGCGGGCCTGTTGGAGACCGCTCGATCGGCGGCCTTTATGACTTACATCTGGCAGAAACTTTTCCGAGGCTTCACTGCTCGGTCGATGACTCGCTCGCTGTTTGAAATCGGCCCGTTCCGCAATCACTGGTCGATCGGAGCGGTTCTCCTCAGCTTGGCGATCTCACTGTTCTTTGTGTATGTGCCCGGAGTCAACAAGGCGATGGGCTTGGCCGCGCTCGACGGCACGATGATGGCCATCACCTGTCTGGTGGGATTGATCCCGCCGATTGTGGAAGAGATCAGCAAGCCGTTCCTGCGCAAGATGGCGGATTGATTCGCTCAGCTACTTCACCCTTCGATGTCCCCTTCTGTGAGAGGTCCATTCCATCATGGCTCAACTGTCACATCCGGTCGACCCCTTTGGGGAAGTCAACGTCTTCAAGTCGCCGAACGGCTTGACCATCAAGGCGACGATCTTGATGGTTCCGAACGAGGAGAATGCGCATACGGGCTTGGCCATCGATGCCTCGGCTTCGATGCAGCCGATGTATGGCGTCAAGATTGGTCCGTTTCCCGCCGCCAAGCCGAACGTGGTGGAACCGGTGGCTCGCACCATGTCGGCGTTCTTGGCGAATTTTTCGTCGGACGCGAAGTGCAGCAACCTCTATTGGGCCTGTAGTCCCGATGGCTCGGCGATTGAAGAGATTGGCCGGTTCTCTGCCGAGGAAGTCGAGAAGGTCTCGTACTCCGGGCCGAAGCGGTTCCCTTGGGGCAAGCAGACCAAGCTGCTCCCGCCCGTCCGCTATTTTGCCGAACATGCCTTCAAGGATTTTCCGTGGTCGATCGGAGTGATCATCACCGACGGCATCATTGATGACCTGGAAGACGTCAAGAAGTATTGCCTGACATTGGGCCAGGAAATGGCGAGTGGCCAGCGTCTGTTTCTGAAACTGGTGCTGATCGGGGTCGGCAGCGCGGTGGATGAAGCTCAGATGGAAGAGCTGGACGACATGTTTGAAGGCTCCAACCTGCGGACTCCCAAGGGCAAGGAGATCGACATTTGGGATCACAAGATTGCCAGTGAAATGCAAAAGCTCGAAGAGATTTTTTCCGAGATCGTGGACGAAGACATGATCGTCGTGGAGAGCGGTAGAATTCTGGACAACCAGGGCCGATCGGTGAAGGAGTACGGCGACGGCGTTCCGGCCGTGCTCAAGTTCGACCTCCCGACCGGCTCGACCAGCTTCACGCTGGAGTATCCGGGGGGCAACATCGTGCAAGACATCTCGGAAGTGCTGGGGCGACTGTAACCGTTCAAACACCGCCTTTTACTATTGGTATCTGCATAGTTTTGATTGTGCTCAGTGACAGCGAGTGACCGCAGTGTTGCGAACACTGTTCTCTGTCGCGCCTCTGTGGTGTCCCCTTTCGCTCCGATCGATTCAATGCAGTTCGGACAGGAGCACCACAAAGACGCGACAAAACTTGGTCCGGCGGAGCCGCAATCAAAAAACTAGACCGTTTCACAAGTTGTTCCGCAATACTTTGTCCCACTTCGCGTTCTTTGCGACCTTCTGTTCCAAAATTTGTTTTGATCAGAAGGTCGCAGAGAACGCGAAGGTAACTCGATTCACACAGCGACTCGCAAGTTAAGGTGCCTTTCGTGTCAGGAAATTCTTTTTCTGTTTGACGAGGACGACGTCATGGGTGCCGTACTGAGCCACCAGCTTCCCAGTTCGATGGTTGCCCCGGAGTTCGGCGAAGTGAACGTCGGCAAGTTGCCGGACGGCAAGCTGGAAGTGACGTTCACAATTCTGATGGAACCCAGCGGCACCGAGGCCGAAGGCTGGCAAACGGGGGTCGCATTGGACGGCAGTTCGTCGATGCGGAGTTGGTACGGTTTGCAATTGGTCGGCAAGGTTCCGCCCGACGTGCAGGCTCAGTACGAACAAAAAGGCTGGGTGACGAGCAGCGTCGAAGACGGCCGCAAGGTGCGGAAATTCTTGAAGGATGCCTACGAAGACGCGATGCGCGCCGGGCACCTGCGGATGAGCGACAACATCGTCGAACCGAAGTCGCGCGAGTTCATCTCGTACCTCGCCTCCAAACTGGATGCGGACGGCGGCACGACGGTGATCTATTGGGCCTGCGGCGCGGATGGCTCGGAGACCGAGGTTGTCGGCGACTTCACGGCGGACCAATGCAAGCAACTGTCGATCCGTGGTCCGCAGTCCGTGACCTTCGGCAACGGCACTCGTTTGCTCCCGGCCGTGAAATACTTCGTGGATCGTTTTGAAGACGCCGCGCGCGGGATGTATGTGTTTCTGACCGACGGTCGGCTGGATGACTTGGAACAAGTCAAAGCCTATTCCACGCAACTGGCCCGAGCGGTCTCGTCGGGCAAACGCAACCCGGTGAAGTTCGTGTTGATCGGCATGGGGGACAAAGTGGACGAGGCCGAGATGGAGGAACTCGACGATCTCGATACCGGCACCGACGTCGATCTTTGGGACCACAAGATCGCCCAAGAGATGCGCTCGATGGTGGAAATCTTCGCCGAGGTGGTGGCCGAAAATCAGATCGTCGCTCCGACAGGGGTCATCTATGACACTCAGGGACAAATCGTGAAGCGGTTTTCAGACGGCTTGCCCGCGAAGATCACGATCACTTTGCCGGCCGGAAGCAAGTGGTTCGAGTTGGAAGTGGAAGGACAGCGGATTCGCCAAAACCTTGTGGCTGCTCCGTAAAAACAAATCCCTTTTTTCCTTGGAGAGAATCATGGGCTGGTTGAAGAACCTTTTCGGAGGCGGTTCGGCGGACGAAAAAACGGCGAAGATTTCCAAGCAGCTTCCCAGCACGATCGTGGCCAAGGAATTCGGCGAGGTGAATGTCGCTCGCGGCAAGGAGACGACCGAAGTCACCTTCACGATCCTGATGGAACCCACGGACGCGGAAGGTTGGCAAACGGGAGTGGCCGTCGATGCCAGCGGTTCGATGCAAGGAGTGTTTGGAAAAGGCCTGGCCGATGGTCCCAAAGGCTCGCCGCCGCAAAGTCTGTTGCAGCGCTATCAACAGCAGGGCTGGTTGCAAATCATCAACCACCAAGGGCAGCAGTATCCGATCTTTTCGGATGAGGCCAAAACCGACATGGTGCAGAAAGGTCACTTTGTCTGGTCCAAGAATGAGATCGAGCCATTGGTTCGCCGAGTCACCGGTTATCTCGCGGCCAATCTCGATTCGGACGGCGGGACGACGGTGATCTATTGGGCGTGTGGTTCGGAGGGGGACGAAATGGAGGAGATCGGCGACTTGACCGCCGAAGACTGCGGCCATGCCTCCATCACCGGACCAACAAAAGTTTCCTTTGGTGGTGCCACGAAGTTGACCCCGGCAGTGCGGTACTTCGCCGATCGCTTCAAAGACGCCAAGAATGGCATCTACATTTTCATCACCGACGGCGAACTCAACGATCTTCCCGAAGTGAAACGCTACACGATCCAACTCTGCAAAGAGATCGCGGCCAAGCGCCGCAATCCCCTGAAGTGCGTCTTGATTGGCATCGGCGACAACATCAACGAAGACCAAATGGAACAACTCGACGACTTGGACTCCGGCACCCCGATTGATGTGTGGGATCACAAGATCGCCAAAGACATGCGCGCGATCGTGGAAATCTTCGCGGAAGTGGTCAGTGAGAATCAGATCGTCGCTCCCTCGGCGAGGATCTTTGATGACCAAGGCAAAGTGGTGCAGAATTTCTCGGATGGCCTGCCGGCAAAAGTCACGTTCTCGCTGCCAAACAGTTCCAAGTTCTTCGAGTTGGAAGTCGCGGGGCAGAAGATCAAACAGCCCGTGGAATAAAAAAATCACCAAGTTCCAAATCTCAATGTCCAATGAATGTCCAATGGCCAAATCCCATTGTGCCACCGCACTGGTTTCTCGACTTTCTCGACGCTCAGGAACACGCCCCGTTTCGGTCTTTGGACATTGGCGCTTGGGATTTCATTGGTCATTGGAGTTTGGACATTGGACATTCCAAGCATGATTCAATTTCCGACGATCGCAGTCAGATTGGACTCCTTCATTTCCGAAACTTGTTGCAGTTGAGTCAAGTTATTTAGCCACGCTCGCCCGAGTGATGGAGTTTTGGTGAATACTCGCTGAAGGCGGTTTCTCTGCGGCCTCTCTGAATCTGCGGCCTCTCTGAATCTGCGGGGAAATGACTTGGGATATCCCCACAGATTCAGAGAGGCCGCAGAGAAACTTGTCCGGGACTTTGGTCTGAGGCGGAGCCTCGTTGGAATCTTTCGAATCACTACTACTCACCGAGGTGCCTCATGTCCTCTCGACGCTTGCCCGTGTATTTGTTGCTGGACTGTTCCGAGTCCATGGCCGGGACCGGGATTGAAGAGATCAATCGCGGCATTCAAACCATCGTCGGCGAACTGCGCAAGAATCCGATGGCCTTGGAGACCGCGTACCTGAGCGTGATCACCTTTTCGCGTTACGCCAAGCAGTTGATGCCGCTGACGGAGTTGATGGCGTTCCAACCGCCGAAGCTGTCGGTGCGGCCAGGCACGGCGTTCGGGACGGCCGTGCAATTGCTGTTGCAGTGCATGAAACGCGAGGTCGTAAAAACCACGCCGACGACGAAAGGGGATTACAAGCCGCTGGTGTTCTTATTTACGGATGGGCAACCGACCGACGATTGGGAGTCCGCCGTGAAGGCGTTGCGTGCCGCGAATCAACCAAGGATCGCGAACATCTATGCGATCGGCTGCGGCCCGGACGTGGACACGGACATTCTGCGAGAGATCACCGACATCGTCTTCACGATGGATGGCACGTCGGCGGATGCGTGGCGCAAAGTCTTCGTCTGGCTCTCGGCGTCGGTCAGTTCCGCGAGCGTGAAGCTGACCTCCGGCGATGGCATCGCACCGATCGAAATGCCGTCGTTGCCGGCCAGCCTGTCGTATGTCCCACCCGGTTCGCAGTCCTATCACGATCCGTCGCCGCGCCAGGTCTTCTTGCAAGCGATGTGTCAGCGTTCCGGTCAGGCGTATCTGATGCGATTCGGACGCCAAGGAAGCAGCGGAGCCTACACGGCGATTTGCGCGCACAAACTGGAAGCCTTGGACGATGAAGATGGCGACGCGCTGCCTCCGATTAACTCGGCGATGTTGGACGGCTGTCCGAGTTGTCCGTATTGCGAGAACGAAGTCGCCGCGACGTGTCCGTGCGGAGCCATGTTCTGCTGCGATCCCAGCCATCGCGGAACGACGACCTGTCCCAAATGCAAATCGAGTCTCACGTTTGGCGGGTCCGGGAGTTTTGATGTACGCCGCTCATCCGGGTAGCGTGCCGATCGTTTTGGGTTTGAGTCGTCCTCTGGTATACAGCCTCGATGTCTAATGTGATTATGTTTTCCATGTTGTGCTGAGAGAGGCGTCTTGGTTCATAACTCTCCGTCATGCTCTAAGGACATTGCACTTGGGCTAAAGGAGGGGCTTGAAAACTTCTTGGGCCGATCGCGCGGCATTCCGTGGTGGAATTGGTGGCAAGCCGGTTTAACAAGTGGAAACCCGCGCAAACTGGCTCTGTTCGGCGAAACCTTCCAGCAAGCGGCAACGAACGCAAAGAATGTCCACTTCAACTTGACCGGGTTTGACGCGCAACAAGCGATGAGTGCCCCGAAGAATTGGCTCGCGAACAAGAATCTGACAAACATGGAATTCAAGACGATCCTTGATAACGTCGGATTGCTGGAAAAAACGACGTTTTACCTTGCTGGCAAAGTGTATGCTCAAGGGGCCGAAGTCATCGAAAAACTGGGGCTACTCATCGCCGGATTTCAAAAGCAATGATCGAGCACGGCGAACCGCCGATTGGCGAAAAGAGAATCGCAAATGTCGTGGCACCAACTCAACTCACCGCGTCATGCGGAATCACTCAGCAAGCGCGGCCACACCATGATTGGCTTCGCCGAAATCTTGCGAGAATTGGCTGTGAAGGACTTCGCGTCTCAGTTTTTCGGACATTGGAGCCATGACCGATTTACGATCGGTACCGCGGCCAGTTACCACGCAAGCCTCGACACGCCGCTGAGCGACATTTTGACAATCGAGCAGGGGCGCGGAGCAACTTTTCTTGTCGGATTCGCGGACGGAGTTGGTTCGGGTTTTGGTTGGAGTCGCGAAAGTGACCGTGCCATCTTCAAAGGTTGTTTGCGAGAGTGCCGCTCCGACCAAGTCGTGTCTTTGGTCGATGAAGTCATTCGAAAACTTTTGCCACCAGTGGAATGCGGTTTGGCACAAGAAAAGTCTATGAACTGCAATCGAACACTCGCCCCCAAAGTCGGTCAGGCTGACGCAGATAAAGCGGCGGTTTTGAGCCACTGACGGTTTCAGGCTTTGTCGATTGTCTGTCGTTCATTCAGCCGACTTATCCGTTGAGCTTACTTTGACGTTGAGGAGCCCCTGCTTGATGAGGCGAACGGCGGGGGTAGTGTCGCCAATAGTAAAAGTGTCACTCCGAGGCGGTGAAGATTCCGGTTAGGGAGTGACCGGTCTATTATCTTTTACCGTTCGCCGTACTAACCAATTCCTATTCCCTTGAGGAGTCCGAGTCATGTCTGAAGGTGGTCGCCGCTTGCCGGTTTATTTGTTGTTGGATTGTTCGGGTTCGATGAACGGAGAACCGATCGAAGCGGTTCGCCAAGGGGTGCGGATGTTGGTCTCCGATCTCCGAGGAAATCCCCAGGCGGTGGATACGGCGTTCTTGTCGGTGATCACGTTCGGCAGCAGCGCGCAGCAAGTTTGCCCGCTGACCGAATTGATGAGCTTTCAAGAACCCAATCTGGACGCGATGGGGAGCACGTCCCTCGGGGAGGCTCTGCGACTGCTGGAACGCTGTTTGGACAACGAGGTCCGCAAGAGCAGTCCCACTCAGAAAGGGGACTGGAAACCGCTGGTGTTCGTGATGACCGACGGACAGCCCACGGACAACTGGGAATCGTCCGCCGACAGCCTCAAGCAGCGCAAGCTGAGCAACATCATTGCCTGTGCGGCGGGTCCGGGCGCGGATGCGGAACTGCTCAAGCGGATCACGGAGATCGTGGTGAAGATCCACGAAATGCAGCCCGATTCGCTGAGGGCGTTTTTCAAGTGGGTTTCGAGTTCGATCAAGACCAGTTCGGAAAGCGTCACGCAGGTGGTCGCCGATGGAGCACCCATCAAACTGCCGCCACCTCCGCCGCAAATCACCATCGTTCCGTAGCCCGCAATATGGATGAACTCTCCGATGTCGAACGAACAGCCCTCTCAGTATTTGATCGATGCGATTCTTCACAAGTTGGGGGTGTTGAACCAACGCGACGTCCAACGGACTGACGAGCAATGGCAAGCTTTTCACAACCAGCGACCGTACTTTTACGACGTGACTCAAAAGATTTGTGATGAGGTCGCCGCCAAAGCGTTGGGCCGCATCCTGCAACGTCGGCTGGACGGCTTCGCGAGTCCGTCACTGGCGGATCAGAAGTTGTTCGCGGCGTTTCAAGAGTGGGGATTTGCCAATGGTGTCGTTCTACGCGGCGCGATTCGTCAGATGTTGAAGCCGCCGGTCGGCGCTGCCGTAAGGCCGGCACCCACTCGCACGGCTCCGGCCGGTCGAGTATCACCCGTCCCGGTTCGCAACACCCCTTCGCCAATCCCCGCGCGACCGCTCTTACCCCCGGTGATGCCGATGAAGCCTCCTCATGTTCCCGTGCCAACTCGACCGGCACCATTCGCGCCCCAGCCTCAATATGCCGCGCCCGCGCCGACACCTCTGAATGTCGCGCCCGCGTCCCCGCCCCCGACACCACAGCCACCACAGGCACAGGCACAGTCACCGCCGCCTCTGCCGCAGAATGTCGCAACACCGGCACCGGAGAATTCGCCCGTGATCGAGCCGCCAATGGCTCCCGAAGTTCCCGCTCCGGTCTATTCCCAGTGGAAGTACCTTCCGCTCCCCGAAAACGAACCGGACCCGCATGACGAGTTTGAATCGCGGGAGGGACGCTCACCCGAACAGTATGAGATTCTGGGAGCGCGCGTGCGAGGCAAGAAGCATAAGCACGATGGGACGCACTGCGACGATTGGTTCTCGTTCTGCAATGCCGGTTCGTGGACGGTGCTGGCGGTTTCGGATGGTGGCGGCTCGTATCACTTTTCCCGCGTCGGTGCGAAGGCCGCTTGCGAAGCGGTGACTCAGTGCCTCTCGGAAAAACTCTCGAACCATCTGGTCGCGGATCGCGATGTCTGGGAAGCGACTCCCGATGTCGAATACGTCAACGACAGTCTTGTGGCGGCAGTGATCGCGGCGTGGGACGCGGTGAAGCGTGCCGTCGAACAACGCGAGACGAATCCGGAGTTCGCCAGGATTCTGGGGCGTCCGCTGACCACGAAGGACTTGTATTGCACGCTGTTGGTCACGGTTCACACCACGATCCGTTATCAGGGTGCGGAAAAGAGTCTGATCTTTGGCTTGGCGGTCGGTGATGGCATGATGGCCGCCGTGGATCACGCGGGACGCTCATGTCTGTTGATGACTCCCGACAGCGGCGAGCATTCCGGGGAAGTGCGGTTCCTGGACCAACGGGAGGTCGAACCCGCCAAGCTGAGAAGTAAGATCTTCCCCGTGCTGTGCAACCTCCGAGCCTTGCTGCTGATGACGGATGGTGTCGCGGACGATTACTTCCCGAACGACCCCGGCATGACTTGGCTGTATGGCGATTTGGTGCTCAACGACATCTTGCCCGTCCCGGCTGGTGTTGGCGGAGATCTCAGCGCGGCGCTCGATGGCACGAAGGTAAGCTCCACGGCCGACTTGTCGGCGGAGGATTGTGTCAGCGAGTTCGAGTTGCTCCGACTCGATCAGTCGATCCGAAAAGTGCGCGTGCGGTTTGTGAGCAAGCTGGCGGAGAAGCTGGGCCTGCCTGCCGAAGAAGTGGTGCGTCGTGGGGCATTGTTGGAAGCGTGTAGAGGCCATTCCGAGGATCTGACCACTCGCCACGCTCGCCTGCAAGAATGGTTGGACTCGTATCATGTGCGTGGGTCGTTTGATGATCGGACCTTACTGGTCATGCACCGCTAAATGGTGGTGCGACGCTCCGCGTCGCGATTCACGACGCGGAGCGTCGTGCCACATGGGTTGCGGCTTCGCCGCGTTGGGAATGCATCGTGAAGATCGAAAAGGCGACTCTCAAAGACGGCAAGACGAAGGACTTCCTCATGGTTTCGGACCCGCCGTCCGGCACTATGAAGGAGGTCTATTTCACACCGGATCGCAAAGAGGTGGTCTGCTTTTACAAAGATCCGCAGGCGGGCCAAGACCCCGTTCGCGTGCAGCGGCTGGAATCGATCATCGGCAAATACAACCCGACGGTGCCGCGTGCGCAAGGAGGGGCCGCGGCGAGCGACGTGGATGCGGCGTACTTTCGCAACCTCTTTTGCTGGCCCACCGCCATCGTGACTCAGCCCCGATTCGGCTTGGTGACTCCCACCTATCAGGGAAACTTTTTCTTTCAAGAGGGGCCGCTGAAAGGCCAAGAAAAAAACGGCGCGTGGTTCAGCTTGGAAAAGCCTCGCTCCATCCTGCAGCGCACCGCTCCGAAAGAATTGGGCAACTGGCGAAACTTCTTGATGCTGTGCATCGCCATGACGCGAGCGATCTCGCGGCTGCACCAAGCGGGCCTGGCACATTCGGACTTGAGCAACAACAACGTGCTGGTCGATCCGCTCAACGGTGCCAGCGTGGTGATCGACATCGACTCGCTGGTGGTCCCCGGCTTGTATCCTCCGGATGTCCTGGGAACAAAAGGCTACATCGCGCCGGAGGTGCTCTCGACCTTGCAACTGCCGTTCAAGGATCCGAAGCGGAAGCATCCCAGTGCCCGCACCGATGAGCACGCGCTGGCCGTCTTGTTCTACCAATACCTGCTTCAGCGGCATCCGTTGGAGGGCCGTCGCATCCCGAAAGCGAACTCGGCCGAAGAGCAGGACTTTCTGACCTATGGCCCGCAAGCTCTGTACTGCGAGCATCCACAGGATCCCTCGAATCGGCCGGAAGCGGCGAAGTACGCGCCGGCATCGGCCTTGGGACCATTCGTCAGCGAACTCTTTCAACGGACGTTCGTGGACGGCATCAAAGACGCGAACCGTCGGCCGACCGCCAGCGAGTGGGTCAAGGGCTTGGTGAAGACCTGGGATTTCACGATCCCTTGCGCGAGTCCCGCGTGTTCGCACAAGTGGTTCGTGTTGGCGGAGGGTGCTCCCGCTCGGTGTTCGTTCTGCGGAGCGAAATGCACGCACCCCGTTCCCGTGTTGCGGTTCCGGTCTGAGGTCCGTCAAGGCCAATGGATGTCGGATGGCGCGATGGCGGTTTACGACACGCTGACCATGTTCAAGTGGCACGCTTTCTCGAACTTGTTCCCCGGCCCTGACTCCGATCGGACACCGCAAGCGTATTTCGCCTGGCACGGCGGGCAATGGTTATTGATCAATCAGAATCTGTCGTCGCTGACGTCACCGGGCGGGAATCGCGTCCCTCCAGGCCAGGCCGTGGCATTAACTCCAGGAGCCAAGATTCGATTGTCTCAAGAACCCAACGGCCGGATCGCGGAAGTCGAAATGCGGTTGCCATAAGGTGAACGAGGATGGACCGACTATGACGGTGGTGTTCGACAACTTGCGCGCTCAATTGCAAGCGGACTTGGATGGGGTGCATCCCGGCGGGAGCTTGGAACTCAGTTGCCAAGAGTATCCCGGTCCTTTGGTGATTCGCCGTTCGCTGACACTCGAAGGACACGGGGCGACCTTGTGGGCATTGAAGGGGCCAGTGCTGATCATTGAAGGAACCGCGAAGGTTCATCTCAAGAACTTGCGCGTCGAAGTCACCGGCGAAGACCAGTCGATGTCCCTCGAAGAAGAAGTGGCCATCCGCGTCGCGCCGAATGCGGAAGTCGAACTGGACGACGTGGAAGTCCGCGGTGCCATTGAGGGACTCCCCACCGAGGCCGGCACTTGGCGCTATCCCAAGACGTTGTATCTGGGCACGATGTCCCCGTCCGGTGAGCATGAATTCCGCCTGCATGTCGTGACGGCCACTCCCTGCAAAATCTCTTCTCAGGTCTCAGGCATTGAAGTCTCTCCTTCGACGTTGCCGGGCGGACCGGTCGAGTTGCGATTGAAGGTCGAACAACTCCGCAATGACACGCTGTTGCATGGCCGCATCCTGTTGAAGACCGCCTTCTCGAAACGCTGGATCGTGGTAAGCGGGCATGTAGTCGATCAGCCGCAATCGGCGGCACCCAATTCTGGTCCTCACGCCCTGCTTCTGTGGGAACCGACCGACTGGAATTCGCTCCCGGCCGCGACTCCGACGGTGAGGCCGACTCCTGCCGCCGCGCCGATTCCCGTCGCCGCGCCGATTCCCGTCGCCGCGCCGATTCCTGTTGCCGCGCCGATTCCTGTTGCCGCGCCGATTCCTGTTGCCGCGCCGATTCCCGTTGCCGCGCCGATTCCCGTTGCCGCGCCGATTCCCGTTGCCGCGCCTGTTCCCGTTGCGAAGCCGGTCCCCGTTGCTCCACCCCTTCCTCCAATCGTGGTTGCTCCAACGGTCGCACCGACTCCTTCACCGGTGAAGGGACCGGTTCCGCCCCCCGTCGTGGTTCAACAACCGCCCGCGGCGTCTCCGGTGCTCCCGACACGAACTTCCATGCGGCAGCAGGATCCCAATCAATTGGGCATCTTCGGTAAGCCCAAGTCCTCTCTACCGGCGAGTGCTGGCCCGCCGGCTGAATCGCCAGCTCCAACGGGACAACCTCCGGCTGCGACCACTGTCGCGGGATCGACCTCGCCACCGAACAAGGTTGGCAACTCACCTCAACCTGCCTCTGCACCTGATCCGTTACGAACGCCACTCAACGTCGCTCCGTCGATCGCACTGCCTCCTGTGACAGCAGCACCGACCGTTTCGGCCAAGCCACAAAACCCGTTGTTTGGAAAGCTGACATCCACTCCATTCAGCACCACTCCAGATTCCACCAAGGTTCCGTTGCCGCCCGTGCCGCCCAAAACCACGGAGGCCGGAGTCGTCCCCAGTACGGAGCCGCGTGTCGGTTCGGACAAGGTTCCCGATTGGGCCAAACCAAAATCTTCAACCCCGACTGTTCCAAATTGGGCGAAGCAAAAATCCTCACCGTTGCCAGCGACATCGGCACCAACGACACCGCAACCAACAACACCGTTGCCTGTGACTCTGGCACCATCGACACCACAACCGGTGAGTCCGCTTCCGGCGAGTCGGCTTCGCGCGACTCCGCTTCCTCAAAGTCCTCTACCACCCAATCCGTTTGCGCCTGCTCCAACTTCGCCTGCTCCAACTCCGCCACCACGGCCCGATTGGATGCGCGGTCCCGCTCGTCCCCAGCCCCAGCAGCCACCAACCGCAACACCACCAGCAACGGCAACTGCAACCGCAAAGCCGGCACCGGTATCAATTCCGAGTCGTGTCGCTTGGCACTATCGGCATGAGACGGCGGCGCGTCTCGTGGGGACTTTGCGAAACTGTCCGGCCATTGATTCGCAAGGGCGACTCATTGCCGCAATGGGTACGGATGTCGTGGCGTTGGTTCCATCGGCGACGGAATGCAAACTGGCTTGGACCTGGAACACGCGAGAGATCATTCCTGGTTCTCCGGCGATTGGCCGGGACGGGACCATCTACGTTCATTCGGGAGACGGTCTGCTCCATGCTTTGGACGCTGACGGAAAACCGGTGCGGCCTCCGACAAAAGTGGGACCGCCGTTAGGCTGGGCCACGCCGCTGGTGGACGACGGCAATCAAGTCTGGATCAGCGCGGCGACCGGCGGATTGATCCGAGTCGATGCGGCCGGACAAACTGCCGCTCGGGCGTATCATCGCACGACCAGCCGCTTTGACTGCACCGGCGTTGTCGCCAAAGGGACGCTCTACATTGGCTCCGAAGATCAGTTCATCCACGCCGTTCCTGTGGACGGAGATCGAGGCCGAGAATTGTGGAACCAACGCGAAAAAGTCGGGCTGACGGGTTGGTACGTCAATTCGGCCTTGGCACTCACGAGCGACGGCACGATTGTCGTCGTCAGCCGCGACGACCACCTCTACGCGATGCGGCCCGATGGATCGGTGGTTTGCAAAATTGCTCTCGATGGCAAAGTGATTGGCTCACCGGTTCTCGCGGAGGACAACACGGTCCTGGTGGGTTTGACTCGTCCCGCCACGAATGGCACCTCGGCCACCGGTCGGCTCGTCGGCCTATCGGTATCGGCTGGCCAGGAGACTTGGCACTGCGACCTGCCCCATCCCGTGGAGTCAACGCCGGTGATCACGGAGTCGGGCAAGGTCTACCTCGGTGACAACAACGGCTATGTTCAGGCGGTTGATCTCCGCAGCCATCGCCTGGAATGGAGTGAATTCGCAGGTGCTCCAATCCGCTCGGCTGGCACGTTGCTCGAATCGGAGCAAGTGGTCTTTGGCTTGGACGACGGCAGCCTCGTGGCGGTGAACATCGGAGCCACAACCCTGGCGGCTGGCTGGCCGAAACTGCTGCGATCGTTCGAGAATCGACCGGTTGTGTGAGCGGGACAACTTCGTGAGTGCCGCACGTCTTTGGCGAATCGCTCACACGAATTCGAGTGTCGCACCGGGTTGTGCGATGGAGACGTTGGGGAGTTTCATCGCATTCAGCTCGTCGGTGATTTTCGCTTCAAAGGCAATCTTGATGTGGATCACATGGACGGGGATTGGCCGGTTGAGTTTGGCCAATTCGCAGCGGAATAGCTCTGGGGTGAGGTGTGCGGCTTTGACCGCCAGCCAGGCCATCGAGTTGGGAAAGCTGGCTTCCAAAAAGATGCCTTTCAATCCGGGAGTTTGATTGGCGATTTCCCAGACACGTTCCGAGGGGCCGGTATCGGAAACGAACAGCACCGAAGCGCCCGTTGCCAATTCCTCGACCAAATATCCGAACACCGGGACGACGTGCTTGAGTTCGATGGGAGTGATTCGCAAGCCTTCGACTTCGACCGAATGCTCGGCTGACAACGGGTGCAAATGCAAAAAGGGAGATTCCTCGCCACCGAGGCGGATCATGTCGGGCCAGACGCTGTCATTGAAGATATCTCGTTGCAGTGTTTCCAAAGTGTGAGGATTTCCCCAAACCTTTGGACACCACGGGCCGTGGATGTAGACGTTATCGACAAACAGCGGCAGGGTTGCCAAATGATCGAGATGCGAGTGCGACAAGAAAACGTGCTGCACTCGGCGTTGAGCCTCAAGCGGCGAGAGCATTCCCAACACCCCCGCGTCGATGGCGACGGTGTCGTTGATGATGTAGGTCGCCAGAATCTGATTTCGATTCGGGGCACCAACCGCAGAGGGGACGACAAAGACTTTCATAATGAAAAGCTCACGGACGCGGCGAAGCGTCATTTCGACTGCATGATGATGACGCCATTCCAGGGTGATGGCGGTTGCACACGATTTTGAGTGATGTACTGCGACACGAAGTCCTTCCCTTGCGGTTGTTCGGGAAGGCGATTGAATTGGTCCAGTGCCGCTTGCCAGTTTCCCGTCTCAAACGACTTCAAGGCGGACTCGTAGAGGGCAATCATTTCATTGGTAACAGTTGGCTCCTGATCGAGCGGCGGCAACAACTGGGTGAGGGTCATTTCTTGGTTCATGCCGGCGGGACGGAACCGGCCCATGCGTCGCAGCCTTCCCTCGGCGGGGGGCAAATGGTGTTGGACGTATTCAGCGGTCGCCTCGTCCAACAGGATCGACACACCCAGCATCTTGGTCAGGCCCTCCAGCCGCGCGCCGAGATTCACGGTCGGTCCAAATGCGCCGACTTTGATTTGTTCGGTCGTGCCGATCTTGCCGGCGATCGCTCGACCATGAGCGACTCCGATCCCCACTTGGAATCCCGACAGACTGTGTCCCGGAGTGTTCCTCGCTTTTTGGAATTCCTGTTGGATTTGCAACGCCGCCCTGCACGCGGACAGCCGATCGTCGTCATGCGTCGTCGGCCAACCCCAGAATCCGAGCGCCGCATCACCCTGGAAGTCCGCGATGACGCCGTCGAACTTGATGATTCCGCAGGTCATGACGCCCAACGCATCGCTGACACGATTCAGCAATTCGCGCAGGTTTTCTTGCGCCTGCTCGGACTTCTTCGAGAACCCGCGGACATCGCAGAAGAGAACCGTGATGTCGGCTTCTTTCGGCTCCAATTGCTGTTCGGCGTTACTGCACCGCAACGTCTCAAGCACCTGCGGCGAGAAGAACTGACTCAGTCCGGCCTGTTGCTTCGAGAGCATGCGGACTTGCCGAATGGAGCCAATGAATTCGGAGAGGAGTTCCGCGAACCGCAAGTCTCCCTTGAGTTGCTCTTCGCCGACCGAATTTCCAGGCAAGCCATCCTTTTGCCCGGACACATACAAGCACCAGCCGTGACAGGCATCGCCTCGGAAGGGCATGCAGAAGGCCCAGTCGAGCGAACCGCTGACGGTGAAGGCGGGGTTCGATTCGTCGCGGTCGGCCCAGATGTGCAAGAGGCCCTGGCCCAATTGCAGGGCCTTGAGCATCAAGCGGCGACTCGGAGTAAATCGTCCGAGCGATTCGCCACGGTTGTCCCAACGAATCATCTTGGGGTTCGCGTTGGGGGAGAAATCATCGAAGACGACGACCGACGCGGCTTCGGCCGTCGGGATGGCTTCGAGTGCGAGACTGGCGACTCGGCTGGCCAAGTCCTCGTCAGACGTTGTTTGCGAGATCGCCTTGGGCAACTTGGCGAGCACTTCCAAACGCTGGTCCGCATTTTGGAAGGCGACCTTCCGCAGTTCATCGGGATGGAACGATCGCTCGGCGGAGGGCGATGGCGCGTCCTCGTCCAATTCCGCCGCGACCAACTGAAAGACTGTGCGACCAATGCGGAACTGTTCTCCGGCGTTTACCAGAAAGTCGGCATTGTCCGCTTCCTGATAGTAAATGGGATTACGCGAGGCACCGAGCCGACGAACTCGAAGTTGCGCATTCACCAATTGCAATTCGGCATGTTCGCGGGAAATCAACGCATCCCACGGGATGGCCCATCCGCTGCGCGGCGCTCGCCCGACACGAATGACTTCGCCGAGGGGAATCGGACGACGCCACCGTTGCATCGGCTCAGGACCGCAAACGACGAGTTCCGCCATCCCACTTGCCTCTCTACTCAAACCACGAGGGACGCAAAATATCCCACATAGAAAGCTACCGACAAGCGTCTCGCCTGTATGAAACTCGTTTTCGCACCGAGTTTTAGCAGCGTAACCGGTGATGATCGTTAAATCTTCGCCGGTCGATTCCCTTTTGTCGGCGGCATTCTGGCTCCGAACGCCGCAGTCGCCAAGGGACGCTATCAACAGCAACCGCCGAACCTCAACAGAAATTCGGGGCGATGATGGTCGCCATTCGGAAATTTTCAAAGCCTTTCTGCAACCCGAATCGCTGCGATCCTTACATTCTGCGAGTTGACGTTGCTCGGCACTGTCTTTGACCTCATCCAACGCAAGCTCCAAGGAGATGCAATGACTTCCGCGTTTCACGTTCCAGCAACAATCCTGACGGGCGGCGGCGTTCGGCGCGAGGCGGTCGCTCAACTGCAACGGCTGACGGTTCAGCGAGTCCTCCTGGTCACGGATGCCGGCATGATGCAGCTTGGGCCGGCGCGGGAGATCGCGGGGTTGCTCGAAGAGGCGGGCTTGTCGGTCACGATCTTCGACGGCGTGCAACCGGACCCCACCGACACGAACGTCGCTGACGGGCTGACGCTGTATCGGTCGGAAGGATGCGAGGCGCTCGTCGCGGTTGGCGGTGGGTCGCCGATTGATGCGGCGAAGGCGATCAGCGTGCTGACGACGAACTCGATGCCGCTCAGCCGATACGCGGGATATCACCAGATTCCGAACGCGGGTGCTCCGCTGATTGCGATTCCGACGACGGCCGGCACAGGCAGTGAAGCGACCAAGGTCTCCATCATCACCGACACCGAGCGTGACGTGAAGATGATGATGCTGAGTGTCCACTTGCTGCCAACGGTCGCGCTGGTCGATTACGAATTGACTCTGTCGATGCCGCCGTCGCTCACGGCGGCGGTCGGCGTGGATACGCTCACGCACGGCATTGAGGCGTATGTTTCGCGAAAGGCTCATGGGATGACCGATCCGCTGGCATTGTCGTGCATCCAATTGGTCGCGAAGCATCTTCGGAGGGCCTATCGCGAGCCGCTCAACCACGAAGCGCGAGCCGGAATGATGCTGGCCGCCTGCCAAGGGGGCATGGCCTTCGCCAACAGCAGTGTCTGCTTGGTTCACGGGATGAGCCGTCCGATCGGCGCGGTGTTTCATGTCCCGCACGGCTTATCGAACGCCGTGCTGTTGCCGACGGTGACGAGGTTTTCGTGGTCAGCTCATGTCGAACGCTACGCGACGGTCGCGAGATTGCTCGGCTGCTGTCCGTTTCATGTCGCCGATGAGCGAGCGGCCGAATCGCTGGTCGGTGGCTTGGAGCAACTCAATTCGGACCTTGATATCCCTCGGTTGCGAGCCTGCCGAGGTGTCGAGGAGGTTCGGTTCCGAGCTTCGTTGACGAAGATGGCCGCCGACGCGCTGGCCTCGGGCAGTCCGCAAAACAATCCGCGAGTGCCGACGGCCAATGAGATCGTTTCACTGTACGAGGCCGCGTGGTAGCGCGAGCGAGACACGTTCAAAGACTCGTGATATTCTGCGACCGACACTCAACCGAAGCGTGAACGAGGGACGAACGCATCCACTAACCCGAAGCGTAAGTTTTGAAGTTGCGCAGTTCTTAGCCCCGAAGGGGGCGAGACTCGAAAGCCCGGCGCAGCCCTGGGAAGCGGGCTAACCCGAAGCGTGAGCGAGGGACGAATGCTTCACAGAACACCGAATCCAGAATCGTTGTCCTAGGGAGCGTTCGCCCTCGCTTACGCTTCGGGTTAGTTGCCCTCGCTTACGCTTCGGGTTAGTTGTCATTGCCAAGATATTCGCCTTTCAACTCACCTCTGCAACACGAACTGAACTCTCATGTTTCCGATTTGTCCCGCGTGTCAGCAATCCGTGCTGGATGACGATGCCGAGAACTGTCCGTTCTGCGGCGCGAATATGAAAACGGGGAAGGGAGGGGGCAAAGCTCCGGCCCCGAAGGCCGCGTCGAAATCGGCTGCGAAGCCGAGTCCTAGCGCGGTGAATGCTCCGACTCCGGCCGCGAATCCCAAGTCCGCTCCCGGCAAGATGCCGGCCAAGGGGAATGACGCGGACTCGGATGATCCGTTTGGTGTCGATGCGGCCTCGAACAGTCGAGCGATCCCGCTTTCGCCTCGACCCGCCAAAGGGAAGACGGTGCGATTGAGCTGCCCGATGTGCGAGACGTTCGGCTTTGCCGGAGCAGACGTTGCTGGCAAGGAAGTGAAGTGCTGCAATGAAAACTGTGCTTTGCCGATCTTCACGGCTCCGAAAGGTGAGGGATCGCCTGTCGGCACCGATCCGCGAGCACCCGCCGGGACGACGAAGACGATCGCCGCGCCTCAGCCCAAGAAGATCTCTCCGGCGATTCTCATGACGGCTGTTGGCTCGCTGCTCATGGCGGGTGGAAGTCTGTGGTTCTTCGTGCTCAATGAACCTGCGGGGGTCAAACCGCCGCCACCGCCGCCTCAGACAAACACCACCAACAACAATCCTGGCGTCACCACGACGGCCGACCCAACGCCCAAGAAAGCGACCGATCCAACTCCGGCCGAGAAAGCCCGCTCGCGCGGCGAAGAGTTACGGAAAACAATTCTGCCCGTGATGGTCGATTTGTCGCGTGAGCCGTCCAAGAACCGCAGTAAACATGTTTGTCGGCGACTGACGGCCGAGGCTTATGTCGAAGCCGGAGACATGCCCGCCGCGCGTGCCAACATCGCCGACATGCTGCTGCTCGTTCCGAAGTTGGCGTACCACCAAGTGCCGCCGTTGACGCAAATCGCTTGGCGCGAGAGAGGGGCAGGCAACGCTGAGTCCGCTCTGGCCGCGATGGAGGCCGCCTGGAAGGGTTCCTCCGAATTGCCTCCGGTCAGCCGATTGACTTTCGACACGACGACCGACTTGGCGGCGCTGCTGTTCGTCAGTGATCGAACTGCGGACGCTCAAAGCCTGATGAAGTCCGAAAGCGTGTTACCGTCCGGATCGAGCGGCACGTTGTGTGCGCTCGCCCGGCGATCCCATTTGCTCCACACGTTCGAGATCGACGAAGCCGCGGCTTCGTTGCCGGTCATCCCTTGGAAGTCACCGCAATGGGTGGTGACGACAATCACTCTGGTGTTGCGCGGCGAGGCGGACAAAGGGGTCAAATGGTTGAAGCTGGCTCCCGATGCGGAGACCAAAGCCGACTGCTGGGGGGCGTGGGGTGATGCCGTCGTCGCCGTCAATTTTGCGAACGGGGCCAGCCAAGACGAACCGATCCTCGCGGCCCTCAAAGGGGAATCGCCCGTGAACCAGGCTCGCGTTTGGGCGCGAGTTGCCGCGGCACGGTTGGCCGCGAAACAACCAGCGGCGGGCAACACGGCAGTCGCGGCAGCCGCCACCGCGCTGCAATCCGTGCCGCTCCCCAAGAACTTTGTGATGCCCGATATGAAAGAGGTGATGAAGCAGCAACTCCCCGATGCGATCGCGCCTCGAATCAATGCCATCTCGGCGGCGGAGGTGGCTCGATCACAAGCCATGCTGGGACAGACCGAGCTTGCCGCCAAAACACTGACCGCCGCGCTGCAACACCTGCGCGGCCATGCGCCGAGCTCCTTCGCCGCCGGCAAGTTGTTCGACGCAACCTCACGCGACCCCAACACCGTGAAGGCCCAGTTAAAGAAGGCGTTGGATCTCAAGACCGACGACAAGGTCCAGCAAGCTCTGACGACGTACCGCGAGAAGTGTCGTTTGGCATTCAACGCCGGCAACGCGCGATTTGCTCTGCAAACAGAAATCCTCAAAGCGGCGGTTGATTGGCCATTGGTCGAGGCCGTTTGGACGGAAGCGACCGCTCACTCGGCCGACGGAACTCCGGACGAGTCCCGTGAGGATTTCCTCAAGACGAATCTCTCGGTTCGACTGGGCCAACGACTCCGTGCTCTCGAAAAAATCGAGCAAGCTCAACGATGCGAGAACGCGGTCACGACCGGGGAACTCACCGATGTTCGCGACACGATGCAACGCGAGACTGCCGAAGCGCTCCAAGCGGGAGGGGATGTCGCCAGCATCGCTCAACAACTCTCGGCTCAACAGATCAAGGAAGCCGACGGGGGCGAGAAGGTCGCCGCCGAAGACACCGAGTGGCCATTGCTCTGGGGACTCCGTCTGGCCTGCCGGCTCGCGAAAAGCGGGCAGACGGACAAAGCGTTCGACCTCGTCGGCGGCTTCACCAAAGATATGCTCGCACGCGAAGAGGGTTATGAAATGCTCGCAGCCCGCGTTGCCAAAGACCCCGTCGCCGCCGAAACCCTCTGGAAGAAGTACCGCCCCAGCCTGATGACTCCCACCGAAAAGATCGCCATCTTCCGGGGCCTCTGCGCGGGCTTATCGTTCGCGCTCGATGCAAAGCCGTAGCACAGGCGGCTCGCCTGTGAGTGCAATGAACGCGTCGCTCGCCGAACTGATTCATCGCTTTGATTCATCGCTGCCCGGACAAGAAGACCCAGGCGAGCCGCCTGAGCTACGAACTTTTTTTCCAATACTCCGGCGGCTTGAAGATGTCCGACACCGCGATCCGAAAGTCGGGCAGGATCGGCAGTGCCGTCGCCTTGTGTCGCCACGAGAGGCTGCCCGTCAGCGTTTCGTCTTCGCGAACTCGCCTGTTGGAATAGCCGGGGCGAATCGTATGCACCGCCCGTTCGAGCGGATCGACGATCCACAACACTTCGACGCCCCAGTTGGTGTAATCGAAGATCCGATCGCTGAGCGTGCGGCGACGATCATTGGAAGACATCACTTCGACGATCAACGCCGGCCGAGTCTCCGTGATCGACCGGTCGGTCTCCGCGAATAACTCGCCCCCCAGGAAATAGCTCATCGCCGGAAATCGAACCGTGTCGGGACCGCGCTTCACGAGCAGACCCAAATCAAAGCAGGGATAGCCCTCGCGATGCTCCGTCAAATACTCGCCCAACGCTTTCGACAGATTCAGCACGGCAATCCGATGCTCTTCCTCCGGCGGCGAGAGCACATCGACGCGGCCACGCACCAGCTCGACCCATTGCCCGCCGTCGGGCAGGTCATAGCGCGCGTCTTCAAACGATTCAGCGGTCAGCAAAGCGGAGTCGATCATGGCTCGAATCTGTAGTCAGTGGCAGCACATTGTGGCGTGACGCTCCGCGTCGCGATTCTCGACGCGGAGCGTCGTGCCACCAGGGTTGCGGCTTCGCCGCGATGTTTAACCCCAACGCCAACGGCGTAGGAGCGAAAGTAGGCGTAACATTCCAACGATCCCCGCGCACGCCGATGGCGTAGCGGTTAAACATCTCGATCATCGTCGCGTGCCGTGGATAAGTGTCGGATGATACGCTCTGCCGCTCACCGAACAACGGACGACAGCCATGCTCATTCGATCGTATTGCACCGAGGACTTGCCGACGCTGAAGCGGATCATGGTGGCCGCGTTCGATGGCGTCTCGATTGACCAAGGGATGCAGAAACTCTTCGGAGTGATCCACGATCATGACTGGCAATGGCGGAAGGCTCGGCACTTGGACGAAGACGCCGCTCGCGAACCGAGCGGAATTTTCGTGGCGGAAATCGACGGTCGCATCATCGGGTTCATTTCGACCTGGCAAGATCGCGAGGCGGGAATCGGTCACATCCCCAACCTCGCGCTGGAAGCCGACTGCCGAGGCCAAGGCTTGGGACGCCAGCTCATTGAGTTCGCCTTACAGCACTTCCGCGACTGCGGTCTGACTCACGCCAAGATCGAAACGCTGGAACAGAATGCGGTCGGCGAGCACCTCTACACGTCGCTCGGCTTTCGCGAGGTTGCCCGGCAGATTCACTTCGTGGCCGAGCTGTGATTCGAAGAGATCGCCGCACGGATGGCAGAGCCGGAGCACGGACAGGTCGATGACGCGGGGCAAATACATCTCGCGATGCGACGATCGACCGCGGCTAGCGCCCTGCGGCTCACGGCTTCGGTGAGTAATCAGTCGCCTTCATGTAAACCGATTCGACCTTGGCCACGATCTTGCCGTCCTTCTCGGACTCGTCACGAGCCTTGTGCCATTCGGGATCGTTGCGGAATCCGTCCCACGACTTCTTGGCCGCTTCCGGGCTGGCGTGCCACAGCACATAGATCAGCGTGTTGTTCGCGGTCTTCTCGTCGGTCGGTGTCCAATACATGACGTTCTTCATGCCGTGCTTCTCGAACAGCTTCAGCGTGTGGTTCTTGAACCGAGCATTCAGATTCGGCAAGCGGCCTTCGAGCGTCGTGTAGGTCCGCAGTTCAAAGACTCCCGCCGCGGCGACAGGCTTTTCTTCGCCAATCGTCGAGCTGGATCGCAGTGCGACGACTCCCAACAACACGCACACCGCAATGCCCCAGACGGTGACAGTTCCACGACTCATGTTTGGACTCATGTGAAATCTCCTGATTCGTTTTGGATTTGAGAAAACCGACTCGGCAAACTCACAGTCCGAGCGGTGGGAGCTTAAGCTGCTGCCGAGACCTCGGAAACTCAACTGCGGACAACACAATAAGAGGAGCCATTCATGGTCATCGTTTGGGGCAGCGGTTTGTATGGAGACGTTGATGGCATTCCCGGCATCGGCAACGTCGCGACGAATTTCGGACACTTGTATTACCTCCCTCTGGTTCCGACCGGGTCGCATTTCATCTTGGAACAATCGTCAGACGGTTGGCGCGGTGTTCCAATCGGTTGGAGCATCAAGTCGATTCTCATGGCCTGGCTGCGGCTGGGACTGGGATTTGTCGCTCTGGTATGCGGCGTCATCGCGGCTGCCGAACTGATGGACCACAAGCAGATCGGCGGCATCGGAATGAGCATCGCCTGCGTCGCCTTCATCGCGATGTTCATTGCCACCAAACGAATGAAATTCTTCACCGTCGCCAGCTACGAACGAGCCAAACAACTGGCCGATCAAATCGGGCTGACCGACCAAGCGATGGTGATGCTTGACCTGTACTACGGCGAACTCTCGGAATCCGAAGCCCAACGCAAGCTGGAAGAACTCGCCACTCAAGACGCCTGAACGAGTCCCAGCGAAGAGCGAAATGCGCTCTTGAGGAGTTGCTGATGAAGTCCGCCGATCTCAAATTCGTGGAAGCCTACCGAGCGGCTCATGCCATTCAGGCACATGCCCTGCGGTTGGTGTTGGAAGAGGCCGGTATTCGGGTCATCATCGAAAACGAAGCGTTGCAAGGCGCGATCGGAGATGTCCCCTGCGGCTGGTCATCGGCTCCGCGCTTGATGGTCGATGAATCGCAACTCGCTGCCGCGCGAGCACTCATCAATCAGACCGATCACAGCGAACGCGCCAACCTCGAATTGAAACCTCACGAGACCGCGATCGCGATGACCGCGGCTTTTTTCGGAATCGCGGGCATCGCCGGGGCCGCACTCACTCCCAGCGAGATTGCCGAGCCGGAGCCAATCGAAACAACTCACTGCCTGTCCTGCAACGAAATCATGGACGAAGCCGAAGCAACCTGCCCGAAGTGCGGCTGGTCCTACGAGCCAGACGACTCGGTCGAGCCGCTGTGATTGGTGAAATACTTGACGCAGCGCGGCGGCAAAGAAACCAGCGAGGCTCACCTCAGACCTCAGACCAAGAAACAAAGGGAACGCTAATCAACGCTAATGACACAAAGACTGTGGTTGATTAGCGAAGATTTGCGTCGATTAGTGTTCCCAAATTGTGTTCCTAAAAACTTGACTCATCTGCAACAACTTTCGGGATCAAAAGAATTCAGTCAAAGGAATGTGGTCAAAGGAATGAAGGCAGAGAATTCGGCGGGTTGACTTGGTGTCGCGATCAATCATTGCCCGAATCCGTGCAGCTTCAGAAAGCGTGTGCAAGGGCGGATGCCCCAGCCCAACGCCACACGGAGCGCTCGCCCTCGCTGAGGCTTCGGGTTAGTGTGGCGAGTGCGACGCGACACCGAGCGAACGGATGGATTCGCCGGATCGCGGCTCTGTGAGGAAGGGGCGATGACGATGCGTTGGTGGCTTTCGTTGCTCGTGGTGTTGCTGAGCGGGTTCGAGGTTTCTCGCCGCGCTGCTGCCGAGGATTCCCCGACTCCCAAGTTTGAAACCGACATAGCGCCGATTTTGGAAGCGCGGTGTTTGAAATGTCATGGCGACGGGAAGCTCGAAGCGGGACTCGATCTGCGTCGGCGGTTCTTGATTCTCAAAGGGGGCGACAGCGGCGCGGGGTTCATCTTGGAAAAGCCGGATGAAAGTTTGCTCCTCCAAAAGATCATGGCCGACGAGATGCCGCCCAAGGAGGAAGGCCGGCTCGATGACAAACAGAAAGCGCTGCTGCGACGTTGGGTCGCGACCGGAGCCAAGACCGTCGCCGAAAAAGAAACACCGATCAACGAGGCCGAGCAGGCCAGCCGACTGTCCGATCAGGACCGCGCGTTCTGGGCCTTCCAAGCACCGAAGCGTCCGCCGATCCCGAAAATCGAAAATCAAAAATCAAAAATCGAAAATCCCCTCGACCTGTTCCTGCTCGCCAAGTTGGCCGAGAAAGGTTTGACGTTCAATGCGGAAGCCTCGAAGCCCGTGCTGCTCCGACGAGTGACCTTCGATCTGCTTGGCCTGCCGCCGACGATTGACGAGTTGGACGAATTCCTCGCCGACGAATCCCCCGATGCCTACGAGAAACTGGTGGATCGGCTGCTGGCATCGCCGCGCTTCGGCGAGCGATGGGGACGACAGTGGCTCGACATCGCGGGATATGCGGACTCGGACGGCTACCTCGCCGCGGATCGGTTGCGGCCAGAGGCGTGGCGTTATCGCGATTGGGTCATTCGGGTACTCAACAGCGATTTGCCTTATGACCAATTCGTGACGCAGCAGTTGGCCGGAGACGAACTCAGCGACTGGCGACGAGCCGATGAGATCACTCCAGAGATTTACGACCAACTCGTGGCGACCGGTTTCTTGCGAACGGCACTCGATCCAACCTATCCGGGTTACATCGAACCGAACGAGGTCCATCAGGTTCTGGCCGACACGATGCAAATTGTGGGGACGACGTTTCTCGGAGTGACCGTGCATTGTGCTCGTTGTCACCAGCACAAGTTCGATCCGATCTCGCAACGCGACTACTACTCGCTGCAAGCGGTCTTCGGCGGAGCGCTCGATCCCGCTCGCTGGCAGCCGTCCGAGGTGCGCGGAATTCCGATCGCCTCTGAGCCGGAAGAGGCACGCATCAACTCGCACAATCAACAGGCGGACGCTCGCGTGGCCGCGCTGACGGCCTCGCTCAACGAACTCACTCAGCGATTCCGACGGAAACTGCTTGTCCGGCCGATCGCCGATGGCCGACAGCCGACAGCCGATCTCCCAACCCAAGACAAACTGATCGCCGCGCTGCTCGTCGATTCGGCCAAACGCAACGACGAACAAAAGAAACTCCTCGAAGAATACGGAGTCGCGACGGTCTCGCTCACAGAGGCCGACCTGGTGGCGCGATTCGATCAGTTCCGTGACGAGTCGCTCAAACTCAAAGCCGCGATCGCCGCCGAAGCCGCGTTGAAGAAAACCATCACGCGCATTCGTGGTATGTCCGATCTCGACGACAAACCGGCCGCTACGAAAATCCTCCGCCGAGGTGACTACAACAAACCCGGAGCCGAGGTGAGTCCGGGAATCGTGGAAGTGCTCGCCCCCGCGAATTTTCAGTTCACGCCACAAGCCGGCTACAAGACAACTGGTCGTCGTACCGCGCTCGCGCGCTGGCTGACATCGCCCGATCATCCGCTGCTGGCTCGCGTGCATGTGAATCGCCTGTGGGCGTCGCACTTCGGCCGAGGCATCGTCCCGACCATCGCCAACTTCGGCCGCAGCGGAGCGAAGCCCACGCATCCCGAATTGTTGGACTGGCTGGCGACGGAGTTCGCCAACGTAGACGAGTCACTCCGTGACTCGAATCCCGGTCACGGAGTGACCGGGCTACGTTGGAGCCAAAAACGTCTGCACCGCTTGATCGTCACCTCCGCCGCATATCGCCAGTCGGCGGACATCGACGAAACGAAGCAACGTCTCGATCCCGACAACATCCTGCTCAGCGCCTGGTCCCCGAAGCGGCATCACGGCGAAGTCGTCCGCGATAGTTTGCTGACGGTCTCCGCTCGGCTGAACCCGACTCAGTTTGGCAAATGGGCCAACGTCGCCGCGCAAGGAGACGGCTCGGTCATCGACACCGACGATGAGTCGGGTCGTCGCCGTTCGATCTACCAAATCGTCCGTCGCAGTCAGCATCTCACGATGCTGGAACTCTTCGACACGCCGCTGATGGAAGTGAACTGCCCGGAACGCTCGGTCTCGACCGTCCCACTGCAAGCGCTCGCCATGCTGCACGGGCCGATGTCCGATCGCGCCGCGGGTGCTCTGAGCGATCGTCTCTGGTCCGCGGCCGCGAGCGATCCCGATCGCATCCGTTTCGCATTTCGATTGCTGTTCACTCGCGACCCGTCTGCCACGGAAACCGATCGCATCGTGCAAACGCTCTCGGAGCTTTCACGCGAGCAACTCGCCAACAAACCCAACCCCACCGACGCTGAAAAAGAAGCCGCCCTCAAAGCCGCATGGCGACAAGTCGCCCTCGTGCTGCTCAACAGCAACGAGTTCGTCTACGTTCATTGAGTCGTGTTCATTGAATCGCAAGCCGTACCGACCGGAGCCAATCATGCCTTCGCCGTTTCCCGGAATGGACCCGTACTTGGAAGATCCGGAAGTCTTTCCGGACCTTCACGACGGGCTGATTGCCGAATTGCGTGCGACGCTGAATCAATTGCTGCCCGCGCCGTACTACGCGGGGTTGGCGTCGCGACTCTGGATCGACGCGAACGATCGCTATATCGGTCCCGACGTTCCCATCATGAATCGTGTTGGCTTGCGAAGCCGTCCGTCGTCTGCGGTGAGCGCAACCGCCGTGGCTGAACCGCGAGCGAATCCGATCGTCATCCGCGTCCCGCACGACGAATTCCGCGAATCGTTTATTGAGATTCGTTCCTCCTCGAATCGCCGACGTCTCGTGACGGGAATCGAAATCCTGAGCGTCACCAACAAAGTGCTTGGCACCAAAGGTCGAAAACTCTATCGCAAGAAGCAGGCGGAGATTCTCGGCAGTCGAGCCAATCTGGTGGAGATTGATCTGCTCCGCACCGGAGATCACACGACGGCAGTTCCGTGGCAGCGGCTGCTCAAGCAAGCCGGCACCTTCGATTATCACATCTGCGCTCATCGCTTTGATCGAGCCGGTGAATACGTCGTTTATCCGACTCTGCTGCGATCACCTCTGCCGGTCATCGCGATCCCACTGTTGCCGGAAGACCCTGACGTCGAAGTTGACTTGCAGTCCGTTTTCAACCGCTGCTACGACTCGGCCCAATTCGCGAGACACATTGACTACGCCAACGACACGCCCACTCCGCCGCTCGATGACGAGCAAGCGGCTTGGGCTGACCAGATTCTCAAGGCTCTGCCACAGGAGGTTCGACCATGACAAATCATTCGTTCCTCTAATTGGACAGCGCCAGGTTCTTCCGGAATCGTAGTGCTTCATTGAGATTTGGGGCGAGTGAGCGATTTGATCTTGTCGGGGTCGATGCCGAGTTGGGTGAGTTGTTGGCGGCGTTTTTTTCGG
>JBJXEX010000312.1:0-43137 GCA_046156195.1 Planctomycetaceae bacterium | reverse complement strand
TAACCCGAAGCGTCAGCGAGGGAGTCTGTGATGACTCCCTCGCTGACGCTTCGGGTTACATCGCGGCCATGAATAATCCGGGCTAGCCACAATACCGTTCGGTTAGTGAGCCGTCGGCGCTAGCCTCGGGCTTCGAGCACTAGCAAAGTCCGAGAAACAAAGGCCCGAGGCTAGCGCCGTGCGGCTCACATGCTATTCCTTCGTCACCGCCTCATCGAGATTCAGAATCAGCCCACTGATCGCCGTCCAGGCCGCGACCTCGACTGGATCGAGCGACGTATCAGCGGCCGATTCGCCGGTGCGTAACACAGCAATCGCTTCCGCCGGATGCTCGCGATAGTTGGCGAGATGTCGTTCGAGTCCGCGCCGCAACACGATCAACTCGCGCTCGCTGGGTTCGCGAGTGAGCACCGCTCGAAACGCGAAACGCAAACGGCGATCAGCATCGGTGCCGCCGCTGGTCAGCGTCCGCTCGGCCAACTTGCGCGCGGCTTCGACGAAGCTGACTTCATTGAGCAGTGTCAGCGCCTGCAGCGGTGTGTTGGTGCGAGTCTCGCGGACGATGCAGGTTTCTCGGCCGGCCGCGTCGAACGTGACCATGATCGGCGGAGCAATCGTCCGCTTCCAAAAGACGTACATGCCTCGGCGATACAACGCCGAGCCGTGATCTTGGACGTACTTCTCGGTGCTTTGCAGATCGTCCCACAAGCCTTCCGGTTGATAGGGCTTAATCGACGGTCCACCGAGTTGCTCAACCAATAAGCCGCTGGCCGCGAGCGCCTGATCGCGAACCATCTCGGCCGAGAGTCGCGTGCGCGGGCCGCGCGCGAGCAGTCGGTTGTCGGGATCGCGCGCAAGCAATTCGCTGCTGGCCTTTGATGACTGCCGGTAGGTGGCCGAGGTGACGAGTTCGCGGATGATCCGCTTGATGTTCCAATTGAGAAAAAGGGGATCACGGCTGTCGGCTTTCGGCTCTCGGCTTTCGGCCGGGCTAGTCGGGCCAGTCGGGCTAGTCGGGCTAGTCGGGCTAGTCGGGCCGGCGAATTCGATGGCCAGCCAATCGAGCAGTTCGGGATGCGTCGGCCAGTCTCCTTGCGAGCCGAAGTCATCGACGGTCTTCACGAGTCCTTGGCCGAAAATCTGCTGCCAGAAGCGATTCACCGTGACTCGCGCGGTCAATGGGTTCGCGGAATCAACCAGCCAGCGGGCGAGATGCAATCGATTGGGATCGGATAAGCGAAGGTCATCCGGCGGATTCCTTCGTCGCCCACGAATTAGCGGAAGTATCGGATCAGTTGGAAAGTGATTTGCAAAACCTGAACCCAAACTGACTGGCACGCCAGGAAAAACTTCCTCTCCCGGCCGGTCGTAAGCACCTCGAATCAAGACATGTGATTGTCTTGGAGTCGAAAGTTCTTGCATGACCATTGTTGTGGGAACCGTTTCGAGGAAGGCGGCGCGTTCCAAATGCAAACGGGGCAGTTCGACGAACGGACGGCAGGAGTCCGCGGTGGGATGCGCGGCCAGATACGCGGACGTGAGTTTCAGCATCTGCCCGATGGTTCTCGGTTCGTCCGCGTTGATCACCAAATCCGCAACGCTTTCCGGCGTTGCCAAGATCGAGACTTCGCCCTCGGAAAGTTCAACGCCGAACAATCGCACGTCGTCGATGACACCTTGGAACGGAGGGGTGAGTCCTCCGGCACCGACGCGGAACAGATCCTTCGAGGCGAATGCCTGATTCAGTTCATCCAGCAGAATCTTGTTGCGAGCTTGCTCGCCGTTGATCCAGAAGCGAACGCCAGCGGCAGTTCGCGAACCGTCATACGTCATGGCGATGTGAACCCACTCGCGAATCGGAATGACGCCCGCCGTTTCGACCCGCATCGCGTCGTCCAACCACCGCTTGCACAGATTGAATTGCAGCTTGCCGTTTTCGAGGCACAGGTTGTAGCCATCGGAGTTCGCGTCGTCGGACATGCGCGACAGGATCGTGCCTGTGTCCGCCTCGGCCCGAATCCAGACAGAGATTGAAAACGGTTCAAAGAATCCGACGTTCGCTACGTCGCCGACGGCGAACCGTCGCTGTCCGTTGAAGTGCGCCCCCTTGCCGAAGCGGCCCTCGCCTAACACCAGCGGCACTTGATCGGCTGGCTTGACGACCGGTGCCCCCGATGTCGGTCCTAGCGGCTGCGGCTGTGCTCGACTTGATGTGACGACTTCCGCGGGCCGCGACGGTTTCGGCCGACCGTCTTCGTCGAACGGCAATCGCAGAATCTCACCGCGCGTCACGGTCCAATCGACCGGCGGTTGGCCGATCAACGATTTCTCCCAAGCGGCCTGCTCGCGACGAAGAGCCAGTTTCTGTTTGCGAGTCTGTTGCTCGGCCGCCGCGATG
Organism: Planctomycetaceae bacterium; assembly: GCA_046156195.1. Lineage (GTDB taxonomy): Bacteria > Planctomycetota > Planctomycetia > Planctomycetales > Planctomycetaceae > SXKJ01. The sequence goes on along the minus strand of JBJXEX010000312.1, from coordinate 40,739 downwards.
CGTGCATCGAAATCGTCGAGTTGCCGTTGCTGCTCGCGCGTCGGCGTCTTCACGAACGGCGGCGAGTTGCCGAACTTGATCGCCCGCCCCTTCTCCGGCACGTTGTTGAAGAACGAGAAGAGCTGGTAGTACTCACGCTGCGAGAACGGATCGAACTTGTGGTCGTGGCAACGCGAACAGCCGAGCGTCAGGCCGAGCCACACGGTCGCGGTCGTATCGACGCGATCGACGACGTACTCGACCGCGTACTCTTCCGGGATGATGCCCCCCTCGGCGTTGCCCCGATGATTGCGGTTGAAGCCGGTCGCGAGGACTTGATCCATCGTCGGCTTCGGCAACAGGTCTCCGGCGAGTTGTTCAATCGTGAATTCATCAAACGGTTTGTTGTCGTTGAACGCTTCGATGACCCAATCGCGCCAGCGCCACATGCTCCGGTCGCCATCCGATTGATAGCCGGACGTGTCCGCATATCGAGCCGCATCCAGCCACGGCCGAGCGAATCGCTCGCCAAAACGGGGCGACGCAAGCAGACGATCAACGACACGTTCGTAAGCATCGGGCGAGTCATCGCTCAAGAACTCCGCGATCTCGTCCAGCGATGGGGGCAACCCGGTCAGGTCGAGCGTCACTCGCCGCAGCAACGTGGCTTTGCTCGCGGGAGGAGACGGCGGCAAGCCTTCTTGATTGAGACGTGCCAACACGAACGTGTCGATCGGATTTGAGACTTCAGATTTGATCCGCCGCGGCGGATGAAATTTGATATCTGCCATCGGCGGCACGCGCGGCCGAGTCGGCGGGATAAACGCCCAATGCCCCTGATACTTGGCTCCTTGTTCGATCCAGCGGCGGATCGTTTCGACCTGTTGCGGCGTCAGCTTTTTACCGGAACTCGGCGGCGGCATGAGTTGGTCGTCGTCGGTCGAAGTCAGCCGGCGAAACAACTCACTCTTAGCGGGATGGCCCGCCACGAGCACCCGACGCGAGTCTCGCTCGACGAAGAGTTGGTCATCTCTGTCGAGCCGCAAGTCCGCCTTGCGCTCTTTGACATCGGGGCCATGACACTGAAAACAGACGTCGGACAAGATCGGCCGGATATCTCGGTTGAACGAGATCGAGTCGTCCGGAGGCTCCGCATGCACGGAGAAGCCGGTAACAAGCACCACAACAATCACGCGGCAGGTCAACAATAAGGATTTCCGAATCGTCCACATGGCAATGTCCCCTCGTAGCTCAGGCGACCCGCCTGAGTCGCCGTTGCCAATGTAACCCGAAGCGTCAGCGAGGGAGTGTTTTACGACCCTCGCTGACGCTTCGGGTTACATGTCAGATTGGTCCGCGAGAGGTATCAGGCGGCCCGCCTGAGTCGCCGTCGCCAACTTCGATGCAGCCGGGCCGCCTGCACCACGAACTGCGTTCTTATTCATCCGCGACAGCTTCTTTTCCAGCCCGCGTGCTGAGCGCTTGATAGACCGCCAAATTCATGTTCGCGCTCAAGGCTCGCACGCGGCCGTCCCCCATCAAAAAGTGCGAGACCGATTGATGTGCCGAGGAGACATCGCGGTCATCGCTTCGGGAATCATTGGGCGGATGGCTGGCCTGAAACAAAACCATGTGACCGTGATCGTCAGTCGGATCGGAGACTTCTCGCACAGCGCAGCACCAAGTGGTCTCGTAAGCAAAATGGACTCCGTGAACGGCTGCGGCGCGAAACAAACCGTTGACTCGTTCCCCAACGAACAGCGTTTGCGAGAGGCCGTCGGTGATTTGTCCGAGTTGCGTCGCACTGTTGCGGCTGAAGACGCCATCACGCTGTTCTTGATTGGCATCCAAGTCTGGCGGCCCAAAGTTGGCGACGTAGCAGCCCATCGCGTATTGCTCGGCGGGCGGGCCGCCCATGCTGACGAATTCGTTTTCGGAAATCGGATCGGTGGGGCAGAGAAACGCTGGCAGGTGTCGCATCCGAGCGGCCGTGTTGGCGTTGTCCCACACGGGGCGTTCAAAGTTGAACTGACGCTGCAAGCTCCCCTGTTCGAGCATCGGCAGTATCAACGCGCCCCAGCCGAAGCCCATCGAGTTGCCGACCGGATCGGACTTGTAAAGGTAACCGGGGGGCAAGACGCGGTGGGCGTCGGCGTAATTGTGCAACGCCAGACCGAACTGCTTGAGATTGTTGCGACACTGCGTTCGCCGAGCCGATTCGCGAGCGTTCTGCACGGCCGGCAACAGCAGCGCGATCAAGATCGCAATGACGGCGATCACCACCAGCAGTTCAATCAGAGTGAAACCGGAACGATGAGGGTGTGAGTTCAATTGGAAAGTTCTCCTCAGAGTCTGAGTCCGAAGGGCGTGTGTTTTTCGCGTGAGTGCATCGGCGAGCCGGGTGGCATCAATGATGTAACCCGAAGCGTTAGCGAGGGTGAACGCTTCAAGACGTGCTCAATTCACGGTCGCTTGGAGCGTCCTCCCTCGCTAACGCTTCGGGTTACTTTGGAGTTGCGCTATCGGCGCGAGAGAGACGCGGCATTACTTGGCTTCTTTGCGTTTGAGCTTGTCGTCATTGTCGGCCATGAACTGCTTGAGGGTCGGGACGAATTCCAACAGCCGTCCCCATTGCTCGACGTAGAGCGTGACTGGCATTCGTTGCAGGCCATAGACACTCAGGCCCCCTTTCTCGCTGACCTTGCAGTACAGCGTGCCTCGCGCGGGAGCGTCGGTCTGCAAGAGCTTGCCGGCTTGTTCGGGAGTGATCTCGCCGCTGGCGACTTTTTGCAGGATTTCATCTTTGGTCATGAGTGGACTCCATTTGTTTGTGTCTGCGGGAAAAAACTCAGTCGATCGGCATCGTTCCAATGATCGATCGCCGAATCATTGTGGTGGGGAAAGCCCTCGCTCGCCAGTGCCTCACGTTTGACCGAGCTGCCCCTGTTGTGTGTCGTCTGCTCGAATGTGTCACTCGCTGAGGTCAGTTGAAATCCTGCGCAGTGGCAGCGACACTCGCGATCAATCCGGCAACTTGTAGAAGCCGAGTCCATGCCCTTGTGACACACCGGGCCTCCTCATTTCGGAAAGACATTTCACATCATGTCGCAGCCGTCTGACCTTTCCACACTGGCAATCAACACGATCCGCACTCTCTCGATGGACGCCGTTCAGAAGGCGAATTCGGGCCATCCCGGCACGCCGATGGCCATGGCTCCCGTGGTCTACACGATCTGGCAGAACATGCTGCGGTTTGATCCCGCCGACCCGATCTGGCCCAACCGCGATCGCTTTGTGTTGTCGATCGGCCATGCGTCGATGCTGCTGTACTCGATCCTGCATCTGACCAAAGTGAAGGCGGTGAACACGAAATACGAAAACCTCGGCGAGGTCTCCGTCACTCTGGATGACATCACGAAGTTTCGGCAGCTCGACAGCCGCTGCCCCGGTCACCCGGAATACCGTTGGACATCGGGCGTCGAAACGACCACCGGCCCGCTCGGCCAAGGGGTCGCGAACAGCGTGGGCATGGCGATCGCCTCCAAGTGGCTGGCGACTTACTTCAATAAGCCCGGCTTCGAGATGTTCAACTACGACGTTTACGCTTTGACCGGCGACGGCTGCATGATGGAAGGGGTCGCTTCCGAAGCCGCGTCGCTGGCCGGACACCTCAAGCTCTCGAACCTCTGCTGGATCTACGACAGCAACAAGATCACGATCGAAGGCGAGACCCATATCGCGTTCACCGAAGATGTCGGCAAGCGTTTTGAAGCCTATGGCTGGAACGTCGTGAAAGTTCACGACGTGAATGACCTCGCTGTCCTGAAGAGCGCCTTTGAAGGCTTCAAGAAGACGACCGATCGCCCGACGATGATCATCGTCGAGAGCAAGATCGGCTACGGCGCTCCGACGAAGGAAGGACATCACTCGGCCCACGGCGAGCCGCTGGGCGATGCCGAAATCGCGGGTGCCAAGCGAAACTACGGCTGGCCCGAAGACGCCAAGTTCCTCGTTCCCGACGGCGTCTACGATCACTTCCAGCAAGGCATCGGACAACGCGGTGCCGCCGCACGCGAAGCCTGGATGAAGCTCTATGCCGAATACGAAAAGCAGTATCCGGAGTTGGCCAACCACCTGATCAAGATGCAGAAACGCGAACTGCCGGACGGCTGGGACAAAGACCTGCCGACGTTCCCCGCCGATCCGAAGGGGATCGCCAGTCGCGACTCATCGGGCAAGGTGCTCAACGCACTGGCCAAGAACTATCCGTGGCTGATCGGCGGTTCGGCGGACTTGGCTCCGTCCACCAAGACGCGGCTGACCTTCGAAGGTGCGGGAGACTTCAATTACGACTGCTACTCCGGCCGCAACTTCCACTTCGGCGTTCGTGAGCACTCGATGGCGTCGATCGTCAACGGCATGGCACTCAGCAAAGTGCGCGCTTACGGCTCCGGCTTCTTGATCTTCAGCGATTATGCAAAGGGCGCTCTCCGGCTCGCGGCGATCATGGAAGTTCCGTTCATTCACGTCTTCACGCACGACTCGATTGGCGTGGGCGAAGACGGTCCGACGCATCAGCCGGTCGAGCAACTCGCCAGTATGCGTTCGATCCCCGGCATGATTCTGCTCCGTCCGGGTGACGCGAACGAAGTCACCGAAGCGTGGCGTTTCATTGCTCAGCAGAAGCATCATCCGGTCTGTTTGATTCTGTCGCGGCAAGCGTTGCCGACACTCGATCGAACCGTCTTCGCCCCCGCCAGCGGACTCGCCAAGGGAGCTTACGTTCTGGCCGATTCCGCTCCGGGACAACCCGACGTCATCCTGATGGGAACCGGTAGCGAGGTTGGACTGTGCGTGACGGCCTATGAAAAGTTGAAGGCCGAAGGGATCAAGGTCCGCGTGGTCTCGATGCCGTCGTGGGAACTGTTCGAGCATCAGTCGCAAGAGTATCGCGACAGCGTGCTGCCTCCGAACGTGACCGCTCGCGTGGCGGTCGAACAAGCCTCGACCTTCGGCTGGGAGCGTTACACCGGGTTGACCGGCGCGATCATCGCCATGAAGACCTTCGGTGCGTCCGCTCCGCTGAAGGATCTGTTGGGCAAGTTCGGATTTACCCCAGACGGAGTCGTGGCCGCTGCGAAAAAGCAATTGGCAAAGTAGACCCCATCCGGCTTGCCCGGATGGTGAAAAAGATGGAGAGCTAACAATCGGGAACCTACCAAACCTCTTCCGCTCCGCCGCCGAAGGCGGCGGAGCGAGAGAGATGGGAGCGTTGCTGCGGCATTAATTAGCCCACCATCTGCTTCACCAACGGCCCGAGGCCGCTGGGGGCCGATGCGGAGAATGATTGGCGAACGCGGCTACCACAAATTCGTGAGTGTCAGCAAATTTGATTTCCCGCAGGGAGGTCCGCGGTGATCGAGTATCGGCCGTTTCGGAACAGCGATCCGCCGCAGTTGATTCGGCTTTGGCACGAGAGCGGTTTAGGACGCGGAGCGGCCGACGGATTCAACTACGAGGCGTTCGATCGGTTATTGCTGGCTCAGCATTATTTTGATCCGGCGGGAATGATCGTCGCCTGCGACGGTAAGCAGGTGGTCGGTTTCGTTCACGCCGGTTTTCGCCACGATGAATCGGGCGGCTGGATCGATCGGACAGCGGGAGCGATCGGAGCGATTGTCGTACATCCCGCGCACCGCCGCCGAGGGATCGGTCGCGCGCTCCTCGGGCAGGGTGAGGAGTATCTGAGGCAACTCGGCGCGATCTCGATTCAAGTGGGAGCCGCTCCGCCTTGCGATGCGTTCTATCACGGACTCTATGGCGGCGCGGAAGTCTCCGGGTTCCTTGAGTCGAACGTCGATGCTGCTCCGTTTCTCGCGGCCTTGGGATACAAACCGGCCCAGCGGTTCGTGGTTTTGCAACGAGATCTAAAACAGGGCGACCCAATCAGCTTTCGATTGAGCTTGATTCGCCGCAAGATGGACACGCTGATTTACGCGACTCCGGAGTCTCCGACGTTTTGGTGGCACAGCCGCTTCGGCCGCTTGGAGAATGTGCAGTTTCGCCTGGTCCCCAAAGGGGGGGGCGAAGCGGTCGCAGCCGTGACGGTCAGCGGCCTGGACTTGTATGTCGGAGCGTGGGGCGAACGGGCGATTGGTCTGAGTGAATTGATCGTGAAAGACGTCTCACGACGGCAGGGACATGCTCAGTCGCTGCTGATTGAAGTCATTCGCCGCATGAGACAAGAACAAGTCACATTGGCGGAAGCGCACATTGCGGAAGAGAACTCCGGTGCGATCGCCACGTTCAAGTCGGTCGGTTTTCAGCAGAAGGATTGCGGGGTCGTCTATACCTCTCGTGGCTGATTCAAACAGCGATGGCCCCACGGTTACTCGTAAACCGGCATCATTGGTCGCGGCCACATCGAGACGGGTGACGCCGGCTCGGTCAGCGAGGTGAGCTGTTGCAGCAGGTCGCGGATCACCGATTCGGCTTCGATCTTTTCGTTGATCCAACGCTGACTGGCCGAACGCCACGCTGACTCGCGGACGTTGAGTTGCTCGGCCTGAGTTTGCAAATCCCCTTCGCGGGTCCGCAGCGCGCGTTCTTGGGACGCGGCCCAATCGGCGAGCGTCTGCTGTTCGGCGCGGACTTCATCGCGCTGAGTTTGAAAGACCTGTCGCATCTCGTCGAGTTCCCGACGCTGGTCGATCAAAGCGTCACGCAGCCCGCGATAGTGACCGGAGAGTTGTTGTTGGGCTTGATCGAGTCGCTGCTGGGCGACTTCCGCGCCGCAGGCTTGAGTCATCTGAGCCCACGCCTCTTCGATGGCCATGCGGCGTTCGAGAGTTGTGCGGTGCGTCTCTTCCAGCTCCGCCCGCAAGCTGTCGAGCCGCTCGCGGCGGCCTTCGAGGTTGTTCGCGTGCAGCGCGAGCATGTCTTGTTGGCGACGCAGGTCCGCCAGTTGGCCGCCCCGCTCGCGTTCCCAGTCCTCCCGTTCCCGCTGGATCTGTTCGCGGTCTCGTTCGGTGAATTGCTCGAACGCTCGTTGCGATCTGAGCAGCATTTCTCGCTCGCGATTGACCGAGCGTTCGCGTTCTTCGAGCAGCGAGCGGACTCGGTCGAGTTGCGACTGTCGCAACCGAATGATCGCCTCGCTCTCTTCCAGACGGCCGCGAGCACGCTGAGCCTCTCGTCGAAATTCATTCTGAGCGGACTCGATCTCCTGCCGAGCTTTCGCGAGGTGCTCTTGCTGAAACCGGAGCCGATTTTCTAGGACCGCCCGTTCCTGCCGCAGGTCGGTCAATTGCCGCTCTCGCTGCTGAGCGAATTCAGCCTGAGCCTGTTGCAGACTCAACTCGTTGGCTTGTTTCGTGGCTTCGACTTCGGCGAGTTGCGACTGTTGTAACTCCAACAGTTCTTGTCGCACGCGAACGACGGCGGCCTGTTGGATTTCGCGGTCGTGGTCGATTTCCGCTCGTTCGCGATTACGGAACTCGGCGAACTCGGAACGGGCGCGGTCGAACTCTTCTTGATCGGCAATCAGCGCGGCCCGATCGGCTCGGAGTTCGGCCGTGAGGACTTCCTCGGTGACATCTTGGCGAACGCGCGATTTGGCCACTTCGACTTCTTGAAGCTTCGCTTGATGCGTCTCCTCCAGCCGTTGCCGCAGGCGGCCGAACTCCTGTTGCTGGCATTGGCGATCGACTTCGGTCGCTGCGATCGCTTGCTCCAAGCGTTCCCGTTCAGCGGCGACCTTCGTGCCGATCTCCGCCAGCAGCCGCAGGCGATCCGCTTCCAATTGTTCACGGCGTTTGGTGAGGTCGGCTTGTTCGGTTCGCAGTTGCTCGTTCAGCGCTTGCTGCGCGGCAATCTGTTGAGCGATCGCCGACTCCCGTTGCCACAAGATCTCGTCTTTGGATTGCAGTTCTTGATCGGCTTGCTGCTTCCATTGCCGCAGGCCACGACGATCTTGTTCGAGTTGTTGAAACTGCGTGGCGAGAATCTGATCGCGACGTTGCAACTCCGAAACCTGATTGCGGAGCTGATCGACAAACAGACTGGCTTGGCTGAGCACCTCGTCGTGCCGTTGTGGAGGCGCGCTATCGAAGGCATTCGATTCCGCCGTGAAGGCCACTGGTTCCACAGGCCGTTCGCCGGGATCAAAGCGTGCGACCCGGCCATCGGCGAGCGGCACAAATCGAGACGACGGCCCCACGAAACCATCGCAATCCAATGGCGTAAACTGAGGGCGATCGACGTGAGTCTGTTCGCTCATTTCGGGAGTCCTTTCCCATTTTCGATTTTTGATTTTTGATTGGCGATTTTCGATTGAATCAAAAATCGAAAATCAAAAATCGAAAATCGTTACAGCGCCTTGTCGATCATCCCCGTCAGCTTCTCTTTCTTGACCAAGCCCATCGCGGTGTCCACCGGCTGGCCGCCCCGGAACACAATCACGGTCGGAATGTTTTGAATGTTGTACTTGGACGCGATGTTTTGGGCTTCGTCCGTGTTCACTTTGCCAACGCGCGCCCGCCCTTGGTAATCGTTGGCAATCTCTTCGATGGTCGGTCCCAGCGCCTTGCACGGGCCGCACCACGGAGCCCAAAAATCGACCAGCACCGGCTGTTTGCTCTCCAACACTTCCGAGGTGAAATTGGCTTCCGTGAATTCCAAAACATTTCCGGCCATGACAAAAAACCTCGTGCGAGAGTGAAGCGAGTGTGAAGCGAGAACCTGCGACCGAACAATCGTGGTTGAGCCAGGCCTCAAAAGCGGCGGGATTATTGGGCAACTCCGAAAACGTGTCAACGCGATGCCAACGTCCCCCTCATCGCCGTTCCGCGACAACATTTGGCCCGACTGAGCCGGCACCAAGTCATTGGCGAGTTTCGATTGGGAAGTTGCCATGCAATCTCACATCATCCTGCCCACCCATCATTCTGCTGACTTCCGGCGAGCAGAATGATGTGAGGGCGGAAACAAAGAAACTTGACGATCGAGGTTGGAAGCTCAGTTGGTGACCGACCGGTTTTTTCATCCGTCGGGTGTCCGTTAATGACCTCCGATGATGACCAGATAATCCCGCCGCGGCTCTCAATCGTCACAGACACTCCGTCGTCGGCCACCCGTGCTCTGGCGAACGTGGCTACGAACAACGACGGATGGGGAAATCGATGTCTGCTCCTGAACCGATCCCAGAGGAAACACAGGCGAGCCGCCTGTGCTACGACGCCTTCCTCACCCAATCCATCGAAGCACTCACCGAAGAGGGCAAGATCATCAGCGTGCGACTCGCGCTCTTTGCCGAGATGGTCAAATCCAAACCGTGGACCCCGCAAACGCTGCAAGCGATCGGCGGAGTCGCCGGAGTCGGCGTCGCGTTTCTGGAAGAAACCTTCTCGGCGAGCAACGCGCCGATGGCCTATCGAGCGCATCAAGTCGCTGTGCGTGGCGTGTTGAAAGCGTTGCTCCCGGAAGTCGGCACGGACATCAAAGGCCACCGCGTCTCGCGCGACGACTTGCTGCAAGCCAGCGGGCACGAGCGGCGACCGCGCGACTTCGATTCGCTGCTGCACATCCTCGACCGTGACCTGCGTTTGATCACGCCCGTCTCGGAAGAAGAAGGGGAGAAAGGCTACGCTGTTTCATCTCCCCCTCTCCCTGTCTCCCCGTCTCCCTCTCTTCAGCACTACCAGCTCGCCCACGACTACCTCGTCCCCTGCATCCGCAACTGGCTGACGAAGAAGCAGCGTGAGACCTGGCGTGGCCGAGCGCAGTTGCGATTGGAGGAGCGGACGGTGCAATGGATTCGGCAGCCGCAGAGCCGGTACTTGCCGTCGTTGTTGGAATACACGTCGATCGTCTGCGGCGTGCCGCGTCGCGGTCGGACGACCGAGCAGCGGCGGATGATGCGCCGCGCGTCTCGGCAGCACCTGACGCGCTGGGGGGCGTTGCTGTTGCTGATCGTCGCCGTGCTCTTCGGGATCGAACGCCACTTGGCCGAACGGCAGCGAGTGGCGGATGACAAGACGACGGTGACTCAGATCAGCGTGTTGGCCAACGTCGCGGCCGATGGCGTTCCTTTCGCCATTAAGAGGCTCATCCCGCTGCGCGAACTGGCGATTCCCAAGCTGCGAGCGCTGATGCTCGACACGTCCGCGAGTTGGCGTGATCGCAGTCACGCGGCGTTCGCGCTGGCGGAACTCGGCGACACGCCGTCGCGCGACGCGATTGTCACCACGATCCTTGATGCCGTTCCCACCGCCGCGAACGACGAAGCGAAAAACATGGTCGTCGCGTTGAACGAACTGAGCGGCACGGCGCTAGCCGCCGGTAAATCCACGGTTGGCGGCGAATCACCGGCGGCAGCCACAGCGCGATCGACTGGACGCTGCGGCAATGGGATGTGGCGCACGCGGCTCGCGTGCGTCACCCTGATGTGGAGCAAGCGGCTCGCAGACCCGGCCTTGACCTGTCGCACGCGAGCCGCGTGCGCCACAACGAACCACGCCGTTGGTACGTCAACTCCGCTGGCATGACGTTCGTCGAAGTCCCGAACGGAAAGTACCGCATCGGCGAGAATGATGAGCCTTCGGACGTTGAACTCACGCGTGGCGTGTACCTCAGCAATCGAGAACTGACGGTCGCGCAGTTTCAGGCGTTCGTCAATGACCCCCAGACTCCGGACTCCGCGAATCCGGACAAGTGGGAAGGCCACGCGGAGAACGTCAGTCCGACGGACGACTGCCCGGTGCAGGAAATCAATTGGTTCGACGCGGTGCTGTACTGCAATTGGCTCAGCCGGAAGGAAGGGTTGACGGCGTGCTATCAGGGCTACGCGAAAGAACGTAAAGCACGATGCCGACCGAGAAGACGACGACTGGCAAGAGGATTTCGCGGCGGACGGTTATCGGCTGCCGACGGAGGCGGAATGGGAAGTGGCCTGCCGGGCCGGAACAACAACGACTTGGAACTGCGGAACACGGGAGGAAGAGTTGAAGAGCTTCGCCGTGTATTCGTTGAACTCAAACAGTCGCACGCAACCGGCGGGCACGAAGTTGCCAAACGGTTTCGGATTGTTCGACATTCATGGCAACGTGTGGGAGTCCGGCGGCGAAATCACCCCAGCGCCGGCCGGTGTTAGTAGTGACGTCGAACGCTCCGGCCGGCGCTTTTTCATTCTCTCGTTCCCACGCTCCACATGGGAACGTGCGATTCGATGCTCCGTGTCATCATCGGTGGTGACGATTTCGAGTGCCGACCGCTCCTATGGAATCCTCGCACGCGAGCCGCGTGCGCCACGGTCGGCAAATTCACCGGGGGCTGACTCCACCCCGCTCGCCAAATCGTTTGTCACCCCTCCCACGACCGGGCAGGAGGCGTACGGAAAGTATATGGAGGGCGGCGACGTCGAAGACACAGAACCGCTGTCGAACGAACAACAGCGTGTTTCCGCGTGGCGAGGACTCACGACTGAGTGGCTTGTCTGCTTTACCACTGAAAACCGTCGATCAAAAGAGCGGATGGAAGACACGAGCGACGTGGATGAAGGAAAAACAAGCGGTTCCTCACCAGACTACTTGGTGGGCAAATTCTGCTGCAAATAGTTCGTCATCAATTGATAGAGATGCCGCGTCGTGTTCTGGCCTTCGGAGATGGAGTGGCTCCGATTCGGATAGGCCATCAGCGAGAACGGTTTGTTGTGAGCGATCAATTCGTTCATCAGGAGTTCGACTCCTTGGTAATGGCAGTTGTCGTCGCCGGTGCCGTGGACGATCAGCAGGTTGCCTTTCAGATTCTTGGCGTGCGTGATCGGCGAACCGCGTGTGTAGCCGTCGGCGTTGTCGTTCGGCAGACCCATGTAACGCTCTTGGTAGATCGTGTCGTACATCTTTTGATTCGGGACGGGCGCGACTGCGATGGCCGTGCGATACAGGTCGGGAAATTGAAAGATCGCGTTCAAGCTCGATGAACCGCCGCCGCTCCAGCCCCAGATACCGACGCGATCTGGGTCCACTTGCGGCCAGCGTTTGAGCATCTCGCGCGTGGCGGCGGCTTGCTCGGTGGGATGCAGGATGCCGATTTGACGATGCACGACCTTTCGCCATTCGCGGCCGCGCGGCGACATCGTGCCGCGATTATCCACGCTCGCCACGACGTAGCCTTGCTGAGCCAGCATCCAGTGCCACAACCCGCGCTTGCCGTTCCAAGCATCACGCACCGTTTGGCCGTGAGGCTCGCCGTAAACAAAGATCAGCAGCGGATACTTTTTCGAGGCAGCCGGATCGAAGCCCGGCGGCTTCAGACACCAAGCATCGAGCAGCAAGTCATTGCCGATGTCCAGCCGCAGGAACTCTGCCTTCGTCTGTTGGAGAGCGTCCAGCGTCACACACAGTTTTTGATTGTTGATCAGCGACCGCAGATGCTTGTGATCCGGCAGCGAAATGAGCTGAGCGGTCGGCCGGTGCGAGAATGACGAATAGAAATGGACCGCGAATTTTCGGTCGGGCGAAATGTTGTAGGTGTTCCAGCCGGGAAGATTGTCGGGTGTCAGCCGCTCCCCTTTCTCGCCGTCGAGCGTCGCGCGGTAGAGATACCGTTGAGTCGGATCGCTGGGCGACGCGGCGTAGTAGACCGCTTGGTTGGCTTCATCGACGGCCTCAAGGCTGATCATGTCGAACTGCTCTTGAGTGATACGCTGCGGTGGCGGCGGTTCGGTGTTGCCCGTTGACTTCGCGAGATACGGTCGTCGCCAGCCGTCTCGTTCGCTGATCCAGACAAACTGCTCGCCGTTCTTCACCCAGCGGAACGGGTTTTCGTTTTCGAGCCACGCGGGATCGGTCTCGGTCAGGATCGTGCGAGTCGCTCCGGTTGCCGGATCGGCGAGCATGACGCGGTTCGTGTTTTGAAGCCGGTTGAACTGTTGCAGCGCGACCTGCTTGCCGTCGGGAGTCCAATCCAGTTGAGCGAGGTAGTGATTGCGCGAGTCGCCGGGGACTTCGAGCCATTTCGGCTCACCACCATCGACGCTCACGACTCCGATTCTCGCCGCCGAGTTTTGTTCACCCACTTTGGGATAACGAATGCCGATCGGCTTTGAGTACGAATCGTCGGTGTTGTTGATGAGGAAGAACTCGCGCACGCCGGACGAGTCGAGCTGCCAAAACGCGATCGTTCGGCTGTCGGGACTCCAGCGATATCCGTCGCGCAGATCGAGTTCCTCTTCGTAGACCCAATCCGACGTCCCGTTGATGAGCGTTGCGGAACCGTCCTTTGTCAGCGGTGTGATGCTCAGGTCCGCGAGGTTTTGGACGAAGAGGTTGTTGTCTCTCACAAACGCGATGCGAGACGCATCGGGGGCGAACTTCGCGAACATCAGCGATGAGGGCTTCGCGTCACCTCCCAGTTTCTTCAGCTCGCGTTTGGCGATGTCGAGCAGCCAATAATCGCCGCGCGTATTCTGCCGCCAGACGCGACGGCTGTTCGTGAAGATCAACAACTTCGACTCGTCGTCCGAGAACTGAAACGACTCGACACTGAGCGGTTGCTTGTGACCCTTGTCGTCCGGCTTGGCATCGGCCGGAATGAACGACTCGCCCGGAACGATGACTTTCGTTTCGTCGCTGGTGGTGTCGTGCCAGACAATCGACCGTAGCTCAGGCGGCTCGCCAGAGACAGGCTTCTCACCAGCGGGACGCTTGGGCCACGCCTCGAACGTGAAGTAACCCGCTCCCTGTTTCTTCCAGAGGAACGTGCCGAGACTCTCTTCGTCAAAGTCCTTGGAGGCAAAGAGACGATCGACCGACAGCAACGGATCGGAGTTCTTGCCGTCCTCATTCGCTTTGGCGAGCCGGGCGGCGTCAGCCCTCGGACTTGGTTTTGCGTCCGTCCGGGGGCTGACGCCCACCGGCTCACCTGTCGCTTGCTTCGATCGGTTGACCACCTTTTCGCGAATCTCGCGGCGCGCTTCGGTCAATCGCTCCGGCCAGACAAACTTCGGAGCGGTCGTCGGGTCATATCCGGCGAGATGATCTTTCAGCCGAGTGGTCGGCTTCGTGTAGACGAGCTTCGTCTCGCCGAAGACTTCGCGGCACATCGCGGCCAGGCCGGGGTCGTATTCGAGCAACTCGTCGCGGGTGTTGACGTGATTGTGGTCGTGATCGTTCTCCCGGTTGTTGTCGAACCAGGACTGCACTCCCTCGGCGAAGTATTCGTGATGATTGGTCGCCGCGTACTTCCCTTTCCACAGGCCGGTCGTCATCGCTCGGTCATAGGTTTCTTTCAGCCGGCGGTCGAACGTCGGATCGACGTTGACCATGCCGCGCAGATGAATGTTGTGAGCGAACTCGTGAATCAAGATGTTCTCGGCCGAGTACGGATCGCCGGGATATGCCAGCAAGTTCTCCTCACCGCACGAGCAATACGGATCGGTCTGCGACCCGCCGGTCCCGCGAGCACGCGCGTCCCAATAATTCTTGGGCTTGAGCCACGCGAACTCCGGCACGTCGGTCGTGAACTCGTTGTGTGCGAGGACGCACAGCCGCGAGCCGGATTTGATCATCGCGGCTTTCACGTCCGGCCGCTTCGCCAACAGGAGATCGACAAGATACGCCGCCTCTTTGAGCGCGTAATCGTTGACCTTCTCCGATGCGACGATCGGATATCCGCCGACATCAACGTACTTCTTGTGAAAGGGATCGACCTTCAACTCGGCCGGCGGAGCGGTGACTCGAAACTCGTCCGCCGATGCCGTGGATGCCGCGGATTGCCATAAGACAACCAGACTCAGAAGGAATGCTAGTGGGCGGAAGAATCGCAATTGCATGGTCGGGGTCCATTCTCTCAGGCGGGCCGCCTGAGCTACGGGGTGGTTATGGTTTCGAGGTGGCTTTCGCGGGAGGTTGGCCGAGCGGTTGGGCCTGTTGATATTGATTGAGAAACTTTTCGACTTGCTGCTGGACGACGGCGGTTTGTTGGATGATGAGCCGGTCCTCAGAGGAGCGGAGTCGGCCGGTTCCGCCATTCGAGTCCCACGAAGACGGAGCCACGAAGGTCAGAATCAGTCGTTCGAGCGACTCGGCTTCCGACTTGGACGCGGCTCGCCAGATACGGGTTTCGAGCTTACGAGCGTTCGCGGCGGGAGGCTGCGGAGCGTCGACCTGTTGAGCTTGTCGCAGCTCGTGCAGCAACGCGGCGATTTCCGACTGCACGCGAAACCGTTGGCGAATCACCAACAGGCCGCCGAGGAATTCCGTGACCGTGCCACCTTCCCCGTCAGTGTTCAACCAAGGGCCAGCGGTTTCTTTTTCGATCATCTGGATGAGGCTCTGGACTCCCTCGTCATCGTGGAGCAGGTCGGCGATGTCGAAGACCACGGTGTCGAGTCGTTCGTTCGCTTGCGTGTTGGTCGTGATTTCTAAAACTCCGTGATTGATTTGCACGGCAAGAAGCAGTGGTTCGAGGATGCGGTTCAACAACGAACCCAGCGATCCGCTTGCGGTGATCGTGATCGGGGTATCCGGCAGGATGCCCTCTTCGATCAGTGCTTGATGGTTGATCCAAAGCTGCTCCCCAATCGAGTCCTCAATGAACTTCGCCGCGTCGATGAGTGGCGTATCGGTGAACGCCAGCTCGATGTTCTCGCCGAGCTTCTTTTGGAGATGCGTGAACCTGGCGATTTCCTCGTCCGTCCCCCTGACGAGTCGCGGCGGGGAGCCGTGCGGTTGACGCAATGACGCCGTGAGAGTTCTCAGAAGGTTGGCGACTTCCGAGTGTGCTCGCTCGGTTTGCCGGACGACGAGTCCTTCACCCACGATGCCCGGCGAGTTGCCACCCTCGCCATGGGCCTGCATCCACGGCCCGGAGGTCTCTTCTTCGAGCACCTGAATCAAACTCTGTTGGAACGATTCGGAGAAGGAACTCAAAGCCCCGGTGACAGGCGTGCCGAGTTGCTCGGAGGCGGCTCCGAGCAGTTCGAGTTGGGCCTCACGCTTTTGAGCCAAACGCTGCAACTCGCCGACGGGATAACAGCGCGTGTCCAGAAACTGCTTGGCTTTGACTGAGCTCGTGATGACGACGTCGCCCCGATCAAGCCTCCAGTCCAACAGGAACTGAGGAAGCAGGTAATCGAGAAATTCCGACAACGGTTGTGGACGGAGACTGCTCAGCGTGACCGGCGTGTCGATGCTGATCCCTTGCTCCGCCAGCGCGGCCTCGTCGAGCCGCAGCCGCAGTTGAGACTGCTTGCCGATGATCGACACCACATCGGCGAGTTGCACATCGTCGAACTGAAACTTGTGCGTGCGGCGCAGCTTCGCACGCGAGTCGTCGTTGAGCTGGCGAGACTCCAGTTCGCGATGCAATCGCTCGCTGACCGCAGGCTCTTGAACATGAGCCGGGACGCCCCACCCCAGCAGCAGAGCGGCAAGCAACGTGACTTGGCGTTTCATGGCTGCACCTCCGGTTGGCGAGCACCCAGCGGTTTGGCTTGGCGATACTCGGTCAAGAACTTGTCGATTTGCTCGTGAACGGTTTTCGATTGCCGAATGATCAAGCGGTCCTCGGCGACTCGCAGCACTCCGGCACCGCCGTTGACGTCCCAGGTTTTCGGAGCCACGAACGTCAACAACATTCGCTCCAGCGCGAGTGCCTCGTCATTGCTGCGAGCTTTCAGGAATCGAGGTTCCACGTCGGAGGGATTGCGAACATTGGATCCGGCGAGCCGACGCAGATCGTGGAACAACAGCTCGATCGCGACGTGAGCCTCCGAGAACTGCCGAATCACAAACAAGCCCCCCGCGTGTTCGGTCAATTGGCCTCCGTGACCGTGCGTGTCTTCCCACATCGCGTTGATCGCTTCGGTGACGCTTCTGCCTTCGATCGGATGTTCGAGGTTTCCGCTTTGCAAATCGCTGACGTCATAGATCACCGTCCGTTGCAGGTTGCGAGATTTCTGTTGGGTGGAAATCCAGAGGGTTCCTTCGTAGACAAGAAACGGTCGCTCAAACGGGGCGAGCGCGAGCGTTAGGGCTTGGCGAGCGGTGTATCGTCCCAGCGGCACGTTGGCTTTGGGCGGCGGTTGCGGTTGCGGAGGATTGCCGATCGGCAACCCATCCTTCCCTCGCGCGATTGGCTCAGGCGGTTCCGGCGGTTCGACCACGATGTCGATCTTGAGCAGCTTTCGCAGCGTCGCGACCACCTCTTCGAGCGACGCCCCATCGAACGTCACTTCGATCTCTTGATCGAGCAGACGTTGCAATCGCGCGTGCTCGGCCACATCGCCATCCACCTCCAGAGAGGCACTGCGAGCGTGGCCAGCGACGGGTTGCTGAATCGCCTCCAATGCCTGGAGCAGCCGAGCCACTCGCTGATGAGCCACCGCCGTGTGCCGCACAATCAATTGCTCGTCCCGTCCGCTGATGGTTCCGAAGCCTCGACCCGAATTCGTCCAACCCACCGGCACCATTTCGACGATCAGGTTGACCAGCTCATCGACGGGGACACGCCCCCTGTCCGCCAACTTCCCGCGGCGTCTCGGAACGGAGTCCAAATTCGTCGACTTGTGGAGCATCGCTTCGCGTTGAGCCGTTGCTCGTAGCAACTTGCCGACGGCGTAGATTCGAGTTTCCATCGGCGGGAATTGTGGGGATGACTCGGAAGAATTGAACACCAGGACTTCGCCCCGTTGAATGGTCCAGTTCAGTTCGATCTTCGGAGAGTCCAACGGTGTGCGAGCCAGCCGATTCAACAAGAACAGAGCCGGCTGCGGCTGGTGAGTCGTCAACGTCATCCTGGCTTGGTCAAAGTTTCCCTCATCGTGGAGTCGAATCGGCACCTTGATCAGAGTGGAGAAGGACTTCAACGCCTCGCCCTGCGACACATCGTCCAAGGTCAACGCGATCGGCTGTTGCAACGCGGTCCACACGTCTTGGTTGAGCTTCCGCTCGGCAATCATCGCCTCGACGGCAATCACCAGCGGAGATTCGCGATTGATGTCGGCGACCTGTTGCGGAGCCTTGGTGGCTCGCGATTCCTGGCCGATCAAACTGTTCGCGACCGCCAGCAAAATGAGTCCCACCACGAATGGATAGCAACGGCTCATGCGATCTCCTTGGCAACGGGTGACAGGATTGCTCGGTAAAGGGCAGGTTGCAGAAAGTCCGAGTGGCGACAACGAATCGTCCGAAGTGTGTTACTCTTGGTATCGTTCTCCGACCTGACAAGCAAGCCGCTGAGCGAGTGTCTTGAGAACGAAGTTTCGACGAGGAGGTCAGAATGAAGTTGTCACTGTCGGTGCGCATTGCGGAGGCTCCGTGCAAGACGAAGCTCAACGTGCCGTTTCGAGATTTAGTGCAGTTGGCCGCCGAGTTGGGCTACGGAGCCGTCTGTATGAGAGCCAGCGCGGGAGGCATCGAGACTCCGCGTGCGGAGCTTGAGCGGATGCGCGGTGAGATCGAAGACGCGGGACTGCGTGTGTCGATGGTCACGGCGGACAGCGATGTGCCGCTCAACAATCCGCACGGGCCGGACAGCTTGCAAAACATCGGGCCGAGCCTCGATGTGGCCGAGGCATTGGGCAGCGATTTGATTCGCGTCTGTTTGAAGTCCGACTCAGATATCGAACACGCTCGGCGAGCGGCGGATGAGGCGGCGGCGCGGAACATTCGGCTGGCGCATCAGTGTCACACGACGACGCTGTTCGAGACCGTCGAGCAATCTCTGGCAGTGCTCCATCAAATTGGGCGGTCGAACTTTGGACTGATCTACGAACCGGCCAATCTCATGCTGTGCGGTGAGCAATACGGATTGGAAACACTGCGTCGCTTCGCGCCGTATTTGATGAATGTCTATGTGCAGAATCATCAGCTCGATCCGCAGGGGCCGGTCGAGTTGGAGACTTGGTGTTTGGGGATGCGACGATTTCGACACATCCCCATTTGGGAGCCGGGAGGCGTCGATTTCCCGGCGGCGATCGGAGCGTTGCGAGAGATCGGTTACCGCGGTTTCGTCACGATCCATCAAGCCTATGCCGAACTCATGGGACCGCGCGAGGCGGCCGTGCAAACCGCCACCTACTTGCGTAGCCTCGGCGGAGTCGAATGACTTGCCGCTCACTCTCAAGGAAACCAACGGATGCCGCCGCGTGCCATCGTCTTTGCTTTGGATCAACTCAGCCGCCGTTGCTTGGGCTGCTATGGGCACGAATGGATCGAGACCCCGAATCTCGATCGGCTCGCGGCGCGCGGCGTGGTCTTCGATCAATGTTTCGCCTCTCCGGCCGAGAAGCCACTGCTTCGCGACACGACCTTGAGTTGGCTCGAACAGTTGCCGCGTGGAGTGGCCGTGCGTTGGCTCAGCGAAGCGGATGAGCCGACCGCTGACGGTGAAGAGGATTTGAGCAAAACCTCGCTCGCTCAATTCGTGCATCAGGCCGAGCAGGCCTTGGAGGAATTGAGCCGCGAGACATCCGCCTCGTGGCTGCTCTGGCTGGAATCGCGCGGGATCGGTTGGCCCGGACTCGCGACGGAGCAGTTCGTGGAGCTGTATGCCGACGAGTTGGATGATGTCCCCGCGGACTTGGTCTCACTCCGCGAGATCGAAGTCGCTTATGCCGCGTTGCTGACGCAATTCGATCATTTCATCGGCCGATTGCTGGCGACGATCGAACGCTTGTTCGGTGACGCTCCGCCATTGTTGGTTTTCATGGCTCAACACGGACAGTCCGTGGGTGAAGCGGAGATGCTCGCCCCGTTCGCGAATCGTCCGAACGAAACGCTGTTGGACATCGACTCCCTTCGAGACGAAGTCGTGCATCCGCCGTTGCTGATTGCCGGAGCGATCAACGACCCGCTCGGCAGCCGACGTTCCGAGTTGGTTTCTCCGGCGGATGTCTTGCCCACGCTGAGCGACTGGTTCGGCCGCAATGACACACAGCCTCGAAGCTTGCTGCCGCTGTTGCAAAACGCGGGGACCAAGTGGCGTTCGGAGCTGTTTCTGCACGACGACGAGACAGGTGCCGCCGTGCGAACCGCGGAGTTCTACTTCATTCAATCCGAACCCGCCGAGCCGCTCGACGAGAGCGATTCGTCTGGCTGGTTGTTCCTCAAGCCCGAAGACGCTTGGGAGGTCAACGATGTCGCTGCTCAGTACCCGGACCAGGTGGCGATTCTGCGAACGATGTTGCGAAGTCACGAAGCTTGGGCAAACCATTCAACAGAGAGAGATGCACTTCAATGAACTTCGAGGGACCGATAAGGTTGGCTCAGACCGATTTTTGGAAATGCCGAAAGACAATCGGTTGGAGGTTCTCTCAGCATGATGGCTCGTTGGTTCACAGTTCTGCTGGCGCTCGTGGCACAAGGCATGGCCTTGGTGTCGCCGGTCTGCTTTGTCCGCTGCGTTGGCGCGGATGGGCATGAGTGCGTGGAACTGACCGGTCAGGGCTGCCATTGCTGCGATGTCCGTTCGCACGAGCGTTTGACGGAAGTGTGTGCCGTGGCGACGTGCGGCCATCATCACGAAGACGAAGAACAAGCAGTCGAAGAACAAGCGGAGCAAGCGGCTTTGGCGGGATGGCAGATTCGTGGCGAGCATTGTTCGTGTCAGCATTCGCCAATGGATTCGGCTCCGCAGTTACGAGCGAAGTCGCTGGCTTCGGAGCGACCGACACCCCTTCTGGATTCCATGACGACACGCGATTTCGTCGGGATCGTGCGAGCCTTGCACAACGTGAGCCTCTCCGCCTCGGTCGGATTGAGGCCGCATGAGTCGCCACAGTTAGCGGTGTTGGCGACCGTTGTCTTGCGCGTGTAAGCGCTGGTGCGCGTGCCTCGCTCTGTGAGCCGATGGCGCTAGCCACGGGCCTCGCTGGCTTTGTCCCCTTTCGCTCCGCGAAAGGACGTCCTTTCGCGGAGCGAACGGCGACAATCGCTCGTTGAACGGCCTGTCGAACAGGGCAGCTTTGATCGCCTTCG
The DNA here is from genome assembly GCA_046156195.1 of Planctomycetaceae bacterium. GTDB lineage: Bacteria > Planctomycetota > Planctomycetia > Planctomycetales > Planctomycetaceae > SXKJ01. The sequence goes on along the minus strand of JBJXEX010000312.1, from coordinate 19,782 downwards.
CCGACGCCTTCGGCTTGTCGTTAAACGATTTTCTCGCAGGATGGATCATGTCCACGTCTTCCAAATCCCCCGCTTCGACTCCGGCCGAGCCTGCCGGTCAAGCACATCCATCGCCGCAGCCACGGGGTTGGTTCCGAGCCGTCATTGGCTCGGTGCCGATGCTGCTGACGTTCGCGCTGTTGGCGGGTGTCGCGGTTTGGGGACATCGCACCGAGTGGAAGTTCGCGACCGCGCCGCGTGGCGGAGAAAACTCATCAACGGTGGCGAAGATCGAAGATGTGCTGACGGTCGAAACCGACACGTTGTTGCCCAGCGATCCGAACGTGGCGACCAGCGGCCGTCGTGTGCGAGTCACCTCGAAAGAAGCGGCGGAGAAATTGGGGATTGATGTCGCTCCGGTCTGGGAAGCGGCGATGACCGAGTCGATCTCCGCCAGCGGTGAGATCAGCTTCGATGCAACGCGAGTGGCTCGATTGGCCGCGCGTGTACCGGGGACCGCGTGGCGAGTCACCAAACAAATCGGCGACATCGTTCAAGCGGGTGAGTTGCTGGCGATCATCGACGCGGCCGAGGTCGGCAAAGCGAAGACCGAGTTGTTGCAGGGGATCGTGCAGGTGCGGCTCAAGACGCAGGCGTTATCCAATCTGAAAAACGCGGCGGTGCCGGAACGTCAGAAGAAAGAAGCTGAAGCGGCTCGGCGAGATGCCGAAGTCCGCTTGCTCAGTGCCGAGCAAGCGCTTGTGAATCTCGGCCTGACGGTCAAAGCGGCGGAGTTCGGCAACCAGGACGTGGACGACATCGCCAATCAACTGCAACGACTGGGACTGGCTCGCGAGTTGTCGAAGAACGATGCCGATCTGCCGGGGACGTTGCTGCCATTGCGATCTCCGCTGGACGGCGTGGTGATGCAGGTCGATGTCATCGCCGGTGAGGTGGTCGATCCGGAGGACGTGTTATTCGTCGTCGCCGATCCGCGGCAAATGTGGGTCAACTTGAACGTCTTGGCGAGCGACGCGCGGTGGGTCCAAGTCGGTCAGTCGGTGCGATTCCGACCGGACGGTGTCAAAGCCGAGTTCAGCGGACGAGTCGATTGGATCGGCACATCGGCAGACGAGACGACCCGCACGATTCCCGTGCGAGCGATCATGCCGAACTCGGAGGGCAAGCTGCGAGCCTCCGCGTTGGGAGTCGGTCGCATCGTGCTCCGCGAGGAACCGCACGCGATCACCGTCCCGAACGAAGCCGTGCAAACGATCGGCGAGGACCAAGTCGTGTTCGTCCGAGACAAAGACTTTTTGAAGCCGAACGGGCCCAAGGTCTTTTACGCGAGAATGGTCCGCACCGGAGCAAAAGACGCCACGAATACGGAGATCATCGTCGGCGTCGCACCCGGCGAAGTCGTCGCAACGAAAGAGAGCAAGCTGCTGGCGAACGAGCTTGAGCGCAGCCCCAAAGGGGCACGACTCGATAGCCCAGGGCGCAGCCCTGGGAAACGGACACCGATGAAATCGACAAGGCCCAACGGGCCGTAACCCATCGAAAGAAATACGACGAGTCTCGGCCCTTCGGGCCTTCACGAATTGTTTCGCAACGAATTCCCAGGGCTAGCGCCCTGGGCTTTCGAGTCAGTCCCCGTTGGGGCCAAGGCCGGCATACCGGTTACGTCCCATTGAAAGTGTGAGAGTTGCATCATGGTCGCACATAGGGTTTCCACAAATCGGGTTGGCGAGAGTCCGCCATCACGTCGATCGTTCGCTGGTCGGTTCATCGCGTTGGCGGGACAGGCCGTGCCCGGCGCGATCGCTCTCGTGGCGGTCAGCGGATTGGTGTTTGCCGGGCAGAAGACTCACTGGCGGATTCCGAAGTTCTCGGAGCTGCGCGGGCATGCCATCGTCGAGAAAGACGACTGGTGCGAAGCTCACAACGTCCCGGATTCGGAATGCGTTGAATGCCACAAAGAGTGTTTGCCATCGGCCAAGGAGAAAGGTTGGTGCAAGTTTCATGGAGTGCATGAATGCCCCGTCTGCAATCCGGCGATCGCACAGATTCCGAATGCGGCCAACGTCGCGGCCGAAGAGAAGTCGCATTCGGAAGACTCATTGAATTTCACGCCCCGTCCCGAAAACAACAGCCTGTGCAAGTTGCAGCAGCGACGGATTCAGTTCACATCGGCCGAGATCATCGAACGGTTGGGGATCGAAGTGACTCCCGCCAAGCACGCGGCGATTTCCGAATCGGTCCTGGCCAACGGCGAGATTGGTTTCGATCCGACTCGTGCGGCGCGATTGTCGTCGCGCGTCTCCGGGACGTTGTTCCGCGTGGAGAAACAAGTCGGCGACAAAGTGAAACGAGGCGAGGTGCTGGCACTCGTCGATGCGGCCGACGTTGGCAAAGCCAAGGCCGAGTTGCAGCAGTCGATCGTGAATCTCGATTTGAAGACGCAGACACTCGCCAACCTCAAGAGTTCCACGGGAGTCGTCGCGGGCAAGTCGGTGCAGGAAGCCGAGGGAGCCGTCGCGGAGGCTCATGTTCGAATGCTTGCCGCGAGACAAGCGTTGGTGAATCTCGGCCTGCCGCTGCCGAAGGTCGATGACCTCCGCTCGGAGCCGGAAGAACTCGCGCGGCAGTTGCAGTTTCTCGGACTGACCGATGAGCTGGTGGAAGCCGTCGCGAAAACGTCCTCGTCGAGCAACCTGTTGCCAGTCCGAGCACCATTCGATGGCGAAGTCACCGAACGCAGCAGCTCGCCGGGAGAAGTCGTCGCCTCCAACAAAGTGTTGTTCATCGTCGCCGACACGCGAGTCATGTGGCTGACGCTCAATGTGCGGATCGAGGACGCCGATCGGATTCAGCCCGGTCAATCGGTGCAGTTCCAGCACGACGGACACAACGAGTGGGACAACGGCACGGTCGCGTGGGTCAGCCCGTCCGTCGATGAAGCAACTCGCACGGTACCGGTCCGAGTCAAACTGCCGAACACATCTGGCCGGCATCACGCGCGGTCGTTCGGTTCGGCTCGAATCGTTCTACGACAAGAAGAGAATGCGGTCGTCGTCCCTCAGAACGCGGTGCATTGGGAGGGAGATTGCTACGTCGTCTTCGTCCGCGACAAGAACTTCGAGACGTCGAAATACAAAGTGTTCCACGTTCGCAAAATTCGTCCCGGAGCAACGGAGTCGAGCGATGCGGGACGAGGGACGAGGGGCGAGCCAATCCAGTCCGAACCAAACATCGAAATCGCCGCCGGCTTGTTGCCGGGGGAACTCGTCGCCTCCACCAACAGCGGCATCCTGCGATCCGAGTTGTTGAAGAACAACTTGGGAGCGGGCTGAGCCGACCACAACCACTAGCCCGGTCGGGCTGGATGAATCTCTTCGCCCCAACGGGGCGAGACTCGAAAGCTCGGTTGAATCTCTTCGCCCCGACGGGGCGAGACTCGAAAGCCCAGTTGAATCTCTTCGCCCCAACGGGGCGGGACTCGAAAGCCCAGGGCGCTAGCCCTGGGAAATGGACACGCATGTAACCGACAAGGCCCAAAGGGCCGTGACTCAACGAAAGGACCGATCATGCCGCAATCAAGAAGAGCATCATCGCACGAGGACGTTCCAGGAGGAGTATCGGCGGTTTTTGGTACGTCACGGCATTGAATGGGATGAACGATATGTCTGGGATTGAAAGTCGAGTCACGGCCCTTTGGGCCTTACGAGTTTGTTTCTCGACCCGTTCCCAGGGCTGCGCCCTGGGCTTTCGAGTCACGCCGCGTTGCGGCTGAACCACACGCCGCGTTGCGGCTGAACCGCACGCCGCGTTGCGGCGTCATGGCACTTACTCATCCAAACTTCACGAAAGGAATCGTTATGAACACTCACCTGATTCGATCCATGATTGCGGCCTTGCTCGCCCTGCTCGCTCCGACGTTCGCGATGGCTCAGACCACCAAGGTCGCTCCGGCGGCGGCTCCGGTCAGCAAGGCTCAAGCCGTGCTGAACCAAGCGAGCAAGGAGGGGAAGTTCACGTTTCTGTTGTTCTACAAGACGACTGATCCCGCCACGAACGCCATGTCGGCGACGTTGAAACAGGCTCTGGCCAACAAGACCGAGCAAGCGGTGGTGGCCCTCGTTCCCGTCGGCGATTCGGCCGAGCAGGCGTTGGTCGCGAAGTACGACGTGAGCCGTGCTCCGATGCCGATGATCGTCTCGGTTGCTCCCAACGGAGCCATGACCGGCATGTTTGCTCAGAAGGTGACGGTGGAAAAACTCGGCGACGCGTTCGTCACGCCGACGATGATGTTCGCCATGAAGAACTTGCAAGAGAACAAGCTGGTGCTCGTCACCGTGCAAGGATCGGCGAAGGCTCCGGCCCCGGTCGCGATCAAGGATTTTCAGAGCGACCCGCACTTCAAAGATCGGATCGTCACCGTCGGCATGACGGCCGCCGATCCGCAGGAAAGCAAATTCGTCGGTCAAATGCAGATCGACCCGAAAGCCAAAGCCACTCACACCGTCTTGCTCGCACCGCCGGGCGTGATGGTCGGCAAGTTCGACGCGATCGCCTCAAAGGACGAGATCGCCGCCGCACTCGCAAAGGCCGGCAAGTGCTGCGACGACCCGAACTGCAAACATCATCAACCGCCGCCACGAACCGCCACGAGGTGAAACAATTTTTGATTTTTGATTTTTGATTGAACCACCGAGGCGAACGTCAGATCGAAAATCATCAATCGAACCGTCCTTTGCAGCCCAAATCAAAAATCACAAATCAAAAATCAAAAATTAGGAACTCGCCATGAACCTCAAAACTCTCGTCTGGCGCGAACTGGCCGAGCGGCCCTCGGCGATGTTCACCAGCACGCTCACGATTCTGTTGGGTGTGACGGCGCTCGTCGCGATTCGTCACGTCACCGTCTTCTCGGAACGGGAAGTCGGGCAGCAACTGCAATCGCTGGGAGCCAACGTGCTCGTGCTTCCCAAGGGCGCGACGTTGCAGGATTACTACTCGGCCGACCTCACCACGAACACGTTGCCGGAGTCGCATGTCTCCAGCATCCTGTTGGAGAACCTGTCGGGCGTGGAGCGGCTCTCTCCGAAGTTGTGCGTGTCGGCGAAGGTCGCGAATCGCGATGTTACGCTGACTGGCATCCTGCCGCAGAGCGAGTTTCAAGCGAAGGCCGCGTGGCAATCGGTCTCGCTCTTCAGCAACAAGCACGAGGGCTGCAAGAAGGCCGCGTGCGGGCCGAAGACCTACGACGCCGCGCCAGAGAAACTCGCCAGCGAACGGACCATCGACCAGTTGAAAGGGAACGAGGCGGTCATCGGTGCCGACGTGGCCGAGTTCTCCGGTTTGAAGCCGGGCCAGTCGGTCAAACTGCTCGGCGAGAAGTTGCAGGTGCTGGCCGTGTTGCCGCGCACTGGCACGGTCGATGACTCGCGCGTTTTCGCGCACTTGCACACGGTTCAGCGACTGACCAACGCGGGCGAAGTTGTGAACGCGATCGAAGTGATGGGCTGTTGCGAGGACGCGGCCGGAGGTCTCGTGTCGAAGCTGGCCGAACTGTTGCCCGATGCGAAGGTCGTGACGATCTCGCAAGTCGTCTCGACTCAAGTGGGCGTGAACCGGTTGATGAGCCAAATGTCACTGCTCGTGCTGGGCATTCTGGTGATCGTCGGCGGCGCGAGCGTGGCCAGCACGATTTCCTCGAACGTCCGCGAACGCCGCCGCGAAGTCGGCACGTTGATGGCGCTCGGTGCCACACCGAGTCTCGTCACGCGAATGTTTCTATTGAAAGCCTGGGCGCTCGGCATCGTCGGAGCTGTGGGAGGAAGCATGCTCGGACTGATCGTGGCGATGGTGCTCGGCTCGCAGTGGGCTGGAGTGAGCGTCAAGCCGCTGCCCGATTTGATCGGGCTGTCGATCGGAGCGGCCCTCGTCATCACCACGCTGGCCGCGCTGTGGCCCGCTCGTTCGGCGGCGAAGCTCGATCCGTGCTGCTGCTTTCAGGAGGTGTGATGTGGCGCACGCGGCTCGCGTGCGTCACCAGTCTTCAAAATGTCAGAACTCGAACTCGCACGCGAGCCGCGTGCGCCACATGAGGGTCCGCCATGTTTCATCTGCAAGACATCACCAAGATCTATCGTCGGCGTCAGCACGAGGTCGTCGCGTTCCAAGCGAGTTCGCTCGACATCGGACTTGGCGAGTACGTCGCCGTTGTCGGTCCCAGCGGCAGCGGTAAGACGACGTTGCTGTCGCTGCTTGGCGGCATGTTGTCGCCCGATACTGGCAAAGTGCTCTTCGAGGGAGAGTCGCTCTATGACCTGCCGATCAACGAACGGACGCGGCGACGGCGCGAGCGAATCGGATTCGTGTTTCAGACATTCAATCTCGTGCCCTATCTCACCGCGTTGGAGAACGTCGAGGTGCCGCTGTTCCTGCACGGCGTCAGCAAGAGCGAACAACGCGACCGAGCCGTCGCACTGTTGGAACAAGTCGGACTCGGCAACCGCATCGAGCACAAGCCGAGCGAACTGAGCACCGGCCAGCAACAGCGAGTCGCCCTCGCTCGCACGCTGGCGAACAACCCGCGCTTGATCCTCGCCGATGAGCCAACCGGCAACCTCGACCCAGCCAGTCGCGAAGCGGTGCTGACGATGTTCGACAACTTCGTGAGCGAAGGCCGCACGATCGTCATGGTGACTCACGACCCCGGAGCCGCCGCGCGAGCGAAACGGCGACTGTGTTTGAACGACGGGGTGCTCGTTGTGTCTGACGAAGTTCCCACCACGAAAGCGGCGTGAGGGAGGTTTGATTTTTGATTTTCGATTTTTGATTGAACCGCAGAAGTGGCCGGTCATCGAGAATCATCAACCGCGGCCTCTTGCCTCTTGCCTCCCAATCAAAAATCAAAAATCAAAAATCGAAAATCGAGCCATGCTCAACTGGATCATCGACGTCTCATTGCGAAACCGGTTTCTCGTGTTGCTGTTGGCCGTGGGGCTGGCGGTGGCGGGTGGGATCGCGGTGTTGCATCTCGACATCGACGCTTTCCCGGATACGACTCCGATTCAGGTGCAGATCAACACGACGGCTCCGGCGCTCGGCCCCGAAGAGGTCGAGCAGCAAATCACGTTTCCGATCGAGCAAGTGCTGGGGGGGCTGCCGAAGCTGCAAATTTTGCGATCGACCTCGAAGTTCGGTTTGTCCCAGGTCGTCGCCACGTTTGAGGACGGGACCGACATCTATTTTGCGAGGCAGCTCGTCAACGAGCGGCTCGGTTCGATCGAGCTGCCGCCGGGCATTCAGCGGCCGAGTCTTGGCCCGATCGCGACTGGCTTGGGCGAGGTCTATCACTACATCGTGACGTTGAAGGGGCGAGGCGAGCGGCGACGCGAAGACGACGAAGACCTTGCCTCATCTCGCCTCTCCTCAAGCCCCTCGATCGAAGACCTGACCTACTTGCGGACGATTCACGATTGGTCGATCAAGCCCAAGCTGCGAACAGTCCCCGGTGTGGCGGAGGTCAATACTTGGGGCGGCTTCGAGAAGCAGTATCAGGTTCGTATCGATCCTGATCGGCTGATCAAGCACAAGCGGACGTTCGCCGAGGTCGTCGAGGCTCTGGAGAAGAACAACAAGAACACCGGCGGCGGCGGCATTCAACAGAACAATCAGTTTGTGCTGGTGCAGGGACTCGGCCGCACGGTCAACGAGGAACAGATTCGGAACATCGTCGTGGCGGCGGCGGATGGCTCGCCGATTCGTGTGAAGGACGTGGCGACGGTCAGTATCGGCCAAGAGATTCGTCGCGGTTCGGTGACGGCGATGGGACGAGGCGAAGCGATTCTCGGCCTGTGCTTCATGACGATGGGGCAGAACAGCAAAGTCGTCACGTCGGCTCTGAAGAAGCGGATGGAAGAAATCCGCTCGACACTTCCGGCCGACGTGGAGATCGAAGTCGTTTATGACCGCACCGAATTAGTGGACTTCGTGATCGACACGGTGCGCCGGAATCTGTTCGAGGGCGGGTTGCTGGTGATCGCGATTCTGTTCGCGTTCTTGGGCAACTTGAGAGCGGCCACGATTGTCGCGGTGGCGATTCCGCTGTCGATGTTGTGCGCGTTCAGCGGCATGTGGCAGTTCGGCATCGCGGCCAGCTTGCTCAGCTTGGGTGCGATCGACTTCGGCATGGTGGTCGATAGCTCGGTGGTCATGGTCGAGAACTGCGTGCGGCATATCGCTCATGGCGACTTTCGAAACCGCAGCAAGATCGAAGTCATTCGCGACGCGGCGGTCGAGGTCCGCAAGCCGACGCTGTTCGGCGAACTCATCATCATGATCGTGTACTTGCCGATCCTCACGCTGGAGGGGATCGAAGGAAAACTCTTCCGGCCGATGGCGCTGACGGTCATCTTCGCGCTGGCCGGTTCGATGGTGCTCTCGATGACACTGATGCCGGTGCTGGCCAGTTTCCTGCTGCCGCGCCGCCTGACGGAGAAAGAACCGTGGCTGATGCGGCTGGCTCACACGATTCACAATCCGGTCTTGAAAGTCTGCATGGATCATCGGTTCGCGGTGGTGACGTTCGCCGCGTGCGTGCTGGTGTTCGCGTTCGGGATGATCGCTCCGAATCTCGGCAGCGAATTCATTCCAAAACTTTCGGAAGGAGCCATTGCCATCGCGGTCACTCGACTGCCGGGAACCGACCTGAGCGACTCGAACCACGTCAACACCTGCATGGAGCAGATGATTCTGGAAGCATTTCCAGACGAGGTTCGCCACGTCTGGAGTCGTGTGGGCACGGCCGAAGTCGCGACCGACGTCATGGGGACGGAGCTGACCGACCTCTACGTCATGATGAATCCTCGATCGCAATGGAAGAAATGCCGGACGCAGGATGAATTGATCGAGCAACTCAGTCACCTGCTGCGCGCGGTTCCCGGTCAGCGGATCGCGTTCATGCAGCCCATCGAGCACCGCGTCAACGAAATGATTTCCGGTGTTCGATCGGATTTGGGGATCAAATTGTTCGGAGACGATTTCGAGGTATTGATCGCGAAGGCCGCGGAAATCGAAACGGTGTTGAAGACGATCAAGGGAAGCGCGGATGTCTCCGTCGAGCAAATCAGCGGTCAGCCCGTCTTACAAGTGCGGATCAAACAAGACGAGATCGCGAGGTACGGCATCGCGGCGCAAACACTGTTGGACTTGATTCAATCGGTGGGCGGCTTGGAGGTCGGGCAAGTCGTCGAGGACCAGTTGCGATTTCCGCTGGTCGTTCGCTTGCCCGAACGATTGCGAACCAGCCCTGAGTCGATCGGTGCGATTCTGGTGGCAACGCCCGATGGAGAACGGATTCCGCTATCGCGATTGGCCGACATCCGCCTGGTGGAAGGCCCGTCCACGATCACTCGCGAGTGGGGGCAGCGACGGATCACCATTGCGACCAACATTCGCGGCCGGGACATGGGGACGTTTGTGGCCGAGGCTCAGCAAAAGGTCGGAGACAAAGTCAGACTGCCGCCGGGCCGCTACTCTCTGGAGTGGGGCGGACAGTTCGAGAATTACGAACGCGCCCGCAACCGATTGCTGATCGTCGTCCCGGTCGCCATCGCGCTGATCTTCACGCTGCTGTTCTTCACCTATCACAACGTCATTGACGCGCTGCGAGTCTTCACCGGCGTCCCGTTCGGCTGGGTGGGGGGCATCATCGCGCTGTGGCTGCGCGACATGCCGTTCTCGATCTCGGCGGCGATCGGTTTCATCGCACTCTCCGGCGTAGCGGTGCTCGATGACATGATCCTCGTCAGTTATGTGCGACAACTCCGCCGTGCGGGCATGAAGATTCACGACGCTGTCCGCCAAGCGGCAATCACGCGCTTACGTCCCGTGTTGATGACGACGCTCGTCGCCAGCTTCGGCTTCCTGCCGATGGCCCTCTCGACCGGTCAAGGAGCTGAGGTGCAACGGCCGCTCGCGACCGTCGTCATCGGCGGAGTCATCGGCGCGATGATCATGTCGCTGCTGGTGCTCCGAGTCCTGTACCTGTTCTTTGATGCGATCGCTCACGCGATTCAATGGGTGCTGATCCGCTGGTTCCACATGTCCGAGTCCGTGACGGCCCCGATGCTGGGGCTGTTTGTTGAGGGGCGAGGGATGAGGAATGAGGGATGAGGGATGAGGGATGAGGGATGAGGGAATGCCGTTGCATCGTTGCCGCCTTTGCCTTCCTCGCTCCTAGCTCCTCGCTCCTCACCACTAACCACAATACCGTTCGGTTAGTGAGCCGCCGGCGCTAGCCTCGGACTTCGAGCACTAACAAAGTCCGAGAAACAACGGCCCGAGGCTAGCGCCGACGGCTCATGGCGACACTAACCGAACGGTATTGCCACTAACCACTAACCCCAACAAAGGAGACCTTGAGATGACGACACGAAAACTTGGGACGGCTGGCACCTTGCTCGCCGCGTTGATGTTCGCGGCGAACGGCTGCGGCGAATCGGCCGCGCCACCGAAACAAGTCGCTCAGACCGACAACCACGACCACAAGGACGGCAAAAAAGAACACGACCACAGCGGCTGGTGGTGCGGCGAGCACGGCGTTCCCGAAGCCGAATGCAGCCTGTGCAACTCAAAACTGACGGTCGCCTTCAAGGCCAAGAACGATTGGTGCAACGAACACGATCGCGCGAAGTCGCAATGCTTCATTTGCGATCCGAAACTGAAAGAGAAATTCGCCGCCCTCTATCGAGCCAAGGAAGGCCAAGAACCGCCCGCCATCGAAGAGGACGCGCCAGCCACAGAGTCGAAGACAAAAGGAATCTAAGGGAAAAGCGGAACCCAACATTGTTTTCAGAGTCACAGTCTGACTCGATTTCCCTTCGCGTTCTTTGCGACCTTCTGTTCAAAACTCTGTTTTGAACAGAAGGTCGCAAAGAACGCGAAGGGGGACAAAGTGTTGCAGAACAACTTGTGGAACGGTCTCGATTTTTCTCGCACGAACGAATTCAAGGTGTCCCATTGAGACTCGATTCCTAACGACCGTGTGAATCTGGACGAGTTGTGCTTGGCAGTGAAGCTTGGCGAATTGTTTCGCAAGCTCGGCCCAGTCAATGTCCGAAGAGTCGATCAGCCGTTCGGCGCGGCCGCCCAAGGAGGGGCGAATCATGGGTGAGCATTGTCACGCGAGGCGACTCGCAGCGGTGGGACTCGGACTGGCGGTTCTTGCCATTTCGATGGAGGCACATGCCGAATGGCCGAAGCTCTGGCGAAGTTCCAAGCCCAAGGTCTCTGTCGCCGCGACAGAACCAACTCGCCCCGCCAACGGTGCTGCTTCACAACTCTCAGCGGTGAAGCCCGTCGTCTATGAATCGGATGCGCCGAAATCATCGGCCGCTCGAACGGACACGTCGCCTCCGAAGTCTGTTCCTTACGAAGAGGTTCTTGAGATACCGGCCGCTTCGCGACGGGGGCAGAGGTTCGATTCCGGCGACGATCAAGATGAGGCGGTCGATCCCGGTTTGACGCTGGAAGCATTGGTCTCGCTCGGTCTGGAACAGAATCCGCGACTCGCCAAGGTGACGTTTGGCGTCGAAGCCGCGCGGGGGCGAGCCTATCAAGCCGGGCTGTTTCCCAATCCGTCCTTCGAGCTGCGGTGGGACGAACTGAGTGACAAGCAGGGTCGATCGGGCGTCAATTCGTTGCCGTTGGTGACGCAAGAACTCGTGCTGGGCCGCAAGCTGAAGCTCAGCCGCGCCGCCGCCGAGCGGGAAGTCGAGCAAGCCAGTTGGGGCGTCATGGCCGAGCGTTACGCGATGCTGTCCGAAATTCGCGCGGCATACTTCGATGTGCTCGCGTTGCAGGAACGATTGCGGATGCTCCGTGAAATCCGTCGCTTCGGCCGTGACATCACCCAGACCGTTCGCAGTCTCCGCGATGATGCCAAGCAACTCGCCGACATCGACGTGTTGCCGGTCGAAGCGGAGTTGCTCCGTTACGAGGCCGATGTCGAATCGACTCAGGCCGAGAAAGCGGCGGCGTACAAACGGCTCGCCGCGTTGCTCGGCATTCATCGCTTGTCGATCACGAAAGTCGCGGGACGCTTCGAGGACTATGCCTTCCCCGACTACGACACCGAGACCACGCCGCTGTATGTGCTCAGCGTACATCCGGAAATCCAGCAAGCTCAGTGGGGCGTCGAGAAGGCCAAGCTGGTCGTCCAACGCGCCAAAGCCGAGCCGATCCCGAACCTCAACGTCAACGGCGGCTATGTCCGTCAGAACCAAAACCGTTCCGATGACTACACGCTGGGAGTGAGCGCTTCGATCCCATTATGGAACCGGAACCAAGGGGCCGTTCGCGCGACCGAGGCGGAACTGTGTGCCGCGATGCAAGAAGTCGCTCGCGTCGAAAACGCGTTGACCGAACGAGTCGCGACCGCGCTGCGTGAATTCGCCGCCGCTCGCAAACGGGCCGAGAAGTATCAAGCCGTCGTCAACAAAGCCGAGCAGGCTCAGAACATCGCCACCGAAGACCAACGTCGAAACCTGTCGCCGCTGATGGTTCTGGAACTGCAACGCTCGTTGCGACAAGCTCGGCTCGAACGACTCAAATCGCTCGGCGACGCATGGAAATCCGCCGCCACAATCTCCGGCCTGGCGATTGAAGATCACTGGCCCCCCACGTCGAGTGCCGAGGCCGTCATGCCGTAAGGCGAACCGCAGGAGAAAACATACCCGCCAATACATGCCCGACGCGCAAGTTTTGAAGTTGCGCTATCGCCGCCTTTGAACCCGGAGGGTTCTCAGCCATTAGCCGGTGGTCGCCGAAGGCGCACCACCGGAAGGCCTTCAATGCGCGCAAGCGAGTGCATTCATTGTGCGGGAAACGCGCCCCACGCTCTGGCGAGTGTGGCTACGGTCAGAAACGTATCGAATCGACCATCTACAGCCCCGACATCCTTTGATAATCCTTATCGCGAAAGACATATAAGGGATCTTTGCCGAACACGACGTATTCGGCCTCTTCTTGAGCTGGGTCGCCACCGTCGAATGTCAGCTTGACCTTGAAGCGTGTCGGGCCGTCGGCCGAGGGGGTCTCATCGCCGATCTGGAACTCTTTCAGCTTACGGCCGGAGGTCCAGATTTGGTCTTGGATCTCTACGACCGGCTTTGTGGACTCGATCTTTCCCGGCTTTTCACGGCCGGATTTCCAGGCGTCCAACCCGGCGGTCAGTGCGGCCTTCGCGCTCGTTCCGGTCGGATGGTAGCTGGAGGCCGAACCTCCCCCGCCGCAACCAGACAGAGATAACATCAGCAGCCCCAGCGGCAGACACCATAACATTTTCAACGTGCGGAACATGTTTCAAGTTTCCTTTTTCGAGTCGCCACGCTCGCCAAGAGCGTGGTAGCCACGCGTGCCAAAGCGTGGGTCGGATGGATTGATAGCTTTCCCACGCTCTTGGCGAGCGTGGCTACAGACTTTCCTTTGCGGGCAGTGTTGGTTGCATCGCTTGCCACCTTCGGCGACGAACCCAATAGAACAACACGGGCAAGAATAAGTCGATGACTTCGTCGGCGATCAAGATGCCCCCCAGCACCGGAGCGGCCATCGGACGGATAACTTCCGCTCCGATACCGCTGGCCCAGAGCATCGGGGCCAGACCCAGGATCGTCGTTCCTTCGGTCAGCAGTTTAGGACGCAGCCGATGGACGGCACCTTCGATGACCGCCGCTCGCAAGTCCGCTTCGGTCAGCGAGGCCAGAGGTCCGCGCTTCTCCAATGCCTCGCGCAGATAGACCAGCATGATGATGCCGGTCGAGGTCGCCATGCCGAAGCAGGCCAGAAACCCAACCGCCACCGGCACCGACCAGCGATACCCAAACAACCATTGAAAGAAGACGCCCCCCGCGATCGCTCCCGGCACGGATAACAGCATTAAGCCGGTATCCGCCCAATCGCGATAGGTGAGCCATAAGATCCATAGAATCAGGCCGATCACCAGCGGCGTAATCCATAACAGCGTCCAAGCGGTCTCGGCGGCATGTTCAAACTGCCCGGTCCATTCGAGCGATGTCCCTTCCGGAAGTTGAATCTCTTCCGCGATAGCTCGTTTGGCATCGGCCAGAAAATCGAATGTGCCCCGGCCACGAACATTGAGCCGGACATAATTTCGCAGCAGTCCATTCTCGCTCTTGATCGTCGCTGGCCCTTCGGCGATGCGCACGTCGGCGACATCGCTGAGTGGGATGTGGCGCACGCGGCTCGCGTGCGTCGATTGTGTTTCGTTTTCGATTTGGGCTTTCGTTTCCGGACTGGCCTGCGGCCACTGACGCACGCGAGCCGCGTGCGCCACAGCCCAGCGACAGGGCACCGGCAACTGCCGCACCGCGAGTTCATCGCGCACCGCATCGCGCATCACTCGCACTCGCACGTCATGACGTTCGCGACCGGACAGGATCGTCGCGACTTGTTTGCCACCCAGCGCGGTTTCAATCACCGACCACAAGTCGCGCGGATCAACTCCGAACTCGGCCATCCGTTCGCGATTCGGCACGATCTCCAAGTACCCCTTGCCGCGAATCGGATCGGCGATGACATCGGCCGCTCCGGGGACTCCGCGCAGGACAGCGGCGATCTCTTCGGACGTCGCGACGACTTGCTCCAGATTCGTACCGAGCACTCGCACGCCGATCTCGGTGTTGATGCCAGTCGCCAGCATGTCGACTCGGTTTTGAATCGGCCGAGTCCAGACGTTGATCCAACCGGGCATCTGCAACGCGCGATCCAGCTCGCCGCCGAAGCCGGTCAGTTCGTCCCGTTCAAACGGCCAGAGAAACGCCCACTGCGCGAATCGCCGCGATTGCTCGGAGAGGATCGCGTCCAGTTCCGGGACCGGATCAATCAACGCCAACGGGGGCAAGTTGCGGCCACCGCGATGATGGTCTGTGCTGGGGTCAGGCACCGCAGAATTCAAAATTGGCGGAGTAGCGATCTGATTCGTCTCGACGCTTCCGCCCGCCGATTTTGAATTCTGCGGTGCCTGACCCCTCGGTTCGCGTGCGGCGGCAATTTGTTCAAGCCATGTCTCGACGCGCGGGTCCACTTCGTCCGCGCGCGACAAAACTTCTTCCGCAACAAGTTGCGTGAATGATCTCAGCCCGCGATCGAGTAGCTCGCGATTCACGGTCGCCGTGTGTTCGGCCCATGCCGCGCGATGCTCACGTTGCAGCTCCGATCGCAACTGAGCGAACTCCGACGGAGCTTCGCGGCCGAGCACCGGATAAGCGGACTGCCACAACCGATCCATCACCGGCGTTGTTCGCGGCGTGGCAGACTCATCGGCGAGCAAGTTCTTCTCCGCCAGTTGCTCCCAAGCGTGTTCGGCAATCGTGCGCAGGTCGTCTTCCTCCAGCGACATCGCGAGGTGCGTACTCAAATGCGGCGCGAGCGACTCCTGCATCGAAGCGAAGTCGCCCGATTGCATCGCTCGCGTCAATCGGCCCGCGTCATGCCAACGCTCGGCCAGCCGCGCGAGCGTCGATTGAATCAACCTTCGGCTGAGCTGACGCTGAAACTCTTGATGACGATGGTAAGCGTACTCGCGCAGACCCAACTCACATCGGGCGTGCGCGGCCGCGACCGATTCGATGAAGTCGGTTGTCTCCAGCGGCGTCGCGATGAGCTTTGACTTCAGCAACGATTGGATCACTTCGCGGCCCTGTTGTTCGGCATCGGCTCGGCGCAGCTTGCGCTTGGGCCAGAACTCGGCCGAGCGGAACGAGACCATCGTTTCGATCATGTCCAGCGGAGCGGGATCAAACGGCGTCTCCGCTCGCCCCGCCTTGCCGACGACCATGTCAACTTCTGGAAACCGGCAGAGCAACATGTCGCGAGCTTTGAGATCGTCACCCGCCTGAGTCACCGAAATCCGCGGCACGCTGATCGGCATATCCATGACCATGCCCTCATCGAGCGGCACGCGCAGGTCGGTCCCCAGCGGCTGCATCGTCTGCTGAGCCATCAACGCGATGAGGATGAGCGAGCCACACCACCCCGAAGCGCGAGCGAGGTTTTGATTCCGCTGATTCCGCCGCTCCCTCGCTGACGCTTCGGGTTGGTGGGCGAGCGATGTCCATCCGACCGCAATGAGCGATACAAACAGCACCGCCCGAAACAACCCCTCGTGACCGATCGGCGTCACTCCCACGACGAACGTCACGCCGATCATCCAAGCCATCACGGCCGGATGATCGAGCAGGTAATTCAGCACCGGCCGATAGACCTCCATCACGCCACGCACCAGCCAGCTTTCGGTTTCGGCTCGCATGCGACCTCGCAAGAACAACGTGCAGAGCGCGGGAACCAACGTCACCGACAACAGAGCGACCGCGATCAGCGCAAACGTCTTCGTGAATGCCAGCGGCCGGAACAGCTTGCCGTCGATCCCTCCCAGCGCGAACACCGGCAGGAACGAGATCAACATGATCAGCACCGAAAAGAAAATCGGCCGACCGACCGTGCGACACGCGGCCAAGACGGTCGCTCGCACGTCGCCTGTCACCGGTTGATCGCCGAACTCGCGGCGCAGATGAGTCATCGCGTTCTCGGCCATCACGATCGACGAATCGACCAGCACGCCAATCGAAATCACGATGCCCGACAGCGACATGATGTTGGTCTGAATGTCGGCAATGCCGAGCGTTCGCAGCACCGCCATGCAGACGAACGACGCCAGCGCGGCCAGCGGCAATGTGATCGCGATGATGCAACTCGACCGCAGATGCCGCAGCACCAGCAACACACACAGCGTCGCGCCCAGCATCGCTTCCAGCAATGTGCCGGTCACGGTCGCGACCGCTCCTTCAATCAACGGCGTGCGGTCGTAGCACGGCACGATGCGAACTCCGTGAGGGAGTCCGGCGCGCAGCTCGGTCAGCTTGCGGCGGATCGCGCGGGTGACTTCCAGCGGGTTGTGGCCGTAACGCATGGCGATGACTCCGCCGACCACTTCGTTGCCGTCTTTCTCGAAGACTCCGCGTCTTGGTTTGGGAGCGATCGACACGCGAGCGATGTCTCGCAGGCGGGACACATGGGGCATCTGTGGCGTGTGTGGCATACGCGGCTCGCGTGCGTCTGTTTCAATCTGTTCTTGCTGACGCACGCGGGCCGCGTGCGCCACATGCTCAGTCCCAGGCACAAGCACCGCTTCGAGGTCGCGGAGCGTTTGACGATCCATGTCTTCTAAATTGCTCGCCGATGCGCCGAAGCTGGCGGGAGCGTGAACGAGAAACTCGGCGTTCCCTTTGTGGATGACGTTGCCGCCGAGGATCGCTTGCGAATGCTCGACCGCATCGCAGACATCGCGCGGAGTGAGACCGAGATCGGCCAACTTGGTGAGATCGAGTTCGATGACGAACTCGCGCACATGACCGCCGACGCTGGCGACTTCAGCGACTCCGGGCACGCTGCTGAGCTGCGGACGCAATGACCAGTCTTGAATGTCGCGTAACCGACCGAGATCAAACCCGTCTCCATCGAGCGTGTACCAAAAGATCTGCCCGGTCGGGACGGCATCGGGTGCGAGTCGCGGCGTCACACCGCTCGGCAGAGCGTCCCCCAGCAGCGTCAATCGTTCCTGAACACGAGCACGCGCGGTCTCGAAGCGGACTGAATCGTCGAAGATCAAATGCAGCAGCGCGTAACCGGCTTCGCTCGCCCCACGCACGACACGGACACCGGCGATCCCCTGCAAGTGACGCGAGAGAGTGGACGTGACTTGTTCATCGAGTTCGCGCGGGTTGTGTCCCGGCCAATCGGCGAAGACGAGGACTTGGTTTTCGGAGAGATCCGGGATCGCGTCCATCGGCGTGCGTCCGACGGCGATGACGCCACATATCGCCAGCACACACGCGGCGATGATCGTTCTCGCGCGATGCCGAATCGACAGTTCGATGAGGCGATCAATCATGGGTTTGAGCCAACGCGGGCGTCATTTGTTCCGTTGAGCTGTTTAACCCCAACGCCATCGGCGTGGGCGAGATTGACGCCGTAGACGCGATCGCGCGCACGCCGATGGCGTTGCGGTTAAACATCTCACTCAGGATTGTGTTTGGGATAGCGGCGATCGGCGATCAGCTTTCGGCCGGCATCACTTTGTTTCCGTTAGTTTCTGGAAGTGTTTCTCTGGGTCTTTGCGGAGCGCGGCTTCGCAACCGGCGCAGCAGATGAAGACTCGACGGCCAGTGAGATCGACGGGGACGGGGCCACCCATCGAGTTGAGATCGGCTCCGGTGACCGGACAGATTTTCTGTTGCTCGACAAGCTGCAAGTCTGCAGCGGAAAGTTTGCTCTTCTTGATTCGGCGGCGCGGTGATGTCTGTGAGGAACTGGCGGTTCGATTTCCGGCCGCTCCGAAGTAGCCGACGGCGAGGCTCGGATTGAGCCGCGTCTCCGCATCGATCAGAAACGCTCCCGCGGTGGCGACACGCTGTCCCGATTGGAGTCCTTCGCGCACCGGGAAGAGATCGCCGACACGCGGGCCAAGCTTCACCGCCACGCCATCGAACATGCCGGGCATCGACTCGACATAGACCACTTGCAGCGATCCCGTGTCGATCACCGCCGATTCGGGCAGAGTCAAACATTCGCCGATCCCCTCGACGGTTTGCGATTGCACTTCGGTCGTGTGAATGCCGGCATGCTGAATGCGATACGGTGCGAGCTGCATTCGCGAGAGCGTTCCATCCGGCAGCACGATCGGCTCGCCACGCCGCCGCGTGACGAGGTCCATGTGACAGACCGGACAGATCGCGGGCCAGTCGGACAACACGCCGGGACACATCGGGCAGAAGAATTCGGTGTCGGCCGATACGGCCCCCGCGTGAGCCGCTCCACCAAGCAGCGGCCGAGTCCACTTATCCCAGTAGTTCCGCCACGTCTCCCAGCGGCCGACGACCACGAACGCGACGACCAACACGATGACGAATCGCAACCGGACCTCGATCAGCCGCGCGATCCAGAGCATCGACGAGATCTGAAAAAGGGGATCACGGCTGTCGGCTTTCGGCGATCGGCCCTCGGCCGGAGTTGGTTCGCTCATGGTTGCTTCTCGGTTGATGGTGCCGGCATCTTGTGCTCCCAGTGCATGAGCAGTTCGAGGTCTTCGTGACGGTAGATCCACAGCGGGTCGATCCCGAACACGGCGTAGCGCGCCTTCTCCTCCGCAGCCGGATTGGCGAACTTCAGTTTGACCAAGTAAGTCCGTTGAGTCAGACCGGGCACCTCACCAAGCACCTCGAATTGTTCGAGCGTTTGCCCTACGCGACGAAACGAATCGACGACGATCACCAATGGCTTGGTCCCCGGAACTTCGCCCGCCGGATCGCCACGTTGCCACATCTCCAGAGCGACAGTGATCGCCGCGAGGGCTTTCTCCGACGCGGGGATGTATCGCTCTTGCCCAGTGCCGGCCGATGGCTCGCAACCGGCGCAGAGGCCGATCAACAACCACGCTCCCAATGGGAACAAGAAGCCGTGGCCGCGTTCGTAAGAACGCGGGAGCCTCGTACTCTGTGAAAGCCCCGCACTCTGGCGAGTGCGGCTACGGGGACGTTTCTCTCGTTCCCACGCTCCATGTGGGAACGCCTCCCCGCCGCTCCGCGGACTCGGAACCAGTCGGTATCCACACATCAATCTGTCCTTGGCAAGTTCGGAACGCGGAGAGGCTGTGACGAATGAGAGCCGCGACCGTCAGGGAGCGGTTGTTTTAAGAACGACGTCCGCTCCCTGACG